>CAUYTZ010000357.1:0-15862 GCA_963575695.1 uncultured Gammaproteobacteria bacterium | reverse complement strand
CGCCGTCGCCATCCAGTAGCACAATCACATCCCACAGCACCCTGCGCACGCAGTTGTTGGAGATAACGCACAAAGAGCAGGGCATCACCAAAACCCTGCTCCGTATAGAGATACAGACGTTTGCCCTGCAGGTCGGTGGGTTGTTGTTTGATTGGCCATCGGAGAGGGAGAGACGGATTTTTTGCCCTGGTTGCACCAGTCGGAGTGTTCGGACTTGTGCGTCCTCGAACTCGATTCGCTCCTGGAAGATGAACAGCCCGGTGTTTCTGCGCTGGTCCAGAATCTGGCGCGGGTGCTGTGGGATGTGATTGTGCTACTGGATGGCGACGGCGTCTGTCGTTATGTTTCGCCGAGCGTGCATGAAACACTGGCCAGCGATGCCAGGGATATCAGGGGCCGATGTTTTGCCGAGTATCTGGTTTATCCGGAAGAAGCCGCCAGCTTCACCCGAGATTTTGGCCAGGCGCTGGCTTCTCGTGTCCCAGTGATTTGGTTCGGCCGCATTCGTCGTGGTGATGGCAGCTATGCCTGGGTGGATGTGCGACTGTGTGTGACCGCCGGCTTCGATCTTGGCGGTGCCTCGGGTGATGGAACTCCGGCCGAAGCCGCGCAGGCTGTGGTGCTGGCGGTGATTCGCGACATTTCTCCGCGTATGCGCTCTGAAAGTGCGTTGCGCGACCATCAGCGGCGGCTGAATAAGGCTGGCGAGGTGGCCAGAATCGGCTATTGGGAGTACCTTCCCAAGGAGGATCGCGGCGACTGGTCCCCGGTGCTCTATAACGTCTGGGGGCAGGACTCTTTGGGCTTTACGCCGACGCTGGATGCGCTAATTTCCAGCATCCACCCCAATGACCAGACCCGGCTGGCGCTGTTGTTGCGCACACCGCAGGCCGACAATCGGGCCGAATTCCGCATCGTTCGCCCCGATGGCACCGTGCGCCATATCCTGTTCGATTTCGAAGTTGAAAGCGATGGCACCGGGCAATTGATCCGCTATCACGGCATCGCGCAAGACATTACCGGCCGCAAACGCTCGGAAGAGCTGATTCTGCGGCAGGCGACGCTGGATTTGCTGACCAGCCTGCCCAACCGGGCCCTGTTCAAAGACCGTCTACAGCAGGCGGTCCATGAGACCAGGCGCGAAGCCGGTCGCGGCGCACTGCTGTTCATCAATCTCGATCGATTTAAATGGGTTAACGATACCCTGGGCCATGATGTCGGCGACCATGTGCTGATCGAAATCGCCCACCGGCTGACACGCAGCGTTCGTCCGCAAGACACGGTCGCCCGTCTGGGCGGCGATGAATTCGCCATCGTCATGCCCCGGACTCGCGATCCGCTGGAAGTGGAATCGATCACCCGCCGGATTCTGACCGAACTGGCCGAGCCGATCGAAATCGGCCGCCACGAAGCGGCGCTGTCGTGCAGTATCGGGATCACCTTGTTTCCCGATGATGGCGATACACCTTCCGTACTGCTCAGTAATGCCGACCGGGCCATGTATCAGGCCAAGCAACGCGGCAAGAACTGCTTCGCCTTCTTCTCGGTCAGCGCCAACCCGATGGCGATTGAGCGCTTGGGGATTGCGGTTGATCTGGTCAAGGCGTTACGCAATCAGGAATTCCTGATTCACTATCAGCCGATCATCGATTTGCAGCGCGGTTTGCCGGTGGGGGTGGAAGCACTGGTCCGCTGGAGCCATCCAACCCGTGGTATGCTTCCGCCTGACCGCTTTATTCCGGTATCGGAAGAAACCGGGCTGATCGAAAAGATCACCGAATGGCTAATTCCAACGGCGCAGGCCGAAATCGCCGGCGTCCTGCGCGCCGACTACAACCACCATCTGGCGGTGAACCTTTCGGCACGCGAATTCCATGATGACCATATCCTGGTGTTACTGCGTCGAGCGGTGGAAAGCCGGATCTGGCCGGTCCGTAACATGATCTTTGAAATCACCGAAAGCGTGATGATCGCGAATGTCGATCATGTGCGCGAGGTGTTCAACACCCTGACCGAAACCGGCGCGGCGATTGCTCTCGACGACTTCGGTACCGGCTATTCCTCACTTGGTTATCTAAAGAGGCTACCGATCGGTTATCTGAAGATCGACCGCTCGTTCGTGGCCGATGTGACCGGCAACCGCGAAAGCCAGAAGCTGGTCGAGGCGATCGTCGCCATGGCCCACGGACTGAACGCCAAAGTTATCGCCGAGGGGGTGGAAAACGAGGTTCAATATCAAGCGTTGCGGGCGTGCGGCTGCGAACTGGCCCAAGGCTATTTCTTTGCCCGGCCGATGCCGGCACCCGAGCTAACGGCGTTCTTTCGTGATTTTCGTATCCGATAACCGCCCCAATAATGACAACCGCTAGCAATCCAGCCTAGCGCTTGCCCCAGCCTGGCGCTTGCCACCGTAAAAAGAACAAGATAGGGTTGTGAATGCGGTTTACGACTATCGTGGTCGTGGACAGTGCGTGGGTAGCTTATTCACAGTTCCATGACCGATGAGTCCACACCGTCCGGGCGGATTTCCCCGCAATCTTGGGTTTACGCCACCTGCGCGGCCTTCATCCTGGTTGTTTCCGGGCTGATTTTCTACGGTATCATCGTAGAGCGTGAGGGTACTTTGCGCGCGGCCCGCGACACCACCCGCGATTTGTCGCTGGCCTATCAGGCTGATACCGAACAGGTGCTGGGGAACATCGATCAGGCGCTGCGTCTGGTCGTCGCGTCCTATCCGCCCGAACGGGCCGGCCGGGAAGGGGCGTCGCAAATCGATGAGGCGTTGCGCCTAATCTCTGAACGGCGTTTGACCAATCGTTCGCTGGGGATGGGGGGGGGGCGGCGGCGGCGCTTGACGAGGAAGCGATTCTGGAGCCGTGGCGGCGGAGCCTGACCATTGCTGTGCTGATCTGGGGCGTCATTGTGATCGCCACGATTTCGGTCACGGAGCGGATTTGTTGGCTGTTGCGGGCGGAAGAACAGGCGCAAGAAGCGCTGCGGCTGGGGAAGGAACGGCTGGATTTGGCCCTGGATGGATCAAATGAAGGGCTATGGGATTGGGATATTTCTTCTGGTGCAGTTCATTTTAGTCCACGCTGGGAGTTGTTGCTTGGTTACTTGCCGGGAGAAATCGAACCGCATGTTCGTGCCTGGTCCGGGTTGATTCATCCCGAAGACCTGCCGGGCGTGACCAGTGCGCTTGAAGCGCATATGGTCGGCAATGCGCCGTCCTATCAGACCGAACACCGGGTCAAAACCAAGAGCGGCAATTGGATCTGGGTGCTCGATCGCGGCAAGGTGGTTAAGCGCACTGCGGATGGCCAACCGCTGCGTGCGGTCGGTACTTACATCGATATCACGGAACGGCGGCGGGTGGACGAAGATCTAAGGCTGGCCGCCAGTGTATTTCTCAATATCAGCGAAGCGATTTTGATTACAGATACCGCCGGGACTATTTTGTCGGTCAATCCCGCCTTTACCGACATCACCGGCTTTTCGGCTGAAGAGGCAATTGGTAAGAGCCCACGCCTGCTTAAATCTGACCATCATGCCGACGAATTCTATCGCGGGATGTGGTCGGAACTGCGCGAAACCGGTCGCTGGCAGGGCGAGATCTGGAACCGGCGCAAGGATGGCGGTGCCTATCTGCAATGGCAGACGATCAGCGCGGTGCTGGATGGGGTCGGTCTGCCGGTGCGCTATGTTTCGGTGTTCACCGATATTACCGAACTGCACCAGAAAGATGAGCGGATCAAGCATCAGGCCTATCACGATGCTTTGACCGGTTTGCCCAACCGGCTGTTGCTGCTCGATCGGCTTGAACAGGCTTTGGCGGTGGCGCGGCGTGATCTAACCCGGGTGGCGGTGCTGTTTTTGGATCTGGACCGGTTCAAACTGGTCAACGACAGTCTGGGCCACGATGTCGGCGACCGGCTGTTGGTGACGGTGGCCAAGCGCTTGCAGAACGCCATCGCGCGCAGCGATACCGTCGCTCGGCTGGGCGGGGACGAATTCGTGTTGGTGTTGGGTGATTTCGCCTCGACCGCCGATGTCGCCCATGTCGCCGAACGTTTGATCGTCAAGTTGCTGGAACCGGTCAAGTTGGATGGTCACAAAGTTCATGTCACCACCAGTATCGGCATCAGTATCTTTCCCCAGGATGGCGAAGACGCGCGCACCATGCTGCGCAATGCCGACACCGCGATGTACCGGGCCAAGGAAGAGGGGCGTAACACCTTCCGCTTTTTTGACCAGAGCATGACCACACGCGCGCTCGAACGGCTGGATCTGGAGGCCGACTTGCGTCAGGCCCTGGAGCGCAACCAGTTCATGGTTTATTTCCAGCCCAAGGTTTCGTTGTCCAATCACACGATTCTGGGGCTGGAGGCGCTGATTCGTTGGTGTCACCCCAAGCGCGGCATGGTTTCGCCGCTCGATTTCATTCCGCTGGCGGAAGAGACCGGCTTGATTGTACCAATCGGGGCCTGGGTGTTGCGTGCGGCCTGCGAGCAGAACCAGCGCTGGCGTGCGGCCGGGCTGCCGCCGTTGCCGGTGGCGGTCAACCTATCGGCGCGCCAGTTTTTGCAACCCAATCTGGTCGAGACGATTTTCGGGATTTTGTCTGATTCCGGTCTGCCGCCCAATGCGCTAGAAATTGAATTGACCGAAAGCACGGTGATGAGCAACTCCGAACAGGCGATCATGATCATGCGTCGCCTGTACGAAGTCGGCGTGCGGATTTCGGTCGATGACTTCGGTACCGGCTATTCCAGTCTGGCCTATTTGAAGAAACTGCCGATTAGCACGCTCAAGATCGACCGTTCATTCATCACCGATTTGGTTGAGAATGGCGATGACGCCGCGATCGTCCAGACCATCATCGCCTTGGGCCGTTCGTTGCGGCTGGAGGTGGTGGCGGAAGGGGTGGAAACCATCGCTCAGGCCAATTTCCTGGACGGCAACGGCTGCGCGATCGGCCAGGGCTTTTATTTTGCCAAGCCGATGCCGGGCGATCAATTTCCCGATTGGCTGGGGGAAAATCAGTCGCTGGTTAGCGCCGGATGATGCGGTCGCCGACGGTTAGGCCGGCACCATGGCGGCTTAGATACTCGATCGTCTGGGTTGCGGTTAGGGTGGCGGCGCTGGCGTCGATCAGCAGTTTGCCGTGGCGCAGGCTGTCGAAGCCGTCGGAGCCGCTGTAGAGGTAATCGAACACCGCGACGCGGTAGACCCGCTCCGGCTCCAGCGGTTTGCCGCCGATGCTGAGCTCGATCACCCGCTGTCCGGGCGGCTTGGTCCCATCCCACACCATGCGCAGGCCGGAAACCTGCAAGAAGCGGCCGCTGCCGCTTTCGACCTTGCCAAGGCCGTTTTCAAGTGTGGCCAGCAGGTCGGTGCCCTTAAGCTCCATGAGCAACGTGACATCGCCGAATGGCAGTTCGCTCAGAATATCGGCAACCGTGATCGGTGTGCCAGACTGGTGCAGTCGGTTGCCGCGCACGCCGCCGCCGTTGATCAGGGCGACCTCGGCCTCGGTTGCCGCGCGCATGGCGTCGGCGATCACGTCGGCCATGCTGGATTCCCGGCTGCGGACCCCTTCGCGCCGGCTATCAAGGTCAATCGTGAGCGTGGCGAGAGGCTTGGACATATCCGCATTCAGTTGGGCCTGCTGGCGTTGGGCGAGGTTCGCCGCTTCCGGGTCTGGAATCACGCCGCGGGTGGTGATCAGGCGCAAGCCCTGATTGTGAATCGTGATCCGTTTGCGGCCATTGTTGGCCAGGGTGCGTTCGATTCCAATCTCGATCGCGGCCAGGTAAAAGGCGTCGGAGCCGGCCTTGACGATCAGGGTCGGTCCTTCGTAAACCGCCATCGGGTCGTGATCATGTCCACCCAGGATCAGATCGATCGCCGGAACCGCCGTTGCGAGCTGGCGGTCTTCGGCCACCGGCAGGTGGGTGAGCGCCACAACCATGTCCGCTCCAGCGGCCTGGAGCGCCGCCGCTGCGGCCTGCGCCGTTTCAATCACCGGTTGGAAGGTGACTGACGGTCCCGGCTTGGAACTGGTTGCGGTATCGGGGGTGATCAAGCCGAGGAAGCCGATTTTGATCTCGCCGAATTGGTTCGCCGGATCGGGTGTGGCTGGCGTGGCCGGGGGCAGGCGGTAGATCCAACTGTTGATCATGCCGCCGTACGGCTTGCCTTCGGCGTCGATCATGTTGTTGATCAACCACGGAAACCGGGACTCGCGTCGCCGCTGGATGAAATTGTCCGGGCCGAAATCGAATTCATGATTGCCGGGCACCGCGACATCAACACCCAGAAGATTCATGAATTCAATCAGATGCGCACCGCGAGTCAGGCCCGACAGCAATGACGGCGACAACAGGTCACCGCCGAAGGTGAACAGGCTGTGCGTTGCCGCCGACCGTTCTTTGCGGACCAGGGTTTGCAGTTCGGCCAAGCCGCCGATGCCATCCCGAGGCATGATTTCATAGACATCATTGACGTGCAGGAAGGTCAGACGTTGGCTGTCGGCGCTGGCCTCGGCGGCAACCAGCAGCAGCACCAGCACCAGCAGCAACGCAAGTTTTTTGATCATCGTGACCTCGGTTGGGATGGCAACGAATTTCGTCCCAAATCAAGTGAGTCCAGGGCAAAGCCCTGGTCGGGGGACCAGGTTAGCGCACCGCGCGCACTTCTTGGACCTCGGGAATGAAATGTCGCAGCATATTTTCGACTCCGGCCTTCAGGGTTGCGGTCGAAGACGGGCAACCGGAACAGGCGCCACGCATCCGCAGCCAGACCACGCCGTCTTCAAAGCTGTGGAAGGTAATGTCGCCACCATCGCGCGCCACCACCGGCCGCACGCGCTCGTCAAGCAACGCAATGATCTGATTGATGATTTCGGCGTTGTCGCCCACGGCGGCACCCTCGGCCGCGCCGTCTTCGGTTCCGGCGTTCAGGATCGGGCGGCCAGAGGTGAAGTGATCCATGATCGCCCCCAGCACCGGCGGCTTAAGCAGGTACCAGTCGCGTTCGCCGGATTTGGTGATCGAAATGAAATCCAGCCCCAGGAACACCCCCGTCACGCCGTTGATTTGGAAGAGGCGTTCGGCCAGCGGCGAACGGCTGGCTTCTGCGGCGGTGGCGAATTCGAGGGCACCACCTTGGCTGAGTACCGGACAACCGGGCAGGAACTTCAGCGTGGCTGGATTGGGGGTTTCTTCGGTTTGAATGAACATAGCAGGCTCCGCATGGGTCCGGTTGGGGCGCTGGACGGGCGATTGTTTTCGCCGCCGGGACCGGGGGATGGTGTCCGGGCTGGCGGCGGACGGGTAAAGTGGGCAGAATTCGTCTCTGGATCAAGAGCGGGTGTGCGCTATCGAGTCAACTCTGTCTTGTGAGGTTGGAGCCATGCCCCATTTTGCCAAGCTGGCGGTGATCGACTGGCTGACCCACCAAGCGCGAATGCTGCCCGGCGGCATCCCGGCGCTGATCGACGCTTATTGTCGTCGGCTGGTGGCCCAGGGGGTTCCATTGTGGCGTTCGGCGTGGAATATCCGCATGTTGCACCCTGAATTGCGCGCCATTACCTATATCTGGTGGCATGGTCAGGATGGAGTCGAGGAGATCGAGCGCACTCACGGCAACGAATTTACCCACGAATACCTCAACAGTCCGGTGGCGGCGATTGTTGATGACGGTGCCGACGGTCTGCGCCATCCGATCCGGCGTATGGTGCCGCCATGGCCGTATCCGATTCTGGGCGAATTGCACCGATTGGGTGGAACCGATTACGCCGCTTGGCCGGTGCTGTTTTCCAGTGGTCGCCGCCATGCCGCGACCTTCGCCAGCAATCATCCGGACGGCTTCACCACCGCTGATCTTGATCTGATCGACGGCACTCTACCGGTGTTGTCTACCCTTCTGGAAGTGCTGGCGTTGCGTCGGCTGGCGACCAACCTGTTGAATATCTATGTTGGGCGTCAGGCCGGCGAGCGAATTTTGTCCGGTGATATCCGTCGCGGTACCGGCGGCAGTCTGCGCGCGGTGCTGTGGTATTGCGATTTGCGTGGCTTCACCAATCTGGCCGACCGGCTGGAGCGCGAAGACCTGATCGCGCTGCTCAACGGCTATTTTGAGATCATGGATCGGGCGGTGCAGGCGCGCGGCGGCGAAATTCTGAAATTTATCGGCGACGCAGTGCTGGCCATGTTTCCTCTCGCTGGCGACTCGGCAGCGCCCGAGGCCGACGCCCTTACCTGCGCCCTGGCCTTGGATGCCGCCGACGAGGCGGTGGTCGGCATGGCCCGGCTTAACATCGAGCGCGCCATCTGGGGCCAGCCGACCTTGCATTTCGGCATCGCCCTGCATTTGGGCGACGTGATGTTTGGCAACGTCGGGGCCGCGACTCGACTCGATTACACCGTCATCGGTCCGGCGGTCAATCTGGTCAGCCGAATCGAAACCCTGTGCAAACGGCTGGAGCGGACCGTGCTGACCTCGGCCGCCTTCGCCCGCGCCTGTCGCACCCGGCTACTCTCGCTTGGTCTTCAGCCGGTGCGCGGCAAGCGGGAGCCGGTTGAGGTGTTCGGGCTGGCCGACGATTGAGCAGGCCGATTACGGTCTGGGTAAAGTCACCCAATCCATGACCTCGCCCGGTTCGCGGCGGCCATCGGGATGGCGGATGGTCAGAACCTCCACCGGTCGCGATGCCGGGATGGGAACCGGCACCGCTTCGGCTCGCGGTTCGGCGGCATCCGTAGCCACTCGGAAGGCGTGGTCGGGGGTGCCGCTGGTGGCGTCTTCGGCCACGGTCAGCACCAGCGCCGTAGCCCCCTCCCAACGCAGGGCCATGGTTCTGCCCGCGTTGGCCGGCAGTGTAAAGCGTCGGTCTCGCCACGATCCGCCGTCACGCGCCACCACCACCAGCACGCTGCCGCGTGCGCTGCGCTCAACCACCGCCACCCGGGCACCGTCGGCACTCCACACCGGTCCGGGGTAAAGATCGCGCTCCCCGGGCAGCCGTTCGGGGGGAAACACCGCTTGGCGGTTGCCGATGACCAACCGGCTGTTTGGGACCAGTTCCTCGGCTTCGGCCACATCGCCGGGGCCAGGCTTGACCAAAGCATCTTCCAGGCAGGCGACATCGGTCAGGGTTGGTGTCGGGACGCACGCGCCGCCGACTGCGGTGATCACCACCTGGGGGGCTTCGTCGCTTTGTGGATTGGCCGGCAGGCGCCAGGCGGCGAAGGTGCCACTGCGGGGACCGATATGGCCCCAGGCCCACACCACCTGTGGCCCGATCCAGCCCAGGCCGTCGAAGGCGTTGGCGGCACCGAGCGGAGTCGAAGCCAGGATCAGCGGCCTGCCGCCAGCGGCGGCGGAAATCTGTATCCCCAGTTCACTTGAGCAGTGATCGAGCGCCACCCGCGCGCCATCAGACGACAACGCCGCGCCGCAGACGTTATCGCCGTCGCCGACCAGGGTTTGTAAGATCTTCCCGGTTTCATCGGTTAGGAATACGCCTTGTTCGGTGCGGACAACGGCCCGCGCCGGGACGGCTGGGCCGTTGTTAATCGGGACGGCTGGGCCGTTGTCAGCTGGGGCGGCTGGGGCGGCTGGGGGCAGCGAGGCCAGGGCGACAACGAGAAGCAAGGATCGCAGAAACCAGGACAAGTAGGGCCGTGACTGGGACATGGGCAGCGCTCCGTCGGTGGCAGGCGGAAGGCGGAAGGCGAGTGAACAAGTATAATCCAAAACGGGCTGGATCCAGCCCTCGGCGTGCGGCTCGTCCGGTCATCCCCATTTCCAAGAAAACCTTGGCGATTCGCCGTGGTTGCGCTACCCCCTGAGTCGCGTGGTCGGGGAAGACGCGGACTTGGTGGGGAGGTTGAGGTGGCGTACGGTGCTTGTTTCAAGGCCATCCGGCTGGGGATTGGCCTGGGGATCGCTGTCCTGCTGTTCGAAACCGGGGCCAATTACCTGCTGTGGCTGGAGAACGGTAAGCTGCACCTGAGCGAAGCTTGGACCCGGCCGGTGGCGGCGGCGGTGATTAAGGAATTCGTGACCAAGATTCACCCGTGGTTCGGCTTCATTCACGAATATACCCCCGAATTCGCTCACGCTCACGGCATGGTTGCCAATAACTTTGGTTTCAGCCAGCGCGCCACCTATGCCGCCAAGTTCGATTTCTGCTGCGATTTTCCGATTCTGCCTGAGCGTCATCCCGATCTGTTCTTGGTCGGTCTGTTCGGTAATTCGGTGGCGCGCGGGCTGGCCGACGCGGCCCAGACTGAAGCCTGGTTCGAACAGGACATCGCCCGTTTGCCGGAAGCGGCGGGCAAGCGCGTGATGCTGCTCAATCTGGCGGTGGGCGGGCATCGCCAGCCTCAGCCGCTGCTGATCTATTCTTATCTGGCTGCGATGGGCATGAAGTTTGATCTGGTCCTGTATTTTGGTGCCGGCAATGAAGCCGTGGCCGGCAGAATTAATCTTCAGGAAGGCGTGCCCTATGCCTTTCCGATGTCGCGTACCTGGGCGACGCTAACCCGTAGCCTGGAGCAGAACGCGGCTCATGACACCGCCGGGATTCTGGCTCTGCTGTTCCGCCACGCCGCTCAGAGTGGCCAGACCCAGGTGGCCGAGTGTCTGACCGCGACCTGTGTGGTCGCGAATCGGGCGCTGTATAAGGCTGGCAACACCGCAGCCGGCTGGGTGGCTGCTGCGGGGACTGAGTCTGCGGCCACGGCCAGCCACTTCAAGACCGACCAGCCACAACCGTTGCTGGCCGGCGAGCGCGATCAAGACCAGGCGATTGTGTACGCTTGGCAGCAGTCATCGGCGATGATGGCGGCAGCGGTGGCTGTGACCGGGGGTCGGTTCCTGGAAGTGCTGGTTCCCAGCCCGTGGCTGCATCCGTCTGGACGCAATCCACCCGAAGTTTCACCGGAAGAAATCGCCGAGGAAAGTGGCCCCTATAGAACCTTGCTGCCCAGAATGGCAGCGGCAGCGGCTGAGTTACGGGTGCAGGGGGTGCGGGTGGCGGATGCGACCACGCTGATGAACGATGTTTTGCCGGATGATGATCAGGTCTATCTCGACCATCATGGCCATTTGGGCCCGCTTGGCTTGGAGCGAGTTCTTCATTTTGCAATCTTAGAACTGCAAAGAAAAACCGTAGAGCCAAATAATTGACTCTGGAACGTGAATAATTAGGATCGGCGACTGAACCATGATTTTTAGTGATGCGGTTTTTCTGTTCGGGTTCTTTCCCCTGGCTTGGGTGATCGTGCGCTTGTCCCATCTCTTGGGTAATCGTCTGCTCACGGCGGCGACGCTGATCGTGATCTCGTTCGCGTTCTATATGCAATGGAATCCGCAAGATTTTATTGTGGTCTTTACCAGTGTTACAATTAATTTTCTGATCGCCAATCTGCCCGGTGTACCAGCCAGAATGAAACTGTGGGCGTGTGTCTCGATCAATGTTGGCTATTTGTTCTTCTTGAAGTTCATCGTCGCCACCGGCTTGATTTCGACCGCCGGAGCCGGGGCTGGCAATTTGTTCGGTACGCTTGGCCTGCCACTGGGCATTTCCTTTATCACCTTTCAGCAAATCGGTTTCGTGGTCGATCAGGTCGAAGGCCGCGACCGCGAACCCAATTTCATTCGCTACCTATTCTTCGTGCTGTTCTTCCCCCACCTGATCGCCGGACCGCTGGTCCCGCATCGGATGCTGTGCGCTCAGATCGACCGCAAGCCGTTTCTGTGCCCGTCGCTGACCTTTATCAAAGTTGGCTTCGCCTATCTGGCAATCGGGTTGGCTAAGAAGCTGCTGATTGCCGAGCCGCTGACCTCGCTCAACAACGAGTTGTTCAGAGCTTCGGCCGATTTGTCGATGGTTGAAGCCTGGTACAATGCCTTCCTCTACAGCTTCAGAATCTATTTTGACTTTTCCGCTTATTCAGATCTGGCGACCGGTGTGGCCTATATCTTTGGCATTCAGTTTCCACGCAACTTTATCTCGCCCTATAAATCCAGGAATATTTTCGAATTTTGGCGTTGCTGGCATGTTTCGCTGTACAAATTCTTTCGTCAGTACCTCTATCTGCGTCTGGTCACGTTTCAATTCTTCCGCAGCCATGGTGCCATGGCGATCATGGTCGTGATGGTGCTCAGCGCTTTCTGGCACGGAGTCGGCTGGGGCTATGTGTTGTGGGGGGTCGGCCATGGCGCGGCAATGATCGTCAGCCGGCAGTTGGCCAAGAAATCAGGGCGAAGTCGTGGCCGCGCTGCGCCCTGGGCGGTGGCTGGCACCTTCATTCTGGTTACGGTGTTGTGGGTGCCATTTGCGCTCAACAACGTGGAGCGGATCGGGTTGTATTTCGGCCGTATGCTCAGCCTGAGCGGCGGGGTTGACCATCTTGGCGGTGGCCGTTGGCTGGCGTTTCTTCTGCCGGCGCTGATCACCTTCGCCCTGCCCAATTCGCACCAGATTGCCTTTGGCGGGCGCAATCGGCGTTGGCTGTGGCCGCTGGCATTGGGGTTGCTGGCTTTGTCGGTGCCGCTGGCGATTGGACGCAACGCGCCGCCGCCACCGTTCATCTACTTCCAGTTTTGATTAGGAACAAAGGGAAGAGGCCCAGGTGCAGAGGGGGCAGCGCCCCCGTTCCCCCCCATCAACGGTGTTCGGCGACCGCAGTCGTGGCCAAAGCCAGGGCGTTGCGAAACAAGTTCTGATCCGCCAGCAGGGACTCCGCCACCTTTATGTCCAGTTCCGCTTCGTGCTCCTTCCATGGGCACGACTCGCGCAACCGGGCCAAGGCGCTTTCATCATCGGGGGCTGCGGTACGCCAACGGGTGAACAACGCCGGCCGGTCCACGCGCCCGCCACGCAACGGGGCCAGCACCGCATCGGCATCCCGCTGGCCCTTGCTGGTGCATACGGTCGGCTGCACGCCCTGCTTGTGCAAGGTGTAGCCGGACGGGGCATAGATGCGCGACCAGGTTAGGAACAGCTCGCCATCATTGGGCAGCCGGGTCACGGTTTGGACACTACCCTTGCCGAACGAGGATGCCCCGACCACCACCGCTCGGCCGCTATCCTGCAACGCCGCAGCGACGACTTCCGAAGCGGAGGCCGAGCGACCATCGACCAGCACCACCAGCGGCAGGCCATCCACGATGTCTTCGCCGTTAGAATCGAATTGCTGCCAACTGTCGCGATGACGGCCAGCGGTGGAGATGATCCGGCCGGTGCGGACGAAGAGATTGGCCACCGCGACCGCCTGATCGAGCAGGCCGCCGGGGTTGCCGCGCAGATCGATCACGAAACCGAGCGGGCCGCCAGGAATGCTGGCCTGCATCTGGATGATCGAGTCGCGCAGGTTGATCAGGGTGGAGGCGTTGAAACGTTCAATCTTCAGAACCCCGACCCGGCCGTTAACCTTTGACGCCACCGTGTTCGGGATCACCTTCTCGCGGGTCATCGAGACCACGCGCGGCGGGGTATTCACGGGCCCAAGCGTAACCACCACCGTGGTTCCCGGCGTGCCGCGCAGGTGATCGCGCACTTCCTGCGGTACCATCCGATCGGTCATGCTGCCGTCGATGGTGATGATTACTTCACCGGTGCGAATTCCGGCGTGGTCGGCCGGACCGCCGGTCTGAACCTCCCGCACCACATAGCGGCCGTCGGTCTGATCCAAAGACAGGCCAATGCCGCCATAACCGTCGCGCTGGGCCCGTTCGTTGCTCGCCCGCTGAGCGCTGGTGTAACGGGAATACGAATCGAGGTCGGCGGCAACCGCGTCGAACACCACCTGGTAAATATATTCAGCGGTGGCGTCGCGCAGAACCGGCGACAGCATGCGGGCGCGCTCGATCGCGTTTGTGGTCAACGTCGCCCAGCCGGCCGAGTCGCCGGCGGCAGGATAAGGGAAATCGCCGGCCAGACGGCCGCTGACCAGCACGCGCAATCCACGGCGGGTGCGCTCCACGGTCAACCCCGGCTCGATGCCGCGCAAGCCGGACAGACCGTCGAACGTCAGCCGGTTCAATTCCACCGGCTTCAGAAAAATTTGGCTGATTCGATCGTAACCGACGGCGAAAACCTGCTCATTGAGCGCGGAAGGATTGGTTGCGGCCAGGGGCGGCGTTGCGGTCGAGCAACCGCACACCACCGACAGGCCAAAAACCAGCGCCAGTAGCCAACCACGAATTCGGGATG
The DNA here is from genome assembly GCA_963575695.1 of uncultured Gammaproteobacteria bacterium. Classification (GTDB taxonomy): domain Bacteria; phylum Pseudomonadota; class Alphaproteobacteria; order Azospirillales; family Azospirillaceae; genus CAUYTZ01. Next base: position 1,635 of record CAUYTZ010000357.1, on the reverse strand, counting down.
CCTTAGGAAAATTATCCATGCCCTGACACTCACCGCCCCCTGTCCCATGGGTCAAATGCCCCACGGGTCAAATGTCCCACAGGCCGACTGCCCCATAGGTCAACTGTCCAAACAGCTTGTGCCACCGGTTGTTTCTTAAATGTTAATGACACTTTCGCCGATCCGCCACCATTTGTCAGTACGCGCCCCCGAAAACATCTCAGCGCTTACCTCTTTTCGCGCCACCTGTGGCGGCTTTGCCATGGTGCCGGCCCACGGTCTTGTTGCCGCCCCCACCCTTGCCCCCACGGCGCGGCGCGCCTGCCACTGAGATTGGTGGGCCCGGTTCGTTTGCCAAGAGCGCCAAAACCATGGCTCCGGTCAAGGGGTCAGCCTGATCCAGACGCACGGTCACGGTGTCGCCTAGCCGGTAAGTTCGACCCCAGCGCCGCCCAATCAGCGCGTGGGCGTTGACATCGTGTTCATAATAATCGTCGGGCAGTGTCCGCATCGGCACCAGCCCATCGGCACCGGTGTCGTCCAGGCGCACGAACAGGCCGAATCGGGTCACGCCACACACCCGGCCACGAAAACTGGCACCGATATGACTGGCCAGGAACGAGGCCAGGAAGCGGTCTTGCGCATCGCGTTCCGCAGAAGCCGAGCGCCGCTCGGTCATCGACAGGTGATCCCCGGTTTCGCTCAACCGCAGCAGATCCCGGTCTTCGCTACCGCCATCGCCCAGGCCCAGCACTCGAACCAGCACGCGATGGACGACCAGATCCGAATACCGCATATCGCAAGAAAAAAATGAGGGGCAGCGCATCCAATCTGCGTTGAGCAGCATCGCGCTGTCCGACACAGTCGCCCGGCGGATCACCGAAACACGCACTGCCCTGAGCGCGGCCAGCAGCGAAGCCACCCGCCTGGGTAGTGCCTTCCGACAATCTCAGGCTGATGCAAGCCGCTTGACCGTGCAGATCGAACGGGCCACCGCAGAATTGACCCGTTTGCGCCAAGTGCCTGCGGCCAGTCGCACCCCTGACCAAAATGCTGCCATCACCGCCGCTCAACAGAACATCCAATCTCTCCGCTCCCAGGCGGAGGCCGTGCGGGTTTTCACCGCCACGTTGGGGAGAGACAGTGACCGGGCAGGCAATGCCGTTTCCCGGTTAAACGCCACCTTGTCGGCAGAGAGCATGGAACTGAGCCGCCTGGGTACCGCCATGCGATCGGCGGGGGTCGATACCAGCCGGATGGCCGATGCGCAGGCGGCACTGCAAACCCGCATGGCGCAGGTGGCCGCTCAGGCCAGAACCCTGCAACGGACCCAGGATGCCAGAGCCATCTTGAACCTTGGCCCCCCGGTCAATACCCGTCAGCCATTCCGCAAACGGTCCGAAACTGGCTACCAACCTGGAGATCTTGCGAAATGTCCAGCCCGTTGCTCGAATTGCAGCATTTGTTGGCCGGAAGAGTATCGGTGGCCGGTCGGGTGATTTCGATGTCGAATGGCTTGGCGCGGGTGGCGACTGCCGGTGGCGTGGTTGAGGTGCCATACGACGGGAGCGTTGGAGACCGGGTAACAGTGGTGGACGGGAGAGCAGTACGGGTGCAGGATGTAGTGGATGCGCCAACATTTTTTGTCTGACGGCA
>CAUYTZ010000356.1:0-5010 GCA_963575695.1 uncultured Gammaproteobacteria bacterium | reverse complement strand
CGCGTAGAACACAATCTGACGTTGTTCAAGAGTTAAATCCGTTACCCGACTTAGCCACTCTGAAAATTCATCCATCTTCACCACCCCCGCTAAAACGCCTCATCTTACCTCAGACCAATAAAAATCGCAATAAGAGCGTTATTATTATTAACTATAGGGCGGCAATGGTTACGCATAGCCGGCCGATGCCGTCGATTTCGCCCTCCAACCGATCGCCCGGCTTGATCGGTCCCACCCCTTCCGGGGTGCCGGTAAAGATCAGATCGCCCGGTTTCAAATCGACCAATCCCGACAGGTGGGCGATGATTTCGGCCACCGACCAGATCATATCCTTGATATCCGATTGCTGGCGGACGACATCGTTAACTCGCAATCGAATCCCCGCTTCCGTCGGGTGGCCGATTCGGCTGACCGGTGCAATCGCGCCGCACGGTGCCGAATGGTCAAAGCCCTTGGCCATATCCCACGGTTGGCCGGCCTGCTTGGCCTGATTCTGCAAATCACGTCGGGTCAAATCCAGGCCGACGGCGTAGCCAAACACCAGCTCCAGCGCTTTATCCGCCGCGACCGCCCGTCCGGGCTGGCCCAACGCCACCACCAGCTCGATTTCATGATGCAGGTTGGTGGTTGCCGGCGGATAAGGCACCGCAGCACCGTCTTCAACCACGGCATCGGCCGGTTTGGTGAAGAAGCAGGGCGTTTCACGGGTCGGGTCGGCACCCATTTCCCGGGCATGAGCGGCGTAGTTGCGTCCGACACAGAAAATTCGCCGAACCGGAAACAGGCCGCCACCGACGACGGCGACGGTCGCGGGTGGCCACAACGGCACAACGAAGGTCATCGGTAAATTTTCCCTATTCTCCAGGTTTCAAGGCATAAAATCGGCAGCAGAGCAAACCGCTGTGCAGGGCTTTTTCGCGGAACGCCCACAACTCTATTTCTTCCATGACATTGGATTTGGTTTCGTGATCCATGACGTACTTGCCGATGTGGCCGGTAAAATCTTGCAGCGACTTCAGGATCATGTGGCGATATTTATCGGTGATGTCCTCATTAATCCGAACATCCAGATTTCGTTGGGTCAGGGCATTGACCATCTGGGCCAAGGTCCACAGCTTTGGCTCAAGCGGCTCCCTGGCCGCCCAGGCTTTAATGGTGGGATTGTTGGTTCCGCCGGCATTTGGCAGAATATAATCCGTAAACAGCACTTGGCCGCGTGGCTTCAGTACCCTTTCCACGGCGTCGAACAACCCGTCTTTGTTGGTGACAGTATAGAACGCTTCCTTGGCAAACACGGCATCGACCCGTTTGGGATAGGAGAAGTTCTCTGGATCGTAGAGGTCGATCGGGGCCTGTTTGGCCATACCGGCCTTGATCGAGCGCTGCATTCCTTCCAGAGCCAAATTGGGGGTTGTCTCCAATCCGGTTACCCAGGCCCCGAACTGTCCGGCCATGGTTCGGGTGGTACCGCCCAGGCCGGCAGAAAGATCCAGCACGGTCATGGCCGGATTAAGGCCCAGAGGCCTCACCAACTCGGGCACGAAATCGACCCCACCTGGCGTGACGAAGCCGGTGCCCCACAGCTTTTCCACCACTTCGATTCGGGTCGCGGACCATAACGGCTTGTTAAAACGGTTCATGCCCGGCTGAGGAACCCCAGACGCGGCCTCGTCACCGCTGCCATGGCCACCAGAACTGCCGTGTTGAGCGTTATCGCGGCCGTCTTCCTCACCCTTCTTCTTATGAATCTTGATTCCGGACAGATCATAGCCTTCCCACCACGCCATCAGCCGGGTACCCAGCGACAACGGAGCCGGAATAAGTTCCCCCTCGTTTGTCGCTGGGGCTGGGGGGGTGGTCCCTGCCGCCTTAGCGGGTGAGGCTGGGGCTTTGGCTGGAGCCTTGTCCGCAGGTTTGGCGGGCTTACCGCCCGAATGCGATCCACTCGTCATGACCACTTCTCTTCAGCCGAAACCATTACTGGTAACTGTAGTGCGCTTGGCCCTATAACTCCAGTGAAAATCTGAGGCATGGAACGCGCTGACTGTTTGATATCAAATTTGAGTTAAACTTATTATTCTCTTGCGACTTGGTGGTGCGGAGTGGCCGCGTTCCCGGCGACAGCCTGGCATTGCGTGCGAATGAACGTTTCCAGTGTCGGGATTCGAGCAAAATGCGGTATAGTGCTTGCCAGAGACGGGCCACATGCGGGGGCGGGCAACCGCTCCTGTCCTTCACCGCAGCCCGTCGGCGGTGCCGAAGTCAACTTTACCGATCGAAGACATGACTCAAGACGCAATCAAAGTTTCCGACGACGGTGAAGAGTATGGTGCCCATTCCATCGTCGTGCTGCGCGGTCTCGATGCCGTACGCAAACGTCCCGGCATGTATATCGGCGACACCGATGATGGTTCCGGCCTGCACCACATGGTCTACGAGGTGGTGGACAACGCCATCGACGAGGCGCTGGCCGGATATTGCGATCGGGTTGATGTGGCGCTGAACGCCGATTGTTCGGTTACTGTGCGCGATAACGGCCGTGGCATTCCAGTCGATCTGCACCACGAGGAAGGGGTGTCGGCGGCCGAAGTGATCATGACCCAACTTCACGCCGGCGGCAAATTCGATCAGAACTCTTATAAGGTTTCGGGCGGCCTGCACGGTGTCGGCGTGTCGGTGGTCAACGCGCTGTCGGAAATCCTCAACCTGCGCGTCTGGCGCGGAGGTCGGGTGTGGGAAATGCAGTTTCGCCACGGGGAGCCGGTGGCACCGCTGGCCGATGTCGGCCCGGCACCACTGCTGGACAATGGCCGTCCGCGCAGCGGTACCGAGGTTAACTTTCTGGCTTCAAAACTAACCTTCACCAAGACCGAATTTGATTTCGCAACACTCGAACACCGCTTGCGCGAATTGGCTTTTCTCAACTCTGGCGTGCGGCTGTTCCTGACCGACGCGCGCGGTGTCGAGCCAAAAACGATCGAATTGCACTATCAAGGCGGGCTGGAAGCGTTCGTCAATTGGCTCGACCGGTCGAAAAACCCGCTGCACAAGCCGACGATCTGTGTCGCCGCCGAGCGTAAAAGCGAAGTGGGCGGGATGATTTCCGTGGAAGCGGCCCTGCAATGGACCGATAGTTACCACGAAACCATGCTTTGCTTTACCAACAACATTCCCCAGCGCGACGGCGGTGCCCATCTGGCCGGTTTTCGCGCGGCGCTGACCCGCACCATTAATAATTATGCCACCGAATCCGGAATCGCGAAGAAGGAAAAGGTTAGCCTGACCGGCGACGACGCCCGCGAAGGCCTAACCTGCGTGCTTTCGGTCAAGGTTCCCGATCCGAAATTCTCCAGTCAGACGAAAGATAAACTGGTTTCATCCGAAGTGCGGCCGGTGGTCGAATCGGTGATCGCCGAGAAGCTGGCCCAGTATTTCGAAGAACACCCGCAAGACGCGAAGAAAATCGTGGCTAAGGTGGTGGAGGCGGCGGCGGCGCGGGAGGCGGCACGGAAGGCGCGGGAGTTGACCCGGCGCAAGGGGCCGCTGGACATGGCCTCGCTGCCCGGCAAGCTGGCCGATTGCCAGGAACGCGACCCGGCGTTGTCGGAATTGTTTATCGTCGAGGGCGACTCGGCGGGGGGCTCGGCCAAACAGGGCCGTTCACGCCAGTTCCAGGCAATCCTGCCGCTGAAGGGCAAAATTTTGAACGTCGAGCGGGCCCGATTCGACAAAATGCTCGATTCGGCTGAAATCGGTACGCTGATTGCGGCGCTGGGTACCGGCATCGGCCGGGAAGAATTCGATCCGGGCAAGTCGCGCTATCACAAAATCATCATCATGACCGACGCGGACGTGGACGGCAGCCACATTCGGACCCTGTTGCTAACCTTTTTCTATCGCCAGATGCCGGCCTTGATTGAGCGCGGTTATCTATATATTGCCCAGCCGCCGCTCTATCGGATCAAGCGCGGTCACAGCAAAGAGAAATACCTAAAAGACGATCGTGCGTTGGAAGATCATTTGATCGATGCCGCGCTGAATGATTTGGCCTTGATCCTGGCCGACGGCTCAAAGTTGACCGGTGACGAGTTGCGCACGGCGTTGGATCAGGCCCGCGCCGCCCGCTCACATCTTCAGTCGGTGGCGCGCAAGGCCGGCAATCTTCAGGTGGCGGAACAGGCCGCGTTGGCCGGCGCACTGACCGTTACCGCGCTGGGCAATCCCGAGCTGGCGCTGGAATTGGCTCAGGCCACCGCCGCCCGGCTGGCGGCGTTGCCTCAGGCGGAAAGCAACCGTGGCAACACCGGCACTTGGGCCGGTACGGTGGCCACGGATGGCGAAATCACCCTGGTCCGGCGTCAACGCGGCATCGTCCACCGCTATCACTTGGATGCCGATTTGCTGCGCAGTGGCGAGGCCCGACGTTTGGATGCGATGTCCGCTGATTTGGCTCGCATCTATGGCGCTCCGGCGCGACTGCTGGAAAAGGGCAAGGAAACTCGCATTCTAACCGGCCCGGTGGAAATGCTGGAGGCGGTGATGGGGGTTGGCCGTCAGGGCAGCACGATCCAGCGCTATAAAGGCTTGGGCGAGATGAACCCCGACCAGTTGTGGGACACCACGCTGGACCCGACCAGGCGTTCGTTGTTGCAAGTCAAGGTCGGTCATGCCGATGCGGCGGAGGAAGTCTTTTCAACTCTGATGGGCGATGTGGTTGAACCGCGACGGGAATTTATTCAGGAAAATGCGCTGAAGGTGTCGAATTTGGATGTCTAGTTAGGGTCGTTGTGAATTTATCAGTTCACAAAAGAAGATGGGGTCCGGGGAATTCATTCCCCGGGCGGGTTTGGGCGGCAGCCCAATCGTGTATTTGGGCGGCAGCCCAATCGTGTATTTGGGCGGCAGCCCAGTCGCGTATTTGGGCGGCAGCCCAATCGCGTAAGCGATACATTTTTAGCCGCCCCCCACCGCAATGTCCACCGCCCGTCGTCCGAGCACACCGATCAGGTG
>CAUYTZ010000355.1:0-15856 GCA_963575695.1 uncultured Gammaproteobacteria bacterium | reverse complement strand
CGATGTCCAAACACATTTTACCGCCATTTGGCGCGTCAGCATCGCGGCCACATATGGCCAGTGATTTTAGGCCGGACTCTGTGGCTTTATTTGCACCTTCTTTGGCAAGCGCGATCGACGGACTGGACATCGCACTCCCCTTTACTTGTTGCGCCGACGGAGATGTGCGTCACATTCAATTCAACCTAATAAGCGCAAATAATGACTGCTACAAAGCAGCTTTTCCAGCACGGTATGCAGACGACGGGCACCAATATTTTCCGTGGTTTCGTTTACCTGGGCGGCAATTTCTACAGTCCCGGTCCAGGCATATTCGCCTTCGGAAATTGCGATGTTGGCGGACAGGAGGCGGACAGCATTTCCCTGGTGGTCGGGGGCACCCCCGGCGCCGCGGCGGGCCAGCGCGCCGCCGCCGTGGCGTTGTGCTGTGGGCCGCGGCCGGCACCCCCCCCGGTCGATCGGATAAAAAGCCAAGCCCGGGTTAAGAAACCCGGCCCTGTTCGTCGCCATCAACAAGGACACCGCCGAGCTGCATTTTGAGCTGGTGCCCTTCGATGCCGGATTGGCGCAACGCATGACAGATCGGGCGGTGCGTGTCCTTCAGGCCACCGAGGCGCATGACCTGTTGCCCCGTATCACCCGTGACCCGAGCCATTTTGAATGCCGACTCTGTGACTGGCAGGATCGTTGTTGGAGGCTCAGATGATGATGGATTTCAACCACAAAGCCACTACTGGCCCATCTCTCGAATCACGGCCCAATGTTGACCGATTGAAGGCTCGCTTGCTGGAGTGCCTGGAATCCGTACTGGTTCACCTGCTGCCTGCCGGGAAGGTTCGCAGTGGCAAATTCTACATCGGCGATGTGCAAGGCAATCCAGGTGACAGCATGGTCGTGGAACTCAGCGGCCCCAAGGCTGGGATGTGGTTTGATCACGCCACGGGCCAGGGGGGTGACATCATTGGCCTGTGGGCAGAGATGCATCATATGGATGCCCGGAGAGACTTTTCCAAAATCCTGGACGAGATTGCCGCTTGGTTGGGGGATGCCACTCCCGTTGTGCGTCCAAAGGCCAACCGGAGCGGTCCGCCCATGGATGATCTTGGCCCCCATACCGGCAAATGGGACTATTTCAGTAAAGACGGGCAGTTGATCTGTTGTGTGTACCGGTACGATCCGCCAGGCAGAAAAAAGACGTACCGGCCTTATGACGTCAAAACAGGCAAGAAACAAGATCCAGAAGGTTTGTGGCCGCTTTATCACCAGCCAGAAATGGCAGGCATCAGAGACGTTGTATTTGTTGAAGGCGAAAAGTGTGCTGATGCATTACTGTCAGTCGGCATTGTCGCCACCACCTCCATGCATGGAGCCAAAGCACCGATTAACAAAACAGATTGGTCTCCGCTGACAGGACAAAATCTGCTGATCTGGCCGGACAAGGATAAGGTCGGCTGGGACTATGCCGTCGACGTAGCCCGTGCGGCTGTGCAGGCCGGTGCCGTGTACGTTGCCATTCTGATTCCCCCCGGTGACAGGCCGGAAAAATGGGATGCGGCCGACGCCATCATCGAAGGGATGAATGTTCATGAATTTTTGGCCAACGCTGAGCGGCAGGAGATGCATCACGCTGTATGGGACAGCACCAATCAACAGAACACCGTCATGTCGTGTTTTTCTTGCCAGGATGAGCCTCTTGTGGACGATTCCCAGCAGGATGTTTGGCCTGATCCCATCCCTATTTCCCAGGATCATGAGGAACCGCACCCCTACCCATTGGATGCCTTGCCGAGCGTGTTGCGTGATGCGGCTTACGAGGTGGCTCGCTTTGTCAAAGTTCCCGTTGCTTCCCCGGCGGTGATCGGGCTGTCGGTGGCAGGATTGGTCATTGGAAAAAAGGCCCGGATCCAGGAAAGACCCGGTCTCTACCACCACCCAGCCATGTTCCATGCCCTGATTGCGGTGAGTGGCGAGCGCAAGAGCCCGCCGTTCTCGCTCATGACCCGTACTCTGGAGCAGTGGATTACAGGAGAAATGGATGCCTATCGTCAACGTGTTGCTGAGGTTGCCACCAGCAATCAAGTGCTGGACACCATTCTGCTCGCCATGAAGAAGCAGGCAACCAACCCAAAACTGTCGGAGGATAGCCAGCAAGAGTTCATCCACAAGATGGCTCAGGAAGAGTGCAAACGGATACTCATGCCTCCCCATCCGCGCATGTTTACCTCCGATGCCACAGAAGAACGTCTGTTTCAACAAATGCACATCCGGGGCGGTGAATACGGTGTTCTCTCCGGAGAAGGGCGTCCTGTTTTTGATGCCATCATGGGTAAATATTCCGGCAAAGACCGTACCGGGGATGCCATCTATCTGGCTGGCATTTCCGGCGACACCATCACCCGTGACCGTGTGGGCAACGAGAATGGACCGGAAGACCGCATGATCGTGAATCCCTGTCTCAATGTCTGCGTCATGGTCCAGCCAGACAAATATCTGGAGGCGGCCCGCCATCCCTCACTGCGGGCATCCGGGATATTGGCCCGCATTTGGCCCGTCTGGCTTCCCTCTCTGGTGGGCACCCGCCTGGAAGAGATGAATGAACCCGGCCTCAACGAGTTCATTTTACAGCCATACGAGGAAACTATTCTGGGCTTGTTGAACACAATACCAGCACAGAAGAACGACAAACCCGCATGCCACTTGGTGAAACTCTCTCCAGAGGCCAGCGAGTCACGACGGCAGTGGCACAACATTGTGGAGGTGCAGATGGCAGAGGGGCGCGATCTGGAAGACGTGCGGGACATTGCCAGCAAGGCGGTGTCGGCCACAGTCAAGGCCGCCTTGGTGCTACATCTCCTGGATCATCCCTATCTCATCGCTGAGGAGGAATCGGAAGTAAATTTAGATACATGGGAACGTGCCAGACAACTTGGTGAATACCATTTGTCCGAGGCAGTACGGGTACAACGCATGGCAGAGGGGGATGCGTTGGAGGCAGCCGCTCTGAGGGTTGTTCGTTGGGCTCTGAAAACAAGAACTATGGAATTTTCAATCAGAACTCTCGGCAGATCCCTGCCGCGTCCCAGGTTGTCTCCAAAGGAAGCAGAGGCGGTCATGGAGTTCATGGCTGAGATTAAATGGGTGCGCAAGGTAGCGACGGAGCCGGGGCAACGCACGGTCAAATTCCAACTCAACCCGAAGTGCGCCAACTGCGCCAACTGCGCCAGGGTATAGGCTGGAATCTGAAAAGTGGGTTTTTGGCAAAATGGGGTGGCGCACTGGCGCAGCTGGCGCACATTGGCGCAGTTGGCGCAGTTCCAAATTCTCCCCTTTTGGGGATCAACATCATGTTCACCAGGAGTATTCATCAATGGATGAGGTAATCGAACTGAGTACAGCTCAGAGAATGGCTAAGGAAGGTTTACCAGGAGGTCAATTTCCAATGTGGAACCTCAGTCACTGGGAGACCTACGGCAGGCAATGGGAGGAGGCTCTCAGCCACGGACATCGTCCCATCCGTCATGGGGCATGGGTGTATGACCCGAATACGTTGGTACTACGTCATCAACGCACGGACTACGAAGTGGATCTGGAACAGGCAACCACAGCAGCTCAATTGCTGGATTGGATTCTCCAGATGGCACGCAGGCCGTGGATGAATGTGCAAGAGATGCTGGTGTTGCTACAGGCAGTGGCAGACGCCAAAGGGATCGGGTCACTACAGGGAGCACTATTCACTGACACTGAGTGAGGGTGAATTAACCGAAGCAGAGCGCAACTTGCAGGCAGCTCCTTCCGTGGATGCTATTGAGTTGCAACTGTGAGCTCCTTTACGCGCCTGCATCCTGCCATCCATTCCTTGGCAGCGATCGACAGCATTTCGTCCTCCCATTCCGGTTTGACTTTGTGAATCGCCCGGCGCAACAGCGCCGGGTTTACACCCGCGTAAACCGTGGTCGCATAGACCACCAGCATACTGAACAGCGACGGCAGATCACGAGCGTCGGTGAAAGTTTGCACCAACAAAGCCTCGGTGTCACCGTCCCGGTGAGAATATCTGAGCGCCAGGAGACTGGCACGCAAGGGTGGACCGGCGGTCCCCGGTTGATCAAGCAGGCCCTTCAACAGCTTGTCGTGCGGTTGTGTCGGCTCCGTCATCGATCCACCGTTATTCCGCAATGCACCATGGCTCGGAACGATCCTACCAGGGATTGCGTTATCCAATGCTGCGCCCGAAACAAATTATTTTCCAGGCGCAGTTGGTGTTGGATGAATGACATGGCGATTGTTGAGGCATGCTTATCGGCGACCCGGGATATTGATCGGCAAGTAGATATCGAAGGTGGTTCCCTGTCCCGGGGTGCTGTGAACCCGGATGGTGCCGTCGTGCTTGGTGATGATGCCATGGACGATGGCCATACCAAGGCCGGTGCCTTCTCCCACCTCTCGGGTGGTGAAGAACGGATCGAACATCCGTTCCATGGTGCGGGCGTCCATCCCGCAGCCGTTGTCGGCAATGCTGAGATGGGCATAACTCTTGCCTTCGACCAGCGTTGGCGCCACCCGCGCCAGTTCGACGTCGGCGATGATGCGATCAAGGACGATGGTAAGACGCCCCAGCCGTCCTTCAAGGGCATGGGCGGCATTGGACGCAAGGTTCATCAACACCGCATGAAGCTGGGTGACATCTCCAACGACGATGCCGGTGGCCGGATCAAGCTGGTCAACAAGCGACATGCTGGCGGGCGTAGTCGCCCTGATCAGCGGTATGGCGTCCTTGACCACCTGAGCGATATCCAGGGGATCACGCTGAACACCCTGCTTGCGGCTGAAGGTCAAGATGCGCTCAACCAGTCCCTTGATCTGCTGGCTGGCGTCCATCACCAGTTCCAGGCGTTCGCACAAGGAACTGTCCGCCGGCAGTTTGTCGAGCACGGATTCGGTCATGCCAAGGACAGGAACAAGCAAGTTATTAATGTCATGAGCGATTCCCCCGGCCAGAGAGCCGAGCGAGTCCATCTTCTGGGCCTGCCATTTCTGCTGTTCGGCTTCCTGACGGTCGGTGATGTCGCGCAGCACCCCGACCGCATTCTGCAGCCCGCCACGCAGAAAGGTCGAGACCGTGATTTCAACCGGCACCTTGCGGCCATCCTTGTGGTACCCGAACACTTCCCGGGTGCGGTTGGCCATGAACCCTGTTTGGGATTGCGCGGACAAAGCCCATGCCTGCTGCGAACCCGGCCCGGTCTCTCCCGCCAGGAACAGATGCGCATCCCGCCCGATCGCTTCGTCCGCGCCATAGCCGAAGATCGTCTCAGCCGCCGGATTCCAGAAGGAAATCAGGCCCTCGTGATCGATCATGATGATCGCATCCTTGGTGGAGCTGGTCATCGCTTTGAGCCGGCTTTCACTGTCGCGCAGGGCCTGTTCGGCTCGCTGGCGCTGAATGATCTCCCACAGGTGGTCGGCGAACAGGCGCAGAAGGTTGAGGGCGTCGGCGTCGTAACTCATCCGCTCTCGTTCAATTTCAATGATCACGCGGACCACATCGTCCTTGAGCACCGGCACGCACGCGGATCGGGTCGGCAAGGTGCCATCGGCGGCCGAAACAAGGGAACTCCGCCGGGCCAGACAGTCCCCGATCATTCCGGCGTTTCCGCCGGGATCATCCTGGCCGGCGGCATCAGGATGCCAGATCGATACGGTGATCCGGGTTTGCTGGTCATCGACGAAATGGAGACCGGCCCGCCGGCTGCCGGTGATGGCGCACAGCCCTTCAAGACCGGAGGCAACCAACTGATGTTCCGTGCGCTGATCGGCGCGGTTGCTCAAAGACAGCAGAAGCTTGTTGAGTGCTTCGTTCCGTTCACGATCCCGCTCGTGCAGCTTGCGATCCGTAATGTCCATATGGGTGCCGACCAGGCGCGTCGGCTCTCCGGCATCATCCCGCTCGACGATGCGTGCGATCGAAAGCAGCCATTTCCAGTCGCCATCCGTGGTCAGATGACGGTATTCGGTCTGATAGTCGGAAATTCGCCCGGTCATGCAGTCGCGGAACAGACCAAGGGCAAGGTCACGGTCATGGGGATGGAGGCGTGCGCTCCAACTGTCCACGTTCTCTTCAAAGCTGACCGGATCATACCCCAGCATCAGGGCGTAGCGCGGATTGACGATCATCCGTCCGGAGCGTGGATCGAGATCGAACAGCCCCAGTCCTGAAGCTTCCACGGCCAGGGCAAGCCGCTCCTCACTTTTCCGTAGCCGACGGATGGCGGCCAGCCGTTCTGTCGTGTCGATCAGGTAGAGACCGACGGTGGTATTGGCCAGAGGCGTGATTTCCGCCTCGAAACTGTTTATCCCGATGGTCAGGCTGCCTTGCTCCGTGGTCGTGACGGTGGCGGCCCGTTCGATCAATTGCTTTAAAGCCGCTTGGTCCACCGGGTCAACCATTCGGGCGATGACCAACCGGGCGGCGGAATTGGTGTAAATGACACGACCGTTCCGATCAATCCGCAGAATCGGCGTGGGATTGTCCTCTGGAAACCGGGCGATGTCGCGCAGCCTGCGAGCATCCGCGGCGCGGCGGTTGATTTGCTCCAGAAGGATCCGGCCGAAAATAGTGAGCGCGGCGGTAAACACCAGCCAGACTGCGAAACTGAGTATGGTGAACTGACGCCAGTCTTCGAGAATGTGATTCACGGTCATCCCGACGACAACTATGAATTTCCGGGGACCAGAGGTTTGACGAAAGGCGAAGACCCGATCTTGGCCGTCAAGGATGCTGAGACGGCGGTAGAAGCCCTCATTTTCCTTCAGAACCCGGTCCCGGATCATCGGCTCGTCGGCGAAAGAGCGCCCGATTATCGCCTCCTGGTAAGGTGTCCGCATGACCAGTTGACCGCTGTCACTGAACAGGGCAACGCTGCCACCCGGCCCAACATCGACCGCAGCCCATTCCTTGGAAAAATGTCGGGGTTCCCAGGCGGCGGCCACGACGCCGGCCAAGCTGCCGTCGGAGTTGAGGAAACGCCGGCTGACCGGGATGAACCAGGAATTGTCGAACAGGCTTCGCAACAGATCTCCGACATAAAGTTCCGACGAAGCCGGCATCAGATGGTGGCGAAAATAGGCGCGGTCAGCGGCTGCCAGTCCGACGCCACCGACGATCGTGTGAAAGGCGACATTTCCCTGGCGGTCCACGGCCCAAACCGAGCGGAGTCCCGGTTCATCGCCCTTTTCCCGGTTCATCCGGTCGATGGTGGCGGCGGTATCCCGAACCGGATCGGGCCGCTTCATCTCCATCTCAAGCGCCAGATTACGCAGGACCAGATCGATGGTGCGCAGAGTGCGGGTGGTCTGTTCGGCGACAACCTGGGACAGAATACGCACCTGGCGCTGCCCCTGATCCAGGGCCTGCTGCCGGGCTGCCTCAAGGGTCAAGGCGAGCAGTCCAAAGGTCAGCAGCGGCAGCGACAGGATGCCGAGCCAGACCGCCAGGCGCAATCGCTGAAAGTCCAGATCATCGATGCGGCCGACACCAGGGATCAGTCCGACCAGCCACCAGCGCCCCTTGAGCGCAATAACGCCGATCAGGACCGCCGCTCCCAGGGCGATGGTTGCCAGGGCACCAAGTCCATTGGCGAAGCCTGGAAGTGCGGTAACGGTCATCTCCTGCCAAAGCGTTGTGACAAGGCTCCCGAACACTCCCCACAGGACGGCGATCAGAGCGCAGACAAGGCCGAGGCGCAAAAGAAGACGCTTCATCATCGTGTATCCTGTCGGGTAACGCGAACCGCCATATCCGTGGCCATTCCTTCAATTTCGGCCCAAGGGTGGGCACAAAAACATTCCTGAACCTTACCTATCCAACATAAAATTGCCCCATCCAACATGCGACTAGGCACAACATGTGATCTGCAATTCATCGGCGCAAGGGCTGATCTGGTAACAATAAATTAACACAAATCGGATAAATATGGCTACCGCAATGGTGCATTCGAAAATCCACCCCTCGAAGACGCCTGCAGTGGCTCTCAATGATGTCCACATGAATAATGCGCACATGAAGATGCATTGCAAGAAACAATATAAAGTCTGTTCGCATTGTTGCTGCGGTGTGGAATGGGGTGTCGTTCATCTCCCAGCCGGCTTCCTCGACGCCGCGCCCGGGGCAGGCATCCCCAGGCGGGGTCTGAACGGGAAATGTCGAGCAAGCGCAAGGTGACAGCATGGCCACGATCTTGATTGCCGATGACGAGGACACGGTTCGCAAAACGCTCAAACTGCTGCTGGAGGATGCCGGCCATTCCGTTCTGCTTGCCCGCGATGGCCTCATGGCGGTCGAAATCGTTAAACTGCAGGCGGTTGACGTGATGTTTTGTGACATCATCATGCCGGAGAAAGAAGGGATTCAGACCATTGCGGAAGTCCGCCGGCTGTGTCCCCAAACCAAGATCATCGCGATTTCCGGGGGCGGACGCACCCAGAATTTCGATTATCTGCAAATGGCGGAAAAGGTCGGGGCGACGAAGGCGCTGCGGAAACCCTTCAACAAGAAGGAGTTGCTTGAGGCTCTCAACGGTTGCCTCAATCAGGGGCATTGACCGTGAAGCCGCTGATTTCCGGGGCGACGCAATCCGGCCTGGACCCGTCGGCTGTTGATCGCGCCGTTCACGCCGAGGAGCGACTGCTGCAGGCGGCGTATCTCGATCCGGTCACCAACCTTTACAGCCGAAGACTGATTTCCGCCATCATCGAGGAGCAGATCGTCAGGGCGAGGCGGGACGCCCGGCCCTTCGCCGTCGTTGACATCGACCTTGAGCGCTTCCGCTTGATCAATACGACTTTCGGCGCAAACTTCGGCGATTCGGTTCTGCGGGAGGTCGCTGCCCGGCTGTCCCGCCATATTGGGGATGCCGACAGCATTGCCCGGGTCGCAGCCGATGAGTTTTTGCTGGTGCTTCCAGGCCGGGTTCGGGGCATTGCGCTCGACAGAGTGCTGTCGGTTCTGCTTCAGGACTTGACGAAACATCCCCTGACCATTGACGGCCAGGAAATCTTCGTCTCGGCTCGTGTCGGCGTTGCCGTATTTCCGGAGGATGGCGGCACAGTTGCGGACCTGATCGCCCGGGCCAGTCGGGATCTGGTCCGGCCGGGGGGCCGGGAGCGGGTCGTCGAAGATAGGGAGCTGTTCCAGCTTGAAACTGGCCTGCACCGGGCGCTGACTGATGGCGAGTTGCATCCATTCTACCAGCCCCAAGTCGATCTTCACAGCGGGCGGGTCATGGCAGCGGAGTCGCTGTTGCGTTGGCTGCGGCCGGATCAGACCATGATTTCCCCGGCGGTTTTCATTCCATTGGCGGAAACGACCGGCCTGATCGGCCCGGTCAGCACCAGAGTCATGGAGCGCGTTCTGCTCGATCTTGATCGCTGGATCCAGCAGGGACTTCGGGCCGTTCCGCTGGCGATCAACCTTTCGGCGCGCCTGTTCTCGGACACATGGTTTGACCAGACTCTGCTTCCGCTTCTTGACGCCGGCGGCATTCCACCCAGCCACATCAAGTTCGAACTGACGGAAACGGCGTTGCTGGAGGATGCCGACCGAACCCGGCAAGCCATGAAGAAGGTGCGGGATCGTGGCTTCAGCTTTGCTCTTGACGATTTCGGCACCGGCTATTCATCGTTGAGCCATCTGCACCGGTTCCCGATTGATGAAATCAAGATCGATAAATCGTTCATCACCGGAATTGCCGACAATCCACGGGAACAAAAAATTGTTGCCAGCATGATCAATCTGGCTCATGCGCTCGACATCACCGTGGTCGCCGAGGGCATCGAAACCTCCGAACAACTCTCCCTGCTTCGTGGTTTCGGTTGTGATCTCGGTCAGGGGTTTCTCTTCGATCCGGCCCTTTCCGCCGGAGAGTTCGCGATCCGCCTTGACGCAGTTCACAACCTGTCCTTTAGCCCGCCGCCAGACCAGCCTTGAACCCAGAACCGGCTCTTGCGTCAGATTCCCGCGGCGCCGAAAACATGCGCATACAGGCTTTCGATCTTGTAGCTGCGAATGCCTTCGGGGTTGTCGATCGGTGCGGCGATGATCGCGCCGTCGATATGGTCGAAACCGGCGCAGACCGCAGCGGTGGCCAGACTGAGGGAGCCCACGTCGTGCAGATAGGCCTTGAGACCGCCTCGCTCGGCGCGGATCTTGAACGCTTCCATCTTACGGATGGTCTCGCCTTCACGTCGTGACTGGTGGGGAAGATCGGCTCCAACCGCATAGACTCCAGCCGCAGCCAGGTCATCAAACTGCGGATAGCCAATATCGACGCGCAGCAAGATCGCCCGCGCGTGGGGTTTGAGTACGGCGATGGCTTGATGGAGCGGAGTGTTGGCAATGCCGATGTGGGGGTAAATCAACTCCCAGACCAGATAGGACTGGTGTTCCGGTCGGATCTGAGCGCAAATGCCAAGGTAGTCTCGCCGTCCCCGTGACAACGCCAAAGTGGTGAAGTGGACCGGCACGACGATAATGTTCCGGCGGTCCCCCTTGAGAAGAATGTGTATGTCCTGGAGCGTCTTGCGCAGCACGAGCCTGTCTAATGCAACAATCGTCGTCTCATCGACCTCTCCGTCAAACATTGCCTCAATCGGGTGGATTTCCTGGCCGACTTTGAGCGCAAGCTGGCAGAGGTAGGAATTGATCGCTTTCTTCGATACCTGCCACATCGGCAGATAAGAAAAAATCACCTCGGCCTGGCTCCAGTCGAAGGGCGGTGGTTCCGGATAAACCGGTTCCACCACGAAGCCGGCTCTTTCGACTGCCGACGCGGGGGCCAAGCCTGAAAGCTCGGCCTGACGTCTCAGCTCCATCTCTATCTTGACCAGGGTCCGCCCGATCAGTTTTGGCAGAACCTGGAACACCTGCCATTCCGGGGCCAGCCTGGCGGGCGTTCCGGCCGCATCAGGAGCGTTCGGTCTCAGCGATTCGGTCGGGCGACCCGATGCCGCCTCAGTCCAGGCAGGGGGGCCAACGCTTGGTCCGGATTGAACATGGAACGGTTGCCAGTCCGGCTCTCCCGTCATCGGCGCAGTCGGCAGATCGGCCGCCGCTTCCGCAAGCATGGGGTTTGCAGCCGCCAGTTCAGCGAAAGCGTGCTCGGCTTGCCGCAACAATTGGGCAACCCCTTCCAACCGCATGACGATGGCGCCACGCCCCTCGGCGAGGGGCTCCATTTGCCACCGCTTCAGGTCACGTTCCGTATTTTCGAGGATGGAGAGCAAATCCTTGATCTGGGTTTTTGGTATAGCGTCTCGATTTCCCGGGATTGACGAATCCCGGTTGGCTTGAGCATCCCCGGCCTGTTTTGGGTCAGGCAACCGTTCAATGGGGCCAGGTGACAACTGAGCCGACGGTTCGGGACCATCGCCACGGGTAAGTGCGAACTGGAGGCCCAACCCCGCCATCCCAGCTTCTTCCCCCATCAGCTTGATGGTGATCTCCCGGGTCAGTAAAGCGCACTTGATCCGGGCTTCCGTTTCCGAGAGACCCGAAAACTGAAAATAGTAGCTGTCGTCATCTTGCCGAATATAATGGTCGCCAGGGGACAGGCGGTGGGTCAGGATTCCCTCGATAAGGGAATGGGCCTTTTTAGCGAGTTGGGGCCAGCGTGGGCCGAATCGTTCGGCAATCAGCGATAAGTTCATCATCTGCAACCGGCCATCGACCGTGCAGCCTTGTCCAGACACAGCGGCGGTTTGGCTCTCGCGCTCCTGAGACGCCCCGGCGGCGACAACTGCCGGCCGGGTTCGTGAGGCAGGCAATTGCCGATCCGGAACAACCGGCTCCATCGCCGCCTCTTCAGCGGACAGAAACGAAAACAGTTTCCCCAATAGCTCTGTCCGAAAAGGGCGTCTTGCCATATCGTTTTCCCGACTCAAGGGAAATCAATTATCCAGCATATCATGCCGGCGCCGGTTTAGAGACCATTCTCTCCGCGCATTGCAGGACGGCCGGAAAACCTGCGATCACCTCGGCGCCGACCGGCCGGGAGACGAGGTAGCCTTGGGCGAAATCGCAGCCGAACTCGGACAGCAGGGTGAAGGCTTCCTCGGTCTCGACCCCCTCGGCGATCACCGGCAGGCCGAGATGGTGAGCCATGTCGATGATGGTCCGGGTCACCACGGCGGACTCGCGGGTCCGGTCCATGCTCATGACGAACGATTTGTCGACCTTCAATTCCGAGAAGGGCAGCCGGAGCAGTTGGGCGATCGAGGAATAGCCGGTACCGAAATCGTCGATCGAGAGCGGGAAGCCCTTGAGCCGGAACCGGCCCAGCACTTCCATCAGCATGGCGGCGTCCTGCATGGTCGCGGTTTCGGTGAGTTCGAGCACCAGTCCTTCGGGCGGCACGCCCTCTCGCCGGCAACGCGCCGCCAGCAGATCCGGCAGGTGGCGATCATGGATGTTGCGCGCCGAGAGGTTGACCGAAACCTTGAAGTCCCGGCCCTCGGCCCGCCAGCGGCCGGCTTGCTGGACCGCCGCGTCGATCACCCAGGCGGTGAGGTTGTCGATCAGCCCCGACCGTTCGGCCAACGGAATGAAATTGTCCGGCCCGATCACCCGGCCGGACGCGGTCCGCCAGCGCACCAGCGCCTCGACGCCGACGATCCGACGGCCGGGAATCGTAACCTGGGGTTGGTACATCAGGAACAGGCGGCCGGCGGCGATCGCCTTGGCGAGGGTTTCCGGGGTGACCGGATCGGCGACCGTCTCGGCGGCGATGACATCGACGCTGCCGCGCAAGCCGGCCAGCAGGGTTTTCAACGCGACGGCGCGGATCGGTTTATGCAGTTCTCCGGCCATGGCCAGCCCGAGTTCCCCGCCGAAGCGCGAGGCCATCTGGAGCGTCCGGGAATCGACGCCGCTGGCCAGCACGATCCGGGCGCGGCACCCCATCTCGGCAAGTTCGCGCAGCAACTCGATGCCGTCGACCTCGGGCATCTGGAGATCGACCACCAACACCGAGGGTTGCCACTCGGTCAGGCGGTGGCGGGGTGCCCTTGCCCACCGCCTTGGTGGTGAAGAAGGGATCGAAGGCCCGGCGCAGCACCGCGGGGGACATGCCGCAGCCGGTGTCCGAGACCGCGACCATGATGTAGTCGCCGGGTTTAAGTTCCTCGTGCAGGGCGGCGTCGAGCGCGATGTCGATCAACTCCGCCGCCTCGGCGTCCGGCTCGATCTGTTCGCGCACCAGATCGAGATTGCCGATCAGCACCCCGAGCAGATTGTTGAAATCATGGGCGATGCCGCCGGTGAGCTGGCCGACCGCCTCCATCTTCTGGGCTTGCAGGAATTGGCGCTCTAGCTGGTTGCGCCGGCTGACGTCGGAGACCACGCAGATCAAGCCGGCGGTTTCACCCGCGGCGTCGGTCAGCGGCGAGGTCGAAAACTCGACATCGACCCGCTTTCCCGACCGGGCGATGCAGACGCCGCGAAGGTCGTGAAAGGTCTCGCCGGCCAGGGTCCGCCGGAACAGGTCGGGGTAGCGCTCCCGGTTCTCATGGGGAACGATCGGGGGCGGACGACCGATCACCCGCCGCGCCGGATAGCCGAAGATGCGCTCGGCCGCCCGGTTCCACCACTGCACCCGCCCGGCGCGGTCGAGACCGACGATCGCCGCCGGAGAGGCCAGAAACAGCCCTTCGAGGTCGCGGGAGCGCTTGGCCGCCTCGTCCCGCGCCGCCACCAGCGAGGCGTAGAGCGCGGCGTTGGCGATGGTCATCAAGAGATCGATCTCGGCTTGGCTGGGATCGCGGCGGATCGCCCAATAGGCGCCGATGGCGCCGACCGGATCCTCCTGCCGCACCGGCACCATCACCAGACTCTTGACGAAGGTCGGGCGGCAGGCGTCGTGGGGAATCCGGGAATCGAGGAAGATGTCGGGAATCGCCACCGGCTAGCGGTGGAGCATCGCCCAACCGGAGATGCAGATCTCGAGCGGAAAGCGCTGCCCCTTCCACAACGGGCTAATCGCGTCCTCGTCGGCGTAGTGGCAAAAGCCGCCGTCGCGCAGCACGAAAGTGACGCCGTCGGCGCCGGTCAGATGGCGCGCCCCTCGCCGCACCACCGCCATGATTTCGTCAAGCCCGCGCGCCAGCGATAAGCGCTGGACGAGGGCGATCACGTCTCGCGGCGCGAATTTTTCCCCATCGTCCGCCTGCTCCCTGACTGTGTCCGTCATGGCCTCGTCTTCCAGTTTCGGGTGATCTCACGCCTCCGGTTCCAGGAGTTCCGGTTCCGTGTGATATCCGGCGAGCAATTCCAACCATCCGGCCGGTAAATATTTGGGACCATCAACGATGTGTGCTGCGACCCGCAACCGTCAATCCATGAGGTAGCACTAATTATTTTACCAAGCATTTGTGGAGAATCTTACTGTAGAATTTAGAGAAAATATATCTGATATTATTGTAATTTATTAACGATACGAGCGCTTACCGCCAAGCATACAATCGTACGATCGGATGGCGTTCAGGCCCAGGTCGGCCAGCCGGCGAGGGTATCGCGGACACAATGAACCCAACAAGTTCCGCGTCTATATTTCCGGTCAACATCGCCGGGCCACCGCCGCCATCCGCAAGGCGGTTCCAGGCTTCGCAGCACGCCTGAACAATGGCGTCGTAATCATTGAGCAAACGATGAGATAGGAAGCACTCCCGCAAGTGTAGCCAGACGCGCTCGATCGGGTTCATCTCGGGGCTGTAGGGTGGCAAAGGCAACTTGGTATAGATCCCCCTTTTTTGAAGGCTTCCTGATCCTCCTCGTCACTTTTGGGATGTCGTGGGCGAGCTTTTTGTTTCGATAAGCCCAGCTTTCGAACAATCCGTGACAGACTGGATGGATGTATCGTCTTGGAGAACTTACCGGCGATCACGTCTTCACAAAGTTTCGGCAAGGTCCATTCCTCGCATCCATCTTGATTTAATTCAGGCCTGTCAAAAATAATCGCGACAAGTTCTGTTTTCTCCTCAGCAGTCAACCAACCGGGACGGCCCGTGGACCGGCGATCATAGAGGCCAGGAAGTCCTTCGCTATTATAACGAAGGACTGTATCTCGAAACGCCTGTCGATCCATGCCAGCAAGGCGCGCCGATTCTCCGCGAAGTTTCCCCTCAAGGGCATGCGCAAGCGCCAACATCCGGGCAACCACTCGACCATTCTTCTCACGGCGCGCAAGCGCACGCAGGTCTTCTGCGCTCAGGTCCGTCCGAATTGCCAGGGCCATTCCCATCCAGTCCTCCCTCGTTCGAGAAGGGAGGAATCAGAAAAATGCCACTTTGGAAATCCCCCTCGATGAGTCGGACTTTTCGCTCGCTGGTATCAGAGAATATGGCGGAAGAGAGAGGAAAAACGGCCCTCTCCGGCGTCTTGGGACTGCGCGGGGTGACGCGCAAAGGCCCGGAATTCATTGGCTTTTTTGCCAAGAAGTCCGGGCCTGATAGCGGTTATTTGTGAGGATTTGGTTGAGCGGATGGGACAGTCCGCTAACTATTATCCGATAGGCACGCTCGGTCTTGATCAACGATTTTGAACGGCCGAACGGCGGGCGGAGGTGACAGAAAGCGAAATCCACTTTAGCGATTTCAAGGACTTGAGTTGCTCCGTAGTTCCCAGGTTACCTGAGTTTCAATTCAAATCCGCTTCGGTAGGCGGGTGGGATTTGGAACTATTGACGCAATAAACCCCGTCACCGAAGTTCATATCCCAAGCGCCTACCAATGCGTAGTTCCCAGGTTACCTTAGTTTCAATTCAAATCCGCTTCGGTAGGCGGACAGGATTTGGAACTATTGACGCCA
>CAUYTZ010000354.1:0-4612 GCA_963575695.1 uncultured Gammaproteobacteria bacterium | reverse complement strand
CGGTGATGTGTTCGGTGAATTGGCGGCGATCGACGGTGGCGGCCGCTCGGCGGACGTGGCCACAATCGGCACCACCATCCTGGCCGCTCTGCCCAATACCCGTTTTCAGGAGGCGCTGTCGCGCTATCCGGAACTGACCCTGCGTTTTTTGCGTCGCGCGGTGTCGATCATCCGTCGCGCCGACAGCCAAATCATGCGCCTGTCGGCGCTGACCGCCATTCAACGGGTTTATATGGAACTACTGCGGCTGGCGGCACCCAACCCCAATCAGGACGGTTCGTGGCTGATCGCCCCGATTCCGCTGCATCGTGAAATCGCCGCCTGGGCCGGAGCCGCCGATGACGATGTCGTGCGCGCGATCAGTCAACTGATTAAGGCCAACATCCTGGTCCGCCACCGGCAACACCTGGAAATCCGCGACCGCAAGCGGCTGGAAACCATGGCGATGGCCGCCAGCACCGACATGTATTCTAACTTCCGCTCGGGCACAGATGTCGACTGATCATGGCGCACACAACTAGAGCGATCCCGCTTTTAAACTTTGTCGACTCGCTCGCCCACGATGTTTCTGCCCATTCCCGACAAAAAAGCTTGGTTAGCCAAACGCGAATATGGCATTTTAGCCAATTATGGACTATGACTGCGCGCTGGGTTCGGAGAATCGCGATTTTATGCGCTGACGGCATCGGGCTGGAATTGCATCAGGCCGGAAGGTGGTGCCGAGAAGCGGGCAGGAAGAAGGGGGTGGGGTGATGGCAATTGATAAGCATCTGACTGGGGTTGAACGGCATTTTCAGCGCGATGAAATTATCGTCTCTAAAACTGACCGACAGGGAAAAATACTCTACGGCAATGATATCTTTATAAAAATGAGCGGGTTCACCGAAGAGGAACTTTTGGGGAAGCCGCACAGCATCATTCGGCACCCACACATGCCGCGAGCGGTATTTAAACTACTGTGGGACACGATTGAGACCGGCGATGAAATATTCGCCTATGTCCTTAATAAGGCCAAGAATGGCGATCATTATTGGGTCTTCGCCCATGTCACGCCTAATTACGATTCCTCGGGAACGATCAACGGTTACCATTCCAACCGGCGGGTACCTCGCCCTGAGGCTGTGGCCAAGGTCCAGCCGCTTTATCAGGCCCTCCTGGCCGAAGAGAACCGCCATGCCGACCCCAAAGCCGGCTTAGCGGCGTCGTTCAAAATGACACTGGACGCCGTTCGTGGACTGGGCTTCGATGCCTATGACCGCTTTGTGCTTAGCCTGTAAGTTACGCCAGGAACCAAGCTAGGGACTAGGTTGTACTTTAAAGCGAGTGCCAGAATACTGAGAAAGGGTAAAGTTCGATGGCGAATACCGCAACAATTTCATTGCGCAGTCAAGCGCGATGGGTAATCAGCATTTTCATGGGCGTGATTGTCGCGGTGTCCGTGATTTCGGTGGTTCAGGGTATAACCAGTCTGAATTCAATCGGACGACTGACCGAAAACAACGCCGCATTTCAAGACAAAGTGTTCCCTCTGGCCCGACATATCGATGATCTGCAAACCGACGTGATCGAGACTCAACAATATCTTACCGATATTTCCGCCACCCGGGCCCTGGGTGGCCACGACGACGGTTTCACTAAGGCCGAGGGGGTTGCCGGTCATTTCAACATCGATGTCGATGCGGCGACCAAACTGGCCCAAGAATTGGGGGTGCGTGAACTAGAACCAATCCTGGCCAAGGCGAAAGCCGAATTTCCCGGTTTTTATGAAGCCGGCAAGAGGATGGCTGAAGCCTATATCAAGGACGGCACCGAGGCTGGCAACGCGCAGATGGCCAATTTCGACCGTTGGGCCGATCAATTGACAGAAGCCCTGGAAAAATGTCTGAAACAGATTGACACTCTGATCGAGGCCGACCGAAAGAGTGCCAAAAAGATCGCTGATTCGGCCTGGATGTTGGGCCTCTCGACACTCAGTCTCAGCGTGCTCATTTCCCTGGCTGGATTGGGGATTTGCCTGCTGGCCATCCGTAAGGTCTATCAAGCGGTCGATCTGCTGCGCCGGGCCGCCGATATCTTGCATGGCGCTTCGTGCGGGGATCTCAATCTGCGCGTTACCCGCATTGGTCGTGACGATGAATTGGGTGAATTGCTGCGCAATGCCAACCGCGTTCTGGATTTGACCGAGGCCTTTTCCAAAGAAGCCGGAACCGCCATGGCCTATGCCGGCAAGAAAAAATACTTCCGCAAGATTATTACCGATGGTATGTGCGGTGAATTTATCACTTACACCAAACGCATCAACGACGTTATATCTGCGATGGAAACCAGAGACAAAGAAACCATCGCTTTTTCCACCAACAATGTTGAGCCGGTGGTAACTCTGGTCAGCAGCAAGACCAACGGCTTGCGCGATGATGCCAGAAAGATGAGTGACATCGCCCGCCGAACCATTGAGCAATCGATGGTGGTGGCGGCGGCGGCGGAGCAGGCTACGGCCAATGTTCAGTCGGTGGCCGCAGCGGCGGTGGAACTCAATGCCTCGATCGGAGAAATCAACCGCCAAATCGGCGAGTCGTCCAGGTTGGCCGATCTGGCGGCCTCAGAAGCCGGTAAAACCAGCGCCACGGTCGGTGGCCTCACCGCTGCGGCGCAAAAAATCGGCGCGGTGGTCAAGCTGATTCAGGATATCGCCAGCCAAACCAATCTATTGGCGCTGAACGCCACCATCGAGGCCGCTCGGGCCGGAGAGGCCGGCAAGGGCTTCGCCGTGGTCGCGGGCGAGGTCAAGAATTTGGCCACTCAGACCGCACGCGCGACTGAAGACATCACCGCTCAGATTGAGGAAATGCAGTCGATCGCTTCTGACACCGGCCAAGCGATCACCAGCATCGCCGAAATGATCGGCCGCATTAATCAAAATGTGGCTTCGGTAGCGAATGCCGTTGACGGTCAGGGTGACGCGACCGCCGAAATCTCGCGCAATGTCCAGGAAGCCGCGATCGGTACCCAGGAAGTGGCACGCAATATCGTTGCGGTCACCACCGGAGCCCAGGAAACCGAGCACATGGCCGGAACCGTGTTGTCCGCAGCCAGCGATCTTTCGATCCAGTCTGAAACCCTGCGTCACGATGTCGGCTTGTTCATCGAGAGGGTTCGCGCCGCCTGAAGGACTGACAATGGTGGCGCTACCCTGGCTGCGGCAAACGCTGCTGAAGCTGGCACGGCGGATGATTTGGCTGCGCCGGCTTCAACCCCGCTTCGACCAGCGCGACCGGCGGTTGCGCCCACTCCTGGAACGGGCCCGCCATGCCCCACCCTTGGCCCTGGTGGAGGCCATAGCCAAGGGTGGGGTGGTGTTCGGCATCGCCTCGCTCGGACCGGGGGGGGCCGAACGGCAAATGGTAACGATGATTGCCGGTCTGGCTGCGGCTGGTGTCACCAATGCGACCCTGCTGGTCGAAGACCTGTCCAGCTCCGAAGCCCAACGCTTCCATCTGGCCACAGCGCAACAAACCGGCATTCCGATTCGCGAAGTTCGCCGATTGCCGATCAATCCAGACGCAGACTCGGCCCCTCCCCCGGGCACGGCCGAACACACGGTCAGACAGCTCGGTGTATTTCCATCGTGGTTCGAGCCGGTAATTCTGGCCATTTACCATGATCTCGCCGAAATCAGGCCCGCGGTGGTCTACACCTACCTGGACTGGGGCGGAATGTCGTTCGGCGTTGCCGCCGTTCTGGCCGGGGTGCCGCGCGTGATCATTTCCACCCGCAGCCTGTCGCCGCTGGATCATGACCTGTTCCAATGGTACATGGTTCCGGTCTATCGGTCTCTGCTGGCCCTGCCCGGCGTGACCGTCGTCAACAACAGCGCCGCCGGCGCACGCGACTACGCCCGCTGGCTGAACCTGCCGCCAGCGTCGATTCCGGTGGTCTACAACGGCCTTGATCTCAAACGCTTTGTTCCCCCTGACGATGAGCGACGCCGTGCCGCCCGGCTGGCCTGCGCCGTGCCAGCAACGGTGCCGGTGGTCGGCGTGATTTTCCGCTTCAGCGCTGAAAAACGACCTTTTCTATGGCTGCGGGTGGCAGCGCGGGTCATGCGCCAGGTGCCTGAAGTCCATTTCCTGCTGTGCGGCGATGGGCCGCTTCAGCCGCAAGCCCAGGCTCTGGCCCGGCGGTTGGGACTGGCGAAGCGGGTTACTTTTAGCGGCGAAACCGCCCACCCCGAACTGGCCTATGCGGCCATGGATTTGTTCCTGCTCACCTCGCGCCTGGAAGGGGTGCCGAATGTGGTGCTGGAAGCCCAGGCCGTGAATGCTCAATAACCGGTGGCGTTGGGCTGGTTCCGCGATGGGTGCGACAAATCGACTCAGGGGGATTCCAAAACATTTGGCGATGTGCATTTATTGACGCATGACGTCAACCGCCCCACCAAGGAATAACGCAGACTGCACCTGCACAGCCCCTTCGCTGAGCCTTGAGGATTTCGTCATGGACTAGGCTCAAGTGTCGCTGAGAACGGGTTTTTGAGGCATGGCAAGGTCATATCCAGTCCGGCCATTCCGCGTCTCAAAGTCCAGCAGGGTTCAAACCGGGATTGCACCGGGTT
>CAUYTZ010000353.1:0-14867 GCA_963575695.1 uncultured Gammaproteobacteria bacterium | reverse complement strand
GGCGCTGCCCCCTTGGTTCGACTTCTTTTCCTATAGTCTTACGCTACGGGCATAATCGATCAGCTTCTGCCGCGCCTCTTCCACCGCCACACGCGCCTTGCCCAAATCGCGGGTCAGCCGCTCGATCAGGGCACCACGGTTACGGTCCATTTCCCGCCGCGACCCAAGACTCCCACCTGATCTTAACTTTGCCTTCGGCGACCAGGGCCTTGCCCTGGACCCACCAGGAGCCTGAAGGCCCCTGGACCCGCATTACTTGGCGAAATCAAAACCAGACTGCAAACGGCGCAAACGCATCATCACTTTGACCCGGGCCGACAACTCCAGTTCCTCAATCGGCTTGCGCAAGAAATCGTCGGCACCCGCTGCCAAAGCCCCGGCCAGTAAGCCGGCATCTTCCTGGCCAGTGACCACCAGCACCGCCACCGAGCCGGCATTGGGCAAGGCGCGCAACCGGGCGACAAATTCAATACCGTCCATCTCCGGCATCTGCAAATCGACCAGCACCACATCCGGCAAGCGTTCGCCGCACCAGGCCAGGGCCGCGACCGGATCGGAAAACGTGACCGGTGGCTCGACCCCGTCCAGTTTGCGCACATAGTTCTTAATCAGCAGCGCGTTGAGCGGAATGTCGTCCACGATCACGATCGTCATGGCCATCACAGCGACCCTTCATTCAGTTCCAACGTCGGGGCTTCGCGCGACAGCAGCACGAGGGTATCACGCACCGCCGTTTCCAGCCTGATCAGCAGAACATCGGCGGCGTCGAGGCTGTCGGCCGCCTCCAGCGCCCGGGCCTCGGCTTCAATCCGGATGGCACTGAAATTGGCCGCCACCCCCTTCACCGCGTGGGCGGCGCGTTGCAGGGATCGCAACTCTCCGGTCTCACGCGCCAGCCGGATTTTACTCATCTCCTGGCGTAGCGTGGCCGGCAATTGCGACAGCATTTCGGCAAAGCCATCATCCCCGATCGCCTCACGCATCACCCCAAGCTTGGGGCTGTCGAACAGTGGCGGCGCGCCGTCGCCGATCACCGGCATCCGGTTCGGGGCCTGGTTCCGGGCTTGATCAAGCGGGTGATCGTCCCCGACCGACAGGCGACCCAGCGCTTGCCCCAGCCGCTGCCAGTCGATCGGCTTGATCAGAAATTCGTTCAACCCGGCGCGCATGTAATAGGAGCGGTGCTCAACCATGGCGTCGGCGGTCAGCGCGAACACCGCCACCCGGTTAAAGGGATGCGGCAGGGACCGAATGCGGCGCGTGGCTTCCATGCCGTCCATCACCGGCATCTGCATGTCCATCAACACCACGTCGTAGCGCTGCTGGCCGGCGGCGATCACCGCCAGCAGCCCATTGCCGACACCATCGACCCGATGGCCCATTTTTTCCAGCCCGAGCGTGACCAACATGCGGTTGATCGGGTTGTCTTCAGCCAACAGGATGCGCAGCGAGCGGCCAGGCACCGCCGTCGGGGCCGCTGGCAGCGGACGGCCGCGCTTCAATCGGGCCGAAAACCAGAACAGAACCCCGGCCCCCGGCTTGGTTTCAGTGCCGATCATCCCCCCCATGCTGGCCACCAGTCGTCGGCTCGTGGCCAGGCCGAAACCGGGATCGCCGAACCAGCGCCACGGTGCCGCGCTGTTCTCGCGGGTCAAGGCGTCGATCAGCCACGAGCACTGCCGTTCCGACAAATTGGGGTCGTCGGCCTCAACCTCAAACCGCAACAGAACGATGTCGTCGAACGCACCTTGAACCGAGAAGCGGACGATGATTTGTCCGCGCGGAATGAAGCGGACCGCGTTACCGACAAAGTTAAACAGCACCTGTTGCAGCCGAATGGAATCGCCGCACACCCAGTACGACTCGGATTCATCAATTTCGGCGTGCAGCAGCAGCCCTTTGCGCGAGGCCGTGGTTTCTAGCAGGCCAACGACATCGCGCACGCTATCGGCAACATTGAAATCAACCTGCTCCAGAACCAGTTGCCCTGATTCCACCCGCGAGTAATCAAACAGATCATTCAGCACTGTTAGCAACATACGAGCCGAAGAACGTAACACGCCTAGGTATTTTTTCTGCTCGTCAGACAATGATGTATCGAACAGAAAATCTGTCATACCCAGCACCCCGGTCATCGAGGTCCGTAATTCATGGCTCATATTGGCCAGGAACTCTGACTTTATTCTCAGCGACCGGCCGGTAACCATCTGGATCAGCCGGAAATTGACCACACCGACGTAGATGAACACCCCGGCCAGAATGAGGAATAAGGCAGCACCCAGCGCCACCTGCGGCCAATGGTGCCAGGCAGCGCGAACCACCGCCACCCGCCACAAGTTGTGGTAGGGGCCAAGACCAAGCTCGCGGAACAGTTCATGAATTGCGGTATGATCCGGCGGTACCGTCCAGCCGACGATGCCAGCGGCGACCGCAGCCGGGTCTTCGGCCCCCAGGGTAAGCAGCGCAATCGTAACCTGTCGAGCCAGCGGTTCCGGCACATGACGCAGCGCCGACAGCGACCGTTCCGGATACAGCCGGGTAGAATGAGCCAAGGGAAAGCCGGGCGTGGTCCGGGGGGCGAACAGCCGAATCGCGGCCGGGTCGAGCCGGCCGGCGGCGATCAGCGTTTCCAGGAAACCGGAACGGACCGCTCCGGCCTCGGCCTGCCCCGAGAGCACCGCCGCAACCGCCGCCTCATAGCCGCCGACCACCGTCACCGCGCGCAGATCGGCGGTTGGATCTAAATCGCGGTCGGCCATCTCCCGCCACGGTGCCAACCAGCCACCCAATGCGAACGGGTCTGGAATCGCCAAGATCTTGCCACGCAGATCGGGCCAGTCGTTCAAATCGGTGCGCTCGGCGCGGGTGAACACGGTGCCGCCGGTTCGAACCAAGCCGCTGCCGTCGGCGATCTGTGTCGCCATGGTCGCCAACCGAACCAACCCGAAGCGGCCCTCCAAGTCGATCGACTGGGCGGCGTTCGCGATCACGAAGTCAACCGCACCGCGCTCGACCACCCCAGAAATCTCGACAAAACCAACCGGTACGACCGAAAATGGCCGTCCGGGAATGATTCGGCCAAGGTAATCGGCCAACGGTTGCCAGTGCGCCAACACTTCGTTCGAGTCGCTGCTTGCAAGCACGCCCAAACGCAGCGGCGTCTCACCAGGCAAACGCAGCGGCATCTCACCAAGTGGCGGCGACGTGGCCTCTTCTCCACCAACCCTAGCCGGCTCGACATGGCCCTGGCCGGCGATAGCCACGCCGCCAAACAGCGATAGCCCCAGCCATGCCGCGACCGTGAGCGCCAACAGCGAAGCCATGAACTCGGTTGTGGAGCGGGGTATGCCGGTAGGGGCCAAGAGTCACCTTGTCCAGAGATCACCCACACGGGAGCCGCACACCGCAGTGAGTGAAAATCCCGCCGGTTTGCCCCCCCCTGTCGTCCCCCGCATGCGGGGGAGGGACGAAAACGGAACTGCCGCACTTTGGCTCCCTCTCCCGCTTGCGGGGGAGGGTTGGGATGGGGGCGAAGCGGCGTAGACGATTTTCATGGCAGTCACCTTGTCCAGAGCCTCCTGGTCCGCAGTCAGTCAACCTTGCGCAGGGCGGGTCTGCCGATGCCGGCCAGAGTTTCGATGATAACCACCTCCACCTGTTCGATCAGCGGGCCGATGACAACATTATCGGCACAGTTTTCGATCCCGCAAACGACACCATGCAGCCGGGTCAGGGCGAAATTGGCCGCAACACCTTTTACTGAATGAGCGGCACGACGCAGCGCCACCAGATCGGCTGCGACCGCAGACCGTTTCAACGCGGCCAGTTCGGCATGCAGGGTATCCGGCAGCATCGCCAGCATCTCCGCCATTCCCTCTTCACCCAAGCTCCGCTCCATATGCGCCAATTTGACCGGATCAAACAACGGCGGCAATGGGGATTTTATCGTTTCAACGACACCGGCCGCCACCCGATCGCGGCCGATCTGATTGAGAATGCCACCAAGCCGTTTCCACTCGATCGGCTTGATCAGCAATTCGGTCAGGCCAGAGGCAAGATAGCGGCTGCGATGCTCAGGAATCGCATCGGCGGTCAGCGCGATCACCGGCACCCGGCCGACGGTGCCGGGCAGGGCGCGAATCCGCCGGGTCGCCTCCTCCCCCCCCAGCTCCGGCATCTGCAAATCCATGATGATTGCGTCATAAGGATGAGCCTGGGCCCGGGCTACGGCCACCAGACCATTTTCGACGGTATCGACCCGGTGGCCCATACGCTCCAGCCCCAGCCGAACCAGCCGCTGGTTGACCGGATTGTCTTCCGCCACCAGCACCCACAACGAACAGGTGCCCGACCGCAACGGCCGGTACGCAGCCCGAACCACCGGCCGTCCACGGCGCAGCGCCAGTTCGAACCAGAACCGCGAACCTTGCCCCCAGTGGCTGGTCACGCCGATTCGGCCGCCCATCAGCACCACCAGCCGCTTACAGATCGCCAACCCCAGCCCGGTACCGCCGAAACGGCGGGTAATGGCGGCATCGGCCTGGGTGAAGGGGCTGAACAGGCGCGCCTGCTGGTCCGCCGTCAGACCGATACCGGTATCTTCGATCTCAAAATGAAGCGGGATCATGGCCCCCTCCACCGAAGCCTCCCCAAGATCAAGCCGAACCACGATCGCGCCACGTTCGGTAAACTTGACCGCGTTGCCGACCAAATTAAACAGAATCTGGCGCAACCGAATCGGATCGCCGCGCAGCGCAAAAGTTCCCGGAGCCGGCCCCTCCAGACGCAGGACAACGCCGCGTCCGCTCGCGGTCGGCTCGAACAGCCGCACCACCTCCGCCGCCACCTCGCACGGATCGAAATCAATTTCTTCCAACTCCAGCGCGCCGGCTTCGATCTTGGAGAAATCGAGCACGTCGTTGAGCACCACCATCAGGGTTTCGGCCGAAGAGCGCAACGTCGCCAGATAGCTGGCCTGCTCGACGGTCAACGCCGTGTCGAGCATGAAATCGGCCATGCCGATCACCCCGGTCATCGGCGTACGCAACTCGTGACTCATCATGGCCAGGAACGAGGATTTGGCCTGACTGGCGGCTTCAGCCGCCGCTCGCGCCTGGACCAGCGAGGCTTCGTACATTCGCCGGTCGGAGATATCGCGGAACACGACCACCGCCCCAGTGACCCGCTCGCCAGAACGCAGCCCGGCCACGGTATATTCGACCGGAAACGAACCACCATCACGCCGCCAAAACACCTCATCATCTGCGGTCCGGGTCTGGCCACTGCGGCAAGCCTGATAGATCGGACAATCGTCCAGCGGATAGGGCGAACCATCGTTGCGGCTATGGTGCAGAAGGTCGTGGCTACGCTGGCCGATCAATTCCGCAACCGGAAACCCGGTCAGTCGCTCGACGGCAGTGTTGGCGAAAATCACCCGGTCGGATTCGTCCACCCCGAAGATGCCGTCGCCAGCGGTCCGCAGAATTAATTCCAGCCGCTCGCGCAACTCCTGCTGGCGAGCCTGTTCCCGGCGCAGCTCGGTGATGTCGGTGGTGGCACCAACCAGTCGCGCCGGACGGCCTTCGGCGTTCAGCACCACCCGGCCACGATCCATCACCCAACGGTAAGCCCCATCGCGGTGCAGCAGGCGGTGGCTGTTCTCATAGACCGGGTTGTTGCCGGCCAGATGCTCGTCGAAATCAGCCAGGGTTTTATCGAGATCGTCCGGGTGAATCCGCCGCATCCATTCATTGAAATCATGTCCCAGTTGATCATCGCGAAAGCCGATGATCTCCTTCCAGCGCGGCGAGTAATAGGCCACGCCCGAAACCAGATCGTAATCCCACACCCCATCTTGAGTGCCGGACAACGCCAATCGCATCCGCTCTTCGCTGGCGCGCATCGCGTCTTCGGCCGCCTTGCGATCGGTGATGTCCTGAATGATCCCAATGCTGGCGCGCAAAACCTGATTGGAGTCGCGAATCGCCGACATGGTTAGATCGCCCCAGACCACGCTGCCATCGTAGCGCGGCAGGCGCACCTCCAACCGGTAGCGGTCGATCTCGCCCGCCACCAGCCGCCGCCACGCCGCCAGCCCCTGGCCGCGATCTTCAGGGTGGAGCAGATCGAAATGGAGACCCGGGCCAAACGGCGCGCCAAGTGCGCCATGATCACCATAACCAAGCAGACGCAGCCAAGCCTCGTTAGCCTGCATCACATGCCCCGAGCCATCGACCAGAAATATCGCCACTGCGGTGTTGGTGAAGATGGCGCGATAGCGGGCCTCGCCTTCGCTCAACGCCCGTTCGGCTTTCTGGTGCTCGTGAACTTCCTCGTCTAATCGCTGATTCTGCGCGGCAAGCGTGTGAAAAGCCTGCTCCAACTGGCGACGCTGCTTGTAAAGATCCAGGAAGACCTTGACCTTGGTGTGCAGAATCAGCGGCTCGATCGGCTTTTCGATGTAATCGACCGCCCCCACCCGATAGCCACGCAGACGATGCCCTTCGTCGGCATAGGCGGCGGTCAGGAAAATTACCGGCAGGCTGCGGGTCCGCTCCTCACCGCGCAACAGCTCAACCATTTCATAGCCGTCCATACCCGGCATGTTGACATCGATCAACGCCAGGGCGAAATCATGGTCGAGCAGCAGCGCCAGCCCACTATTGGCGCAGTCAGCCTTGATCACCTCGGCGTCCATGCCGTCGAGCAATCGATCCAACGCCACCAGGTTAGCCCGCAGATCATCCACGATCAGGATTTTAGGGCGGTCCGGGCGGGTGCCATTCATGGGAAAGACCTGGGTGCGGAAGTGGGCCGGAATGCCGCGCACCAAAGATCCATGGGTATACTGGTTCGCTTCGCCTTCGGCAACCAGAGGCTTTGCCCCTGGTTGCCCTTATTCGGAAACAAACTCACCACAATCTCAGACGGCTAGCGGCTAACGCCTGCCCCCTACCGCTTACGCAATGTCTTGAGGAAGCCGCCCAACTCACTGACCAGGGCCGAGGTCGGCTTGGTCAGATCATTCGCCGCCCAGATGACCTTGATCGCCGAAGCGTACGAGGTGGCCGAGCCTTTGGCGACGCTGGAAAAGCGCTGATTGAAGATGGAGGCGTCGCTAGACACCTCCTGCACCCGACGCATGATATCGGCGGTCGCCTGACTCTGGTTGGAAATCGCCGTCGAAACCGCAGCGCTGATCGTGCTGATGCCTTCGATGGTGGAGGCGATTTGTTGAATCGCCGCAGTGGCCTGGCGCGTGGCCTCCTGAATTGTGGCCACTTGCGACGAGATTTCCTCGGTCGCACGGGCGGTCTGCCCGGCCAGATTCTTGACCTCGGTCGCGACCACGGCAAAGCCTTTACCGGCCTCACCGGCCCGCGCCGCCTCGATGGTGGCGTTAAGCGCCAGCAAATTGGTCTGGCTGGCGATATTGGTGATCAACCCGACCACCTCACCGATTTTCTCCGCCGATTGGCTCAACCCATTGACCTGACGGTTGGTGACACCCGCCTGAACCACCGCCTGCCTGGAAATTTCAGACGACCTTTCCACCTGGCGACAAGCTTCGTCGAAAGCATCGGACAGTTGCTGCGCGGCCTGGGACAGGGCGGTGATGTTTTCGATGGTTCGTTCAGACACGCTGACCGCATTGATCGACTGTTCAGCGGCGGTTCCAACTTTTTTGCCCATCCGGCTGGCCAAACTGACGATTTTTTGTGATGCTTCCTGAACCCCTTCGATGACGACCTTGAATTCGTTCTCGAATGAATTGGCCAAGCCCATCAACGTCTGCTGCTGCCGCTCTTCCGACTGGAGCCGGATGGTGGCGTGCTCTTTGGCCAAACGAAGATTCTCGATCGCATTGGTTTTGAACACCGTTACCGCTGCGGCCATCTCGCCCAATTCATCCCGACGCTCGATGGCGGGAATATCGAGTTCATGATCACCCCCGGCCAGGCGGCGCATGGCGGCGGTCAACTGGTGAATCGGTCGGGTGATGCTGCGGGCAAGCAAGCTCGACAAGGCGGCCACCACCACCATCAAAACCAGCGCCAGAATACCAAGCATCGTGGCCTGACGTTTAAAAATGGCATCAACGTCGTCGATGTAGATTCCAGACCCGATAACCCAGCCCCAAGCTTCAAAGCCTTTGACGTAAGAAATCTTGCGCACCGGCTTTTCGGGATCTTGGCCCGGCTTGGGCCACAGATAAGGTACGAACCCGGCACCCTGAGCCTTAACCGTGCTGACGAACTCCATGAACAGCAACTTGCCGCTTTTATCCTTGAACAAAGCCATACTCTTCCCGACCAGCGCCTTATTAATGGGATGCATGAGCATGGTCGGGCTCATGTCATTAATCCAGAAATAATCGTTATCGCCGTATCGCAACGCGCCGACCGCCGCCATCGCCGCGTTTTGCGCGTCGGCAGTGGTCATCGCACCCGAACGAGCCAGGACTTCAAAATGTCCAACCAGGGTGTGGGCGGCTTTGACCAACTGTTCGGTCTTATCGCGCCGGTCTTCAAGCAAATTTTCGTGGAGCGTCTCCAACGACACCCCTGCCACCGCGACCATACCGATGATCGCCGCGATGACGATCAACAGAGTCCTGCCCCCAATCCTAAGCGCTGGCATCGCCATGACTGCCCTCCTCCCCCGCTCTCATCCCTTGGTCACCATACGACATTATCATCAATATTCGGCTACGGTTTGCCGACAAACCGAATACCTGCTAGCCACAATCAAGGACTACACACTGAACCTATTTTATCCTTAACACGATCTTGCAAAACACGATCTTGCGACGTGAATCCGGGGAAAATATTGCCCGGCACCGCGATCATTGTCCAGTCTAATTAATATACGATCACCGGCTGGCCACTTTTCACCTTTCACTCATCAATTCAGTTTCGGCATGAAATCAGCATTTTCCTTTCCAAAACCGATCAGATTTTACCCATAGATTATCGATGCTGGCACCAGTCGTGGGCACCGACCGTCGTGCGGCTTATTGTCGCAGATAAAAATTCGGATTAAACGCTGATCCCAAACTGAGGTTTCCGGCCAAAACCGGCGGCACCGGCGGCATTGGCATAGGCCGCGAGACCACGGGAGATAAGGGAATTCACCGCCGACCCACTGGCCAGGGCCCCACTGGCCAGGGTCCCGCTGGCCTGAGCGGTGCCGCCAATGCCGGTCGCGCCGGTTTTGGCTTCATCGCCTTCGCCTTGCCGGCCATTCCCAGAGGCAGCCTTCCCGCCTTTGGCGTTCAATTCGGCCTGAGCCTGGGCCTCGGTTTGCGCCGCCTGGGCGGCAATCTGGCGGTCGGGCCCAGAGGGTTGAGACGGAGCCAGCGCCGCACGCTTGATCACCTCCATCTTGGAGATGGTTGCCTGCGGATTGCGCGGTACGGCGCTGGCATCCACCGGCACCTCGCCTTCAACCGCATAGCTGCGCCCATCCGGACCGCGCTGGTACTTGAAGCTGGGCGCTCCGGAATAGGAGCCGCCGGCGCTGACATGGGCCTGCTCGTGGGCCCGCACTTCCGTATCGCGTGCGCGCAGACCTTGAACCTCGCGCCGCTGGGCTTCGGTCATTTCGGCGTCGGTCAGCCCCGCACCGGTGGGGCTCTTCGCCTTGCGCTTGCCGCCTTCACCCTGGGCCTGGGCTACCCGCACTCCGTCTTCGCCGCCGGTGGCGGCGGTCGTCGTCCGAGTGCCGTCGTTGCGGAACGAGGCATAAGCCCTGGTGGCCGCAACCGATGTAAAGGCCGAAATCTCCATCGCCAAGTTCCCAATTCGGAGCCACCTGTAACATGACACCGACCGCCGACGAATTCAACTCCAGGACCGACACTCCCGTCGCTGAGGCGGGCCTTGGCCGACCAGGAACCTAGAGCCCCCTGGCCCCACTTGATTAAGAGACGAGACTCCATGCCAGCCCAAGGAATTAGGCCCCCAGGGAATGCCCCTAGTCTTGCAACTTGGTGGGCACAACCCACTTGAGGCTACGGGCCACTTGAGACTACAGACCACTTGAGGCTACGGTCCCCCCACATCGCTCGCTTTCCAAGGCCATGGAAATGTTTTCCGCACATGCACTGCTCACCACCTCCGTGATGGGCACCCAGGCTTGGCTTTGGTTAGTGTTCCTGGTTCTAATCGCCGTTCTACTGACACTGGATCTGGGTCTACTCAATCGCCGTGATCACGAAATCGGCATTGCGGAGAGCCTCGAACTCAGCGCCGGCTATGTCGGCATCGCCTTTCTGTTCGGCCTGTGGGTCACCTGGCATGCCGGCAAGAGTGATGCACTGATATATTATACCGGTTACTTAATTGAGGAAAGCCTATCGATCGATAATATTTTTGTTATTTCGCTAATTCTCGGAAACTATAAAATTCCACGGCAGTATCAGCATCGGGTTTTGTTCTGGGGCATTGTGGGAGTAATCGTGCTGCGCGGCATCTTCATCGGTGCCGGCACCGTTTTGATCAGCCAATTCCAGTGGGTTTTGTATCTATTCGGTATCTTTCTGCTTTACACTGGGATTAAGATGTTCAGTTCACAGGAAATGTCACACAGCATCACTGACCATCCGGTGTTGATCTGGTTGCGCCGGCACCTAAACCTAACCACCGATTTCAACGGGCACGACTTTTTCATTTTGCGCCCAGACCCAACTAAACCCGATCATCTTCAGCGTTGGGCGACGCCACTATTCCAGGCCCTGGTTCTGGTTGAATTGAGCGACATCGCCTTCGCCGTAGACAGCGTGCCAGCGATTCTAGCCATAACCCAAGATCCTTACTTGGTCTACACCAGCAATATTTTCGCAATTCTCGGACTACGCTCGCTATATTTTGCCCTATCTGCCTTAATTCACCGATTTTGCTATCTAAAGTTTTCCTTGTCCCTGATCCTGATTTTCGTCAGCATCAAGATCTTCCTCTTCGGTGCCGGGATCAAAACCCCGCCGCTGGTCTCGCTGTCGGTCATCTCCAGCTTGCTGGCCGGCGGCATATTCTATTCCTTGTACCGAACCCGTGATTAGCGCAGTTTCGCTGCGCAACCGGTTGCGGCCCCTGTCCACACACCAGAAGTCTTCACGACCGGAAGTCTTCGCGCAAGGAGTCCGACGATCCTTCCCCTTGATTCGATGTTGAGCGAACTTGCCGGGCTTGGCCAGGTGATCCTGATCGATCTGGTGCTCGCGGGTGACAATGCCATCGTGGTTGCCCTGGTCGCGGCGGAAGTGCCGGCGGAGCGCAGGCTGCGGGTCATTTTCTGGGGTATCAGCGCCGCAGTGGTGATGAGAATCGTGTTCTCGCTGGGGGCAACCCGGCTGCTGGCGGTGCTGGGGCTGACCTTTGCCGGCGGCCTGCTGTTGCTGGGGGTATGCTGGAAGTTGTTCTGCGACCTGCGCTGCCGCGAACAAGCCGAAGCCCTGGCCGAAAACGAACTCGGGGATCAATCGGTGGCCGGGGTTCGGCTGGGGCTATCGTGCAACAACCTTTGCCCGAGCAATCTAGGCGCGGTTGGCCGAATTCTGGTCGCCGATGTCTCGATGTCGCTGGATAACGTCCTGGCGGTGGCTGGGGCGGCGCGCGATCGCCTGCTGGTGCTCACGATCGGGCTGGTGCTGTCGGTCGCCTTCATGGGCGTTGCCGCTAATCTGTTCGCCCACCTGCTCGAACGTCACCACTGGATCGCCTACTTGGGACTAACCGTGATCACCTATGTCGCGGTATCGATGATCTGGATTGGCGGGGCCGAGATTCTGGTCGCGCTCACTTAAAGCGCCCGATCACCGCTCCGCTTGCACTGACCGGCCCTGCCGTCGTAAATGTTGCAACGCAAGAACACCCATGTGGCGAAAACGCCACGGAAATATCCATGTGGCGAAAACGCCACGTAAAATATCCATATGGCGAAAACGCCATGAACGCGACGATGGAGTGACGGTGCGCTACATCAGCACACGGGGCGCAGCCCCAATCCTGGAGTTCGAGGAGGTGCTGCTCGCCGGCCTGGCCCGGGACGGCGGCCTCTACGTCCCCGAAACCTGGCCGGTGCTCTCCCCCGCCGAATTACGGGCCCTGCGTGGCCTGCCCTATGCCGAAGTGGCGACGCGGGTGATGCAGCCGTTCATCGGTGATGCGATCGCACCCGACGTGTTCCGGTCCCTGGTCGCCGAGGCCTATGCCGGGTTCAACCACCGTGCGGTGGTGCCGCTGACCCAACTGGACCACACCACTTGGCTGTTGGAATTGTTCCACGGCCCAACGCTGGCGTTCAAGGATGTGGCGCTGCAACTGTTGGGCCGACTGTTCGACCATGTGCTGACCAAACGCGGCGAGCGGGTGACCATCGTCGGTGCCACTTCTGGCGATACCGGCTCGGCGGCGATCGAAGCCTGCCGCGATCGGGATCGGATCGATATCTTCATCCTTCACCCCCAGGGCCGGACCTCTGAGATTCAACGCCGGCAAATGACCTCGGTACTGTCGGCCAATGTCCACAACGTCGCCGTACAGGGCACCTTCGACGACTGCCAGGATCTGGTCAAGGCGCTGTTCAACGACGGACCGCTGCGGGACCGCTTGAACCTGTCGGCGGTCAATTCGATCAACTGGGCCCGAATCATGGCCCAGATTGTCTATTATGTCCACGCGGCGGTGACTCTGGGCGCGCCCGAGCGGCCCGTGTCGTTCGCGGTCCCGACCGGCAATTTCGGTAATGTCTATGCCGCTTATGGCGCGCGGGCGATGGGCGTGCCGATCGAGCGGCTGATCATCGGCTCCAACAGCAACGACATTCTCACCCGCTTCCTGACCAGCGGCACCATGACCATGGCCGGGGTTACGCCTACGTTAAGCCCCAGCATGGACATTCAGGTGTCGAGCAATTTCGAGCGGCTGCTGTTCGATTTGCACCAGCGCGATGGCCAGGCACTGGCCGAATGTATGCAACGGTTCCGTGCCACCGGCGGCTTTTCGGTTACGCCCAGCCAGTTGGCGACCGCACGGGCGCTGTTTTCCGGCCACCGCATCGACGATGACCAGACCACCGCCACCATCACCAAGGTGTGGCGGGAATGCGGCCAATTGATTGATCCCCATGGCGCGGTCGGCGTGGCTGCTGCCTGGGCGGCGCAAGCCGCAGACGGGAGATCGGCGCAAGCCGCAGACGGGGTGCCGGTGATCGTCGCCGCCACCGCGCATCCGGCTAAATTTCCAGATGCGGTCGAGCGCGCCACCGGACAACGTCCCGCCTTGCCGCCGCATCTGGCCGACTTGCTGCAACGGCCAGAGCGGATGACGGTGCTGGCTCACGATTTGGACACCATTAGAAATTTTGTTTCAGAACGCGCCAGAACTGGCGGAACCGGCAACGACAGGACAGTTAAATGAGAAGCTTTCTAATTTGGTGGAGATTTTCGGTATGAGCGGTGTTCGCGTCACCACCCTGGACAACGGTTTGCGCGTGGCCACCGATACCATGGCCGGCGTTGAAACCGTAACGCTCGGCGCATGGGTCGGGGTCGGCACGCGCAACGAGCAGCCAGAGGTCAATGGTGTCGCCCATCTGCTCGAACACATGTTGTTCAAGGGCACCGCTCAACGCTCGGCATCGGCGATTTCGGAGCGGATTGAAAATGTCGGCGGCCAGTTGAACGCCTATACCACCCGGGAACACACCGCCTATTACGCGAAGGTTCTGAGTGAAGATGTCGCTCTGGCGGTTGATTTACTTTCTGATATGATTCAGCACTCCCTGTTTGATGAAACAGACTTGGCGCGCGAGCGAGCGGTGGTGTTGCAGGAAATCGGCCAAGCGATCGACACTCCCGACGACATCGTCTTCGACCACTTTCAGGCCACCGCATTCCCACAACAAGCGCTGGGCCGTCCGGTGCTGGGCTCGGCTGAAACCGTGGGTGGGCTGGAACGCTCGCACCTGCTGCACTACCTCAACAGCCATTACGGCGGCAGCGGCATGGTGTTCGCCGCCGCGGGCCGGATTGAACATGATGCCCTGGTCGATCTGGCCAACAAGTTGTTTTGCGACCTGCCCCAAACCAGCACAGTTGCCCCCGAGTTTGGCGGTTATCGCGGCGGCGATTTCCGGGAAGAGCGTGATCTAGAACAGGTTCACTTGATTCTTGGCTTTAACGGTGTTGGTGTTC
Organism: uncultured Gammaproteobacteria bacterium; assembly: GCA_963575695.1. Lineage (GTDB taxonomy): Bacteria > Pseudomonadota > Alphaproteobacteria > Azospirillales > Azospirillaceae > CAUYTZ01. The sequence continues at coordinate 673 of CAUYTZ010000353.1, read as the reverse complement.
ACGATCCTGATTACTATGCGCACTCGGTGTTTTCGACCCTGCTTGGCGGCGGGATGTCGTCACGTCTGTTTCAAGAGGTGCGGGAAAAACGTGGACTGGTCTACAGCATTTACAGCTTCGCCGGTTCCTATCGCGACGGCGGCGTGTTTGGCATCTATGCCGGCACCGGTCCCGACGAAGTCAATAAACTGGTGCCGATCCTGTGTGAGCAACTGATCAAGGTCGCCGAAGATGTCAGCGAAGATGAATTGAACCGGGCCCGGGCTCAGTTGAAAGCCGGTACGTTGATGGCGCTGGAAAGCACCATGTCGCGTTGCGAGCATTTGGGCCAGCAACTGCTGGTCTATGACCGACCGGTGCCGACCGAGGAAGTGGTGTCGAAAATCATGGCGGTGGATTTGGCGGCGGTACGTCGGGTTGCGCGGCGACTGCGGGAAAAACTGCCGACCGTGGCCGCGCTAGGCCCGATTGAGGGACTAGAGGATTACGGCAGCATCATGCGTCGCCTAGCGTAGTTAATAATGAAGTGGGTCCAGGGCAAAGCCCCATATGCGCTAGGATAAAGGCTTGACGAGGCGGGAAAATCGTGATTCATCAACGCGATGGACACGATTTCTCTCCTCGCCAGGGATTGGAGCGCGTTTGTCGCGCAGATATCCCGATTCATCGATCT
>CAUYTZ010000352.1:0-5007 GCA_963575695.1 uncultured Gammaproteobacteria bacterium | reverse complement strand
CCACCCTGAGCGACCGCCACCGGCACCAGCTTCTCCGCCGGCTTGATGAATTTGGTCCTGGCAGTGGCGATCATGGTCCGGATGGAGCGCTCCTCCCGGCGCCAGTTCCAGGTGCGGGCGTGGGGACCGGCGGCGCGAGTGGTGGCGACCAGCAGCAGGGTCACGATCTCGTCCTCGGGCACGCCCTGGGCGACCAGCGACGCTGACACGCGCAGTTGAGTCTGGGCGGGTGCGGCAGCGCTGTCACCGCCTTGCGCACCGTCTCCTTGTCCAACCCCAGCTTGCGGGTATCGACCTCGGCCCACAGCGCCGGGCATTCGGCGAGATCGGCGCGAGTACCGCCCGGAGAGCTGGTGATGCGGGTGCAGACGCCGAAATACATCGCCCGGCCGGTTCCATCCCAGCGCCGGCAAATTTTCTAAAAAGGAATAAATACCTTGATGCGAGGCCGCAAGTTCGTTAATTATCCTTCTTGTCAACACTCGAACTCCGCCTTTCGCTTCCAAGCCGCTCCAAGTGAGCGGCTTATTTCGTTTTTAAGTGCATCGAAGTCGAAGAGCGATCACTGAGTACGGGAATCCCCAATATACCTGTGGAGAACCGCTATGAATGACTTTTCAATTTCAGACATCATTGGGAGCAGCTATCCAGCTAAAGAAGATGATGTGATTGCCGTGAAAGACGCTCTTCGCCTGTTTGGCCATTATGAGATACCGGATTATGGCGTTACACCATATCCAGATCGTGGAATGTTCGATGGGATCAGATCCTATCAGAGGGCAAACGGATTAACTATTGATGGTGTAATGTATCCTGATGGAGAAACCGCCCAGTCCATCAATAAAAATCTTGAAAATATTGATGCCACAAAACAAGGTGAGAATGACCCTGGCGATGATGATCCAGGAAATGAAGATCCAGACGAAGGAGACCAAAGCCCCATACCTGGCGGAAGGTCGTTTCCTTATACGTGCAGAATATGTGGAGCCAAACACGGGGGAGTATTCAGTCCAAGCATTTGCTGGCAGTGTTACAAGAAAATTTACGGCACACCAGGCTAAATGGGCCAGTCTACCAAAGATTCTAAGGTATTGAAATTCGTCTTGATATAATTTCCCAAGATTTTGCACGCAGATGGCCATTGTCGATAAATTCCTAGCGCGGTCGTTTAGACCACGCTAGGAATTTGGCTATCTCTAATTCAGTATAACCAAGCAATTCCCCAATTTCTTGGTCAACACAGTCAGTATATGGCCTTATATTTTGATGGATGCTCAGATAAAGCTGATGCAATAAATCAATTCTCCAGGCTTGATCAGGAGTGGCATAGTATACGCAAGTCACTTCGAGGGGGGCATGCCCCTGCATGAGGACAACATATTTTTCTTCTCTTGAAATAAAGGTGCCGTCCTCGACATAAGGAGCAAATTGTTCGCGGGGAATCAAGCCGAGATCAGGAACGTCTTCCGAAAACACAGCCAGTGGCTTAGTTCCGGCCAACATCAAGTCCAGCTCTTTTCCTTCATGCGGACCAACTCCCGCAGGCGGTTCAACAACGTCCTCATCATTCATGTACAATACCCCAATCCTTCACGGGAGCGACATTGAAATAGGCCCTACGTCAAGGTACTCAACGTACGCCTCTTTTTCAATCGACAACTCGCCGATCGCACCGATGCCGCCCTTGCCAGAGGTCGCGAACACGAACTCGTCCCCGGTTTCCAGTCCCATCAGGGTCAGTTCATTGGTCAACTGCCAGGGATCGCGCGGCTGCTGTTTTTCGTCCAGTTCCCATTGCGCCTGGTCCTGATCGCCCAACTGGTGACGGGTGGGCGGCTTGAAACCCTCGCTCAACAGCCCCATCCGGTCCTCGGTCACCACCTTGCCGCCCCAGCGTTTCCAGCCGATCCGCAACCCGGCCATGTCGGCGATGAAGCGGGTGTTGAGCGGAATCACTTCCTTGTCGGCCCTGAACTGATATTCGCCGTTCTTGAAGGTGATGAACGGACGCATGGCCGAGGCCTGATGGCCAGGCCATAGGCGGCGTAGGGATCGTAGGCGTCGGCCACGACGACTGCTGTACTGGCCATGGGTATTTGCTCCTTTAGTTGCAGGATTCAGTTCAGGGTTCAGTTCATGCTGATGGTCAGGCGCTCGGACGGATCGCCCTCACGCTCGTAAGGGGAGAGGTCGAGACCGGCCTTCTCCGCCGCTTTGCGGTCGAGGGACTTGCGGCCCTTGACCGGGGACCAGGAAACCGAGAAGCCTTCGCCCTCGACCTTGCGGGTGCGGGTGCCCAGTTCGCGCAGGAATTTCCGGATCTGTTCGCGCACCTGCTCCCGGCGGCGATCGGCGGCGACGGTGGTGCCCTGGCAGCGGCCCTTGAACGGGCAGTGGCGGTCGGCCATGTCCTTGATGCTGATTTCCATGCTCTTGCTCCTCCTCAAGAACGCAGCAGGTTGCGAATAATCAGGAATGCGGTGTCGGGTTCGCCCGGCAACGGGTCGTCGAGTTCGGGCAGCCCAGCCTGGCGGCGGATGCGGCAGATTTCCTCGGCGATCAGGTGCAGGGCGACGAAACGGACCTCGGCCGGGGCGGCCAGCAGCCAGTCCTCCCCGGCGACCACCTCCACCAGTTCATCGGCGTCATCGGGGCCAAGGGTTCGAACCCAGGCCATCATCGCCCGCACCCGCGGCCCCTCCGGACAGTCCAGAACCCGGTCGAGCCATTGCGCGCGGGCGGTGTGGTAGGCCTTGGACAACGCCTCCCGTTCCTGCCGGCGGGTGACCAGTGCTGTCGGAAGCGCCGGTGACGGCCGATGGTGGCCTTGGTGCATGACAATCCCCTGTCCGAATACCTGCATCCACCGATCGAAGAACGACTCATTCTTGCTGGTTTTCTCCTGGTTTCAGTCGATTCGTGCTCACTCGGATCTCGACCGTGCTTAAGAAGAAAGCATTCACTGGTGCCTTTGGAATTCCACGCACCAACCCGGACGGAATGTTGGAGTTGGCGAATCGATGAGTTTGATAATCATACATACGACATCAAGATGGCAATAGTTCAAAACCTACCGTTTGAACATGCCTGTACGGCGGAGCCATGCTATGGGCGCATAGATTACGCCTGGGCCAGTGATGGGGTCAGGCACGGCGAAAAGCGCAGCCCAGATATCGCAGAATCGCAACACCGGTAAAAAAAAACACTAAATTGCCCTCAGAATGCCATTCCGGCCCGCTGGTTTCATGGATTTTGAGTCGCCTTGAAGAGCCGTCTGAGGTAAACTGGAAGGCTTTTAGCCTCACCAGAAATTGCTTGCCATCCCGTTTGGGATCGCTAAACTTGTAGGATGCGGGGAGAGACGGGATCTCCAGCCAGGGGGTCCAAACAAAGAATTCCGACTTGCCTCCAAACAGCATTTGAACAGGGGCGATAACGGAGAAGTCGTCGAAAGGGAGGCCCGCCTTAGGTCGTAATGCGGCACAGGTTAATGTGCCGCGCAGCTTTGGTATTGCCCAGCGTCCGCCAGACAATGCCAAATCGCGATAGGGAGGGGCTTAGGTATGGATGGGGAGCATAGCAGTGTTAGATCACTGTTTTACCAACTGTCTTCTGCGAATTTGATCAGCAGACCGGACTGTGGCACCTTTGGCATCCGACTCTGACTGGAAACTTAGTGCAGGATGTCGCGGCCGGGGAGCACTATGCCCTGGAACTGGTTGAGTTGGCGAAACGGTTGAAGATGCCGCATCTATTTTATCAGGCAAGACTCGACGCTTGCAAGAAACGCGGCTGTCCCAAGGCAACCGGGAGCGACCCGGCCTGCTGGTTCTCATGCGGTTTCTATTGCAAGCTCGGAGAGTTGGCGACTGGCAGGGGCTGATAGGTTCGGCCGTTCCCGGCCTTATTTCCGATACACCCCAACAATAGGATACATGAAGGCAAACTGAGCGTGAGACAGCTCAGTTTGCTGCACTGGAGACCATTGCTTCAGAATAACCTTATCGCTATCTATTGAAACTATTTTCTTTATATATGCATCAATCCAGTTCCCATCTTCTCCAGTCGCCTTCATGATAATCAAGACATCATCACCCGGGCCGGCGATCTTACCCGATCTGACCAGAATGAGGTCTCCGTGACCATATGCCGGCGCCATCGTTTCACCGACGACATAGACGGCGAATCCGCCTTTGACTCGGAACAGGGGCTCGGGCCGGGAAATCAATTCAACGATCTCCAGGGAGATGGACATCCCGGTTCGCGTGTTGAAGGTCGAGGCATAGACCGGAATTGTGGCTTCGTTCCCGTCGCTGGCTGCGAACTCGGCAACCGGGCTGGTCTCTTTGGCGGGCGAAGCCGGCTGGGACTGGGCGGGGTTGTAGGGGCGGTCTGAGGGCAGAAGATCAGCCGGACGGCAGGCCAGGGCTTCGGCAATCTTCTCCATCCATGGCTGGGAAAGCCGCCGCTTTCCATTCTCAATAAAGCTAAGATATTGATTTGTTGTTCCAATTTTCTTGGCCAGGCCGTCAAGAGTATAGCCCCTGGCAACCCGGATTTCCCGGATTCTATTTGGCATGACTCTGGGCTGGCTTTGCTCTGTCATATTTTGTTCTTCCAACAAGAACCACCCCCATTCACTTGTGTCTTAGGAATGAGGGGACCATACACCATCTTGAGGTATCCTCCAACAAATTGGTGCAGGCGTCAACGGCGAAATTCTGATTGACCAATACAACATATGGTATGATTATAATATCTACTCTTTCGCCGGGGGCCATCATGGATTTGAAAGCCTACCTCACCCTCAGGAAGATATCGATCTCGGAAGCCGCACGGCAAACGGGGTTCAAGACTGAAACCTTCCGGAAATGGGTTCACGGCCAACGCGTTCCCCGTCCCGCCGCGATCAGGGCGGTGATGAAATGGTCCGACGGATTGGTGTGCGCCAACGATTTCTGCGCAACCGCCGCATCCGGGCCGGCAGTGAATCGTGAGGGAGGCGGC
>CAUYTZ010000351.1:0-1175 GCA_963575695.1 uncultured Gammaproteobacteria bacterium | reverse complement strand
CCGTAAGGTTGCCGATTTCGTTGGCAAAGCCCGTTGAACTTAGGATCGCAGTGCCCGTCATGGTCACGCCGGACGACGTTTTGATCGCGTCGGCTTTACCCAAAGTCAGGGTTCCGGCGCTGATCGTCGTCAAGCCGGTGTAGGTGTTGGTTCCCGACAGTGTAACGATCAGGCTAGAAGCACCGTTAACAGTAACATTAGAAGTGTTGGTATCAATGACGCCATTAACATTAACAGTTCCCGCGCCTGCGCCACCGAAGGTCAGTGTGCCACCATTACCACCGTTCAGATTCGCGCCGAATGTCATGCCCCCGCTGCCAGTTACGTTCACCGCATGTGCGTATACGGCACTATTAAACGTATCATTACCTACAGCACCACCATTGATGGTATTCAGACCAGTTCCAGTACCACCGATCGTTCCGCTAACAGCATGATCACTGCCAGTCAGTGTCAAGGTGCCTTGGTTGTCGACATTCGTCGTCACGGCCGCCGTCAGCCCGGCGCCACTACCAATATTAAGGGTGCTGGCTGCACTATAGGCGACGCTTGTACCAGTTAGGCCGCCTGTTAGGGTGACAGTCCCAGCTCCGCCAGTACCCGCGCCTAGATTTAGGTTGGTTACAGTAGCAAGGCCACCCACTACGATCGTGCCGGAGCCAGCGTTCACAGTAGTAGCGCCGAGAGTGGCGTTAAAATTAAAGGCACCAACATCGCCATTAACAGTTCTTGCACCCGACACAGCCCCTGTGATCGTGCGTATACCGGTTGTGCCCCCGTTAATGGTAGTTACGTTAGTCACAGTCCCTGTAACATCCCGAAACGCATTGCTGGCAGCGTGATGTCAGCCGGGGTGCGACAATTTGACTCATGGGCGACATGATGCTGAGGTGTTGACAGGTGCTGGGTGTTGGGATTCAGTATCTGGCATGTCGAAGCCATCGATCCTTGAACCATGGCTCTGGCTACCGCCCGCCTTCGGTGATCGAGGCGATCAACGGCCGGATCGATGCTGCCATGGTCGCCGACAATGCCGCCCAGCCGCAGTCCGGCCAGTTCGAACGAGGTCCGGGTGCGGGTGGAGTTTTCAAAGAACAGATTGACCACCGTTCGACCCTGGAGCTGAGTCGATTTCTTGTCGCGGCGGCGGTTCTGTTCGACGAAGCCATCGGCCA
>CAUYTZ010000350.1:0-4339 GCA_963575695.1 uncultured Gammaproteobacteria bacterium | reverse complement strand
ATAATCATGTTGAATTCAGTTCCCAATAACCTGGGTTCAGGGCAAAGCCCTGGTCGGGCGACCTTGATTGTCGATGCACAGCGGACGTTTGATCACGGTTGCCTGGACGGGTGCTTCCGGGGCGCGCTATGGGTTGCGTCTGGGGCGAAGTTCAAGCCCGCGCTCGTGGTAACAGATCCATGGCCGCAGCCACTGCGCGAGCACCACCAATCCAGCGCCCGCACGGCACCGTTCTCCGCAGTCAACAGCAGACGGCCCAATGGGCTATCGACAATCAAGGTCGCCCGACCAGGGCTTTGCCCTGAACCCAGGTTATTGGGAACTGAATTCAACATGATTATAACTCCCGAATCTCAAGCACCCCGGGAATTGAACGCAGAGCCGGTCGGTTTTTGACCGTCAGCGCGTAAGCCCCAGGTAGGACGATTTCGATTTCACCCAGAGCATCGGTTTCAATCACGACATGAAGCGTACTTCGGCCCCGGCCGAATTTAGCGACAAGATCCCTCAACCCCGCGATCGGCGTGGTATCCCGCACCACCACCTTTAGCCCATCCGAAACCTTGGCTGCCTCTTCTTCCAGTGACTTGACGTCCTGCGCGGTCAGACGCAATTCGTCGTTCTGGTTTTGCACATCCACACTCAGCAGCAGCGCCGTGCCCGGCTCCAGCCGATCGCGGCAAGTCGTCAGCACCTCCGAGAACATGGTCACTTCATAGACCCCGCTCGCATCAGATAACGTTACGAAGGCAAAACGATTTCCAGATTTGGCGATCTTTTCCTTCTTCGAAACGACAATTCCAGCGATCTGGTAGCGTGAAGAGCCTCCACCGCGCAGCCTGGCTGCCAGGTCGGCCGAGCGCACCACCTTCAACTGCCGCAGCGGTCCGGCATAGACATCAAGCGGGTGGGCGGAGAGAAAGAAGCCGATGGCGTCGAATTCGTGCTTCAACTTATCCAGCGTGTCCCAGTCTGGACCGGCCGCTAGGGGCGGTTCGCGCAGCCCAGCCCCCCCACCGCTGGCACCACCGACACCGAACAGGCTGGCCTGACCACTGTCCCGCTCCGCGACCGCCGCTTGAGCGTAACGAGTCAAGGTTTCGACCGCCCCGAACACCTGGGACCGGTTGGAATTAAGCGCATCAAACGCCCCAGCACAGGCCAAACCTTCCAACTGGCGCTTGTTAATCGCCTTGGTGTCTAGCCGGCGGGCGAAATCAAACAGGTTGGCGAATCGTCCCTTGGCCTCGCGTTCCGCCACCACCCCCTTCATCGCCGCCTGGCCGACACCCTTGATCGCTGCTAAAGCGTAACGAATTGCCTTGGTCCCATCCGGCATCATTTCGACTGCGAAAGTATCCCTTGAATTATTAACATCTGGGCCAAGCAGGCGAATTCCGATCCGTTCCAGTTCCTGACGAAACACGTTGAGCTTGTCGGTAACGCCCATGTCATAGGTCATCGACGAAGCCAGGAATTCGACCGGGTGATTGGCCTTCATCCATGCGGTCTGATAGGCGACCAGGGCGTAGGCGGCGGCATGGCTCTTGTTGAAGCCATAACCGGCAAATTTATTGACCTGATCGAAAATCATTCCGGCTTGGGCGGATTCAACGCCGCGCGCTGCGGCACCGTCGATAAACTTGTGGCGCTGCGCATCCATCTCCTTCTGGTCTTTTTTACCCATCGCGCGGCGCAGCAGATCGGCACCGCCCAACGAATAGCCAGCCAGAACCTGGGCGATTTGCATCACCTGTTCCTGGTAAATCATAATACCGAAGGTTTCCTTGAGGATTCCTTCCAGGGACGGATGCAGGTAATCCGGTTGTTCTTCCTTGTTCTTAACCTTGATGTATTTAGGGATGTTATCCATCGGGCCGGGACGATAAAGCGCAACCAGTGCGATGATGTCTTCGAACCGGTTCGGCTTCATCTTGCGCAGCACATCGCGCATACCCGAAGATTCCAACTGGAACACCCCGGTGGTTTCGGCCCGACTAAGCATGGCATAAGTTTTGGGGTCATCAAACGGCAAGGCGGCTAGATCAATCTCTTGTCCGGTCAATTCGACTGCGGTGCGCAGCACGGTCAAGGTCTTGAGACCGAGGAAATCGAATTTAACCAGCCCGGCCAGTTCAACATATTTCATGCTGAACTGCGTTACCGGCATATCGGAGCGGGGATCGCGGTAGAGCGGAACCAGCTCGTCCAACGGCCGGTCGCCAATTACCACCCCGGCGGCGTGAGTGGAAGCGTGGCGGTACAACCCTTCCAATTGCAGGGCGATATCGATCAGCCGCCCGACGGTTTCATCCTCGCGCCGGGCTTCCTGAAAACGCGGTTCGCCGGCGATCGCGTCCTTCAGGCTGACCGGATTGGCCGGATTGTTCGGCACCAGCTTGGACAGTCGATCGACTTGTCCATAGGGCACCTGCAACACCCGGCCAACGTCGCGCAATACCGCGCGCGCCTGCAACTTACCGAAGGTAATGATCTGCGCCACCCGGTCAGAGCCGTACTTGCCCTGAACATAGCGAATAACCTCGTCTCGGCGCTCCTGACAGAAGTCGATGTCAAAGTCTGGCATCGACACACGCTCAGGATTCAAGAACCGCTCGAACAACAGCCCAAAGCGCAACGGATCCAAATCGGTAATGGTCAAAGCCCAGGCGACCACCGACCCGGCCCCAGAGCCGCGCCCCGGTCCAACCGGAATACCCTGTTTCTTGGCCCATTGAATAAAATCGGCCACGATCAGGAAATATCCAGGGAACTTCATGCCCGCAATTACTGACAACTCAAAAGCCAGTCGCTCGCGATAGGGCTTGGCGAGATCTTCTCGTTTGGCGGCATCCAGTTCTGGGGTAAACACTTGCAGAATCAGCCTGGCTTCCAACCCTTCCGCCGCACGAGCCCCCAGTTCAGCGGCCTCCTCGCGTCCGGCCTCGGTGGTGAACGCGGGAAGAATTGGTTTGATTGGCTTAAGTAAAAACGAACAGCGTCGGGCGATGACCAGGGTGTTATTGACCGCTTCGGGCAGATCGGCAAATAGCGCCCGCATTTCGGCTGCCGACTTAAAGCGGTGCTCGGGAGTCAAGCGGCGACGGTCATCTTGAGCGACATAGGCCCCGTCGGCGATGCACAACAGCGCATCTTGCGCTATGTAATGGTTTTCCTTTGCGAAGAAGCAATCATTGGTCGCGACCAACGGCAAATCTTCGCGATAGGCCATCTCGATCAGATCCGGCTCGATCCGGTCTTCGATTTCACCGTGTGGTCCGGCTCCGTGGCGCTGCAATTCGATATAGAGCCGACCGGGAAACAGCGCCTTAAGCTTGGCCAGCGTCGCTTCCGCCACCGGGTGCCGCCCTTCGGCCAGCGCCTTGCCGATCGGCCCCCCCGGGCCGCCGGTAAGCGCGATCAGACCGTCACTAAAGCCCTGAAGCGCTTCCAGCGACACCGCCGGCGGCGTACCCGGCTCGTTGTCCAGGAACGCCTTGCTGACCAACTTCATCAGATTGCGATAGCCGGGATCGGTCTGAACCAGAAGCAGAATCGGTTCTGGTGCGGAAGACTTGCCCGGCATCGCTGCGGTTGGCCCGCGCGGCTCGGTGCGGCTGATGCCCAACTGACAACCGATGATGGGTTGAATGCCGTCATCGGCCGCAGCCATCGCGAATTCCATGGCCCCAAACAGGTTGCCGGAATCGCTGACCACCACCGCCGGCATCGCTTCAGCCTTGCACAGCTTGATCAGGTCTTTAATCTTGATCGCCCCTTCGGCCAGCGAATAGGCCGAATGAACCCGCAAATGGACGAAATCGGCGTAAGGCATGGTCCGCTTTCTGGTTCAGGGCTTGCCGTCGGCGAGGGGGGGGGGGGGCGGGGGGGCGGGGGGTTGAGAGTATGGGAGAACAACACCCCCCCCCCCCCCCCCCCCCAAACCCCCCCCCCCCCCCCCACCCCCCCACACACCCCCCCCCCCCCCCCCCCCCCAACACAACCAACAAAACAAAAAACAAAAAAAAAAAAAAAAAACACAAAACACACCCCAAAAGATAAATAGAATACAAACACTTCTACGTTAGAGCAGACCGATACGGTGCCGCCTCCGCCACCGGCGCAGCCCCATTGTCCTTGGGTTCCACCGGGCTGGCCCGTCCCTCCCCCTGGATGGGCTCCTTGGCGGACTGGACCGGCTCGACCAGCCCCTTGACCAGCGGCAGGCCCAGGCCGGTACCGCCACCAGCCCGGCTGAAGCGGTTGTCGATCTGCTCGAACGGCTGCATGACGTGCTCGATCTGGTCGGCGGCAATGCCGATGCCGGTATCGGTCACGG
>CAUYTZ010000349.1:0-2037 GCA_963575695.1 uncultured Gammaproteobacteria bacterium | reverse complement strand
CTTGACTGCCATCAAGAACAGACTAAACGAGGGACACAACGGTTATGTACACCTCACGGCTAACGATATTTTCCTCTCCCTACTACAACAAAAAAAGAGCATGCCCCCTGCATCAGAATTGACCATGGCGGTCTTTTCTATGAAGCTCGCCGGGATAAAAAAGGCGCGCTCTCTTACCATTCAGCCGCCCAACCGTGTCATGTACCTCCGAGACGACGAGAGCATTGTCATCGACCAGTTTCTCGTTAAACGCCGTTTTATTCATACCCAAGAAAGGTAACCACATGCAATCTATACATCATTTATGGTCCATTCTTGAACAGTCCCCAGGGCTGAAAAATATTATGCCCGAATGGCAGCGTCGTCTCGGTACCACCTTCGATGTTGCTCGCCTCTGGTTTCGCCCCACAAATCAGCGGAGCACCAGCTTCCCGTGCCCCAGTCCGGGAGGGAATGGCTGCCCGCGCAGGGTGGTTGATCATGGCAATGATGAGATTGTCGCCGTGTGTAATGACGAAGATCAGTACTGCGATAAGATCACGCTCGCACCAGGCGACATCATCATCCATGACCTTGACCTCCGCGCACTAGGCACAATATTGGCACAAATATTTGACTTTACGCCAGAATTCGCACCTATCGATGGACTCTACCAGACTTTTCTTTTGGGGAAAATTCAGCCCATAGCCAATCGGCGTTTCCCCGTCTTTCTGACCATTCAGAGAGACAAAGCAAATATGAAGGATGCCGCTGTTTGCCTGCTGGCCAAGACCGACACACCCTTCGTGTTGTTGAGCCCCACAGGGAAGTTTGTCGATACGGAAATGACAACTCTACTGGCCCGTAACAAATCCCGTTTCATGCCTTTGGAGGAGATCTTGGTTTGGGATGCAGAAATCGAAAGCCTAACAGGAACGGAGTCCGTATCTGGGTGGCTCACTGATTTTGCAAAACAGGCTGCGCCGGAGATAACCCAGTTGGGTTCCATGGATCATTTCCCAACACCATCCGGTGCAAGCTGGGAGCATTTTACCTTTGAGTTCTTGGGCGATCAAGCCATGCTCGTCCGGTGCAAAGGCGTCCAACAACCCCGTCAATTGGAACCAGAGCACCTTGGTATGAAAAATCAGATCAACGGCAAGCCAACACAACAGTGGATAATATTGATGGCATTGGCAGTCGATGGTGGACAACTATCCTGGAGAAACAAGAACGATAACTCAAAATTAAAGGCTCAAAAGCAGGCACTCTCCAAGAAACTTAAACAGTATTTCCTGTTAGACGATGAACCTGTCCCATGGAAGCGAAATCTAAGTTCCTTTGAGACACGTTTTGTTCTCCGGCAATATAGATCAAAAAATAATGACTGGTTTCAGAGTGAAATGAGTAACTTTGAGGAGTGAATTTACAATGCTTACCTATTACACAAATATCGACAACCAACTGAAAATACAGGAGTAAACCATGAAAAAACCTAACGACTTGAGTTGTGGTGTGTTTTTGAATACGATGATCAGCACATGCTCAATAATGGTGTCAGACTTGTCTGATGAGTATAATGCTGAAAGATTTTGGATCACTGAAGAGCGAGATAAATGGATCCTCATGGCTATTAGTTTAAGATTGCCTGACAGCGGCCAGGAGGTTTGGGTGCGATTTACAGCAGCTGAGAAATGGTTTCAGATTGATTGTGGCCCGGTCTCAGAGAGGGTAAGCTATAGCAGAGAAGGTGCAGATATTATCAGTAGCAGCATCAATGACATCACAAACTGGATACGGGATTATTTTGACGAACCAGAATCAGTAGATGAGTCTCTTCTAAATGCTGTGATGCCGTTTGAAAACGGGGGAGCGTTGTGGCCCATAAGCAAAAAAAACAACATTCTAGATGCAGCCTAAACCTGGGGTGTCCAAATTGGCCAAAATCATGTGCCCGGAAAATGGACCCGGCAATATGCTAAAATCGCATTTTTTAACAATACGTTGTGGCGATTTTTATGAGCCAAAAACCGGGCAAAAAAATCAGGCCAAAAGGGG
>CAUYTZ010000348.1:0-5670 GCA_963575695.1 uncultured Gammaproteobacteria bacterium | reverse complement strand
CAATTACAAGTTCCAGCTTACGCCCAAGCACGCCGCCGCGTTCGTTAACCTCTTCGCAAGCGATGCGAGCCGCCCAGACAATTTCCGGCCCATAAACGCCGACCAAACCGGTTAGGGGCGGCATCAAGCCAAGACGAACGGAATTATTTATCCCAAAATCCACAGAAATTCCTTCCGAACATCATACTTCAACAGACCAGCATCTGTATCTATAGTATGATAGAAGACACACACTAGAAGTTGTGTTTGTGTTAAAATGCGGCTACCAAGGTGCATTTACTCAGTGAGACTTTCTATCGATTCCCACCTTCTTACCCGGTCCGGCCTTCCAGTGGCGCAGCGGCGAATAGGTGGTGATGCCGGCGCACAGCAGCGGCACCACGGCGGCAAGCTGTTCCTCGGGGTGGCGGATGGTCAGGACGAACTTGTCGCTGACAACTATGCGCTGCGAATAGCCGCCCAGGGTATGGCCGAACGCGTCCTTGGTCGGAGTGTTGTAGGTTGCGGTCCAACCATTCTCGCAGAACTGCTCCAAACCTTCCTCACACGAGGCGCAGTGCTGACAGCTATCGACCAAGCAGCCGACGCCGACGGTGTCGCCTACCTTGAACTTGGTGACCTTGCCGCCGACCGCGGTAACATGGCCGACGATCTCGTGACCGGGCACGCAGGGATAGAGCGTACCTTGCCATTCGGAGCGAACGGTGTGGAGGTCGGAGTGGCAGACGCCGCAATAGGCGATGTCGATCTTAACGTCGTGCGGGCCGGACTGGTGCCGCTCAATGTCCATCGGTTCCAGCGGTGTGCTTGCGGCGTGGGCACCATAGGCTTTAATGGTCATGAGTTCTTTCCTGTTACGGTTTCGCATCAGGCAGATGGCGTCTGGTACTCAGCGATTGGTCAATTGTTCCAAATTTTCCGGATATCGAGCCCCGAGTACTGTAATCTGCGTTGATGCCTTCTCAATCTCGGTGAGGTCGTCGGGCGTCAGTTCGACGGCCGCCGCCCCGATATTCTCGTCCAGGCGCGCCAGCTTGGTGGTGCCGGGAATGGGAACGATCCACGGCTTCTGAGCGAGCAGCCAGGCGAGGGCGATCTGGGCAGTCGTCGCCTGTTTTCGTTTCGCGATTTTGCCGAGCAGATCGACCAGGGCTTGGTTCGCCTTCCGGGCCTCCGGCGTGAAACGGGGGAGGACGTTGCGGAAATCGGTGCTGTCGAAGGTGGTTGTCTCGTTCATTTTGCCGGTGAGAAATCCCTTGCCCAGTGGGCTGTACGGAACCAAGCCGATGCCAAGCTCCTGGAGGGTCGGCAGCACTTCCGCTTCGAGACGCCGCCACCAGAGCGAGTATTCGCTTTGGACCGCAGCGACGGGCTGGACGGCATGGGCGCGGCGGATCGTCTCCGCTGCCGCTTCGGACAGGCCGAAGTGATTAACCTTGCCTTCGCGGATCAAGTCCTTCACCGCGCCGGCCACCTCTTCGATGGGAACATCGGGATCAACGCGGTGCTGGTAAAAGAGGTCGATGGCGTCGATCCTCAGCCGTTTGAGCGACGCTTCGGCCACTTTCCTGATGTGTTGCGGATGACTGTCCAGGCCGGTCCACTTTGGTCCGCCAGCCGGATCAAGTTTGAATCCGAACTTGGTGGCGATAACCACTTGGTCACGCACGGGAGAAAGAGCCTCCCCAACAAGCACTTCATTGGTGAAGGGGCCATAAACTTCGGCGGTGTCGAAAAAGGTGACGCCGCGCTCGACGGCCGAGCGCAGGAGCAAAATCATCTCTCTCGTGTCGCCCGCCGGGCCATAGCCGAAGCTCATGCCCATGCAACCAAGCCCAAGAGCCGAAACCTCAAGGCCGCTGTTTCCGAGTTTCCGTTTCAGCATTGTCTTTTTCCTTCATCCGGGGGAACCGGGCCGTCACGGAGGGGGAGGGCAGATTGACGCCTGCGTCGCTGTCAGTGTGGAAGGTCGGAGCCGAACACTTCGGCCAGCGTCTGGGCGTCAACAAAGCGATCACACCATTCATCCAAACGGTCACCATCCGCCATCCGGACACGCTGCTCAAGATCGCCGGGCAGCACATTGAACCGGCGATGAAGCTGACGGAGAAGGACATCTGCCTTACCCTCAGCCTTACCCTCGGCCTTCCATTTCCGTGTCCATTCCTGCGCCCGCGTTGCCAACATCGTCCTGACCTCCAGCATGTCTTCGGGAATGGAAACCACCACCCCCAGATTCTTCAAACCTTGCGCCGCCTGCTGTACGACCTCGGTGAATAGGGACCGCAGGGTGTCATAGTCTGGATGCTGCCGGAACCAGTCGACCGCCACGTCAATCAGGCCCACCAGTTCACTGGGTTCGTGGCAGTGCTCCAACCGAAACAGCAGAGCCGCCAGACTTTCCCGCCGCGCCAACTCATCCTTGGGAAAGGCGCTTTCATCCAGAAGATAATAGCGGATACGGGGCTGCCATTGCCAGAGCGCCGAGTCTGCGGGCAGAGCGATCAGGCTTGCCAGTTCGGTTGGGGCATCCCAACGTCGATCGCCATTGTAAACGACGATGGGCAGGAGCGGCGGCAGCAAATCATTTCCCTTAAGCTTCTTTTCCTTGATGATGTATTGCCATAGCAAACCTGTGTAGACCTGCATCCGAACGGCCATCCAGCGGCTAATTCTGGATTGAAACTCAAGCAAGATGTACAGGTAAATGTCTGTGCCGTCTTTTGTCGGCAGGCGCCAGATCACATCCCCCTCGCGCCGTTTATCCCGACGGCCGTGGAATTTGGCGTTAACTCGTTCCATCCGCGCGAAGTCCAGCCCGATCGCCATGGCTTCAGGCACGAATTCCCGCACCAACCCTTCGACCATGAACGGATGCGAGAACAGCCGGTGGTAGAGGGAGTCAGACTCGACCATTACCGGACTTCCTCTGGCAGAACCATTACCTGCCGATAGCGTAGCAACGTGCCGGCCCCGCCCGGTTTGTCGAGCAGACGCAGGAACAACTGGTCGTGGCCCTGGTTCTGATAAGCCGTCATGGTCGGACTTTATCATGTCCCACGCCATCGGGCACGCTGGATTTAGCAGCCACTTTTGCGGATGAAAACACTGGCGGCGAAGCGCCAGAGGCGGGTGAGTGGGAAGATGGTTTGATGCACCAACGCGAACCCTGGGAGCTTAGAAAAGACTCACTTTCTAGTGACTGGATTGCCGGGGCAATCGGACTTGGTCCACACCAACAAAAATCGTAATAAGAGCAATTCATTAGAGTAATTGACTTTCGGTCTGGATCAGGAAATTCAAAATTAAACAATGCCCTGTCTCAAAATCTTTGATACGTTCCGTTAGCGACATATACTCGCGATATCCGCAACACTTTCTAGGGCGTTACGCTGTGTGGATGGAAAGTGGACTGTGACCCGGGTACCGATACCGGGGGTACTGTCGATGGCAACACTGCCTTGGTGCAGATCGGTCAAGGCCTTTACCAACGACAAACCAAGTCCAGTCCCACCAGCCGATCTACCAAAGCTGTTGTCCAGTTGTTCGAAAGGTCGCATCAGACCACTTACGCGGTCGGACGGAATGCCAATCCCGGTGTCGGCGATTGTGATATCCAGGCCGCCGATCGGGGATGTCATGGCTGAGAGGGTGATCTGGCCACCCTCAGGGGTGAATTTGATCGCATTTGACAGCAGGTTGAAAACAATCTGCTTGAATGCCCTGCGGTCGGCTCGCAGGACACCGATATCCGATCCAATATTCGAATGTAGCTTCAGGCGGCGACGCATAATCGCGTCATTAAGCAGGCGCACAGTGCCCTGGACGACGGTACTAACATCAAGAGGTTCTGGATCGATCTCCATTTTCCCGGATTCGATCTTGGCGATATCCAGAATGTCGTTGATCAAGGTCAATAGGTGTGCGCCGCTGGTATTAATATCGCCAGCATATTCGGCATAAAGCGGATTACCTGTCGGGCCAAGAAGCTGATCACGAATGATTTCGGAAAAGCCGATGATCGAAGTCAATGGTGTGCGCAACTCGTGGCTCATGGTGGCCAGAAAAGCCGACTTGGCCCGGTTGGCTTGCTCGGCCATATTTTTGAGCCGCTCCATTTGCCGAGCCGAGCGTTTGTGGTCGGTGATGTCGCGCAACGAGGTCAAGAACGCCTGCCGGTTGAGCCAGTCGATCTCTACCACCCGCATCTCGGCGACCCGCTCGACGCCAATGTCGATCTCAATCGTCCCGCTGCCCACAACCGGAAAACCGAACTGCTGATCGAGCAGGTCGGAAATGGCGCGATCGAACAAGCGCGACGCCGCAGGATTGGCGAACAGAACATGCCCGGTATCATTAACCACCACGATAGCATCGGGATTGTTAACGATGATCCGATGCAAATTGGCCATCAAGGTCCGGCGTTCCAGGGCGTTATGGATCACGCGCGGCAGCGCCCCCTGGTTGATCTGGCCCTTGACCAGCACGTCTTCGGCTTCAGGATAAAGCGAACGCAGCACCAGCAGGCTTTGGCTTTGGTCGGTTAGGGCGATGATCGGAATGGCGAGATCGGAGATTAAGGCGCGCACATCCGACAAAATGGCCTGGTCGCGATCACCCGACGGCCCCAAATCCACCACCACCACGTCGGGCTGACTGCGGCCAACCGCATCCACAATCCGAGCCAGACCGACGACATGGCTGATCTCGAACGTTCCATAGTCGGCACAAGCCAGCAGATCCCGCACCGTCTGAATCTCGTTAGAGGCCGTCTCAGGGCCTCTCTCCACCAGAAGAATTTGAATGGGCTGAGACAAAGACTTGCCAGGCTTGACCCGAGCGGATGCTTCCGATCGCCAGCCTTCCGGCTGTCCGTTGCTGGGGGTGAGCATGGCGTTATTCTCCCGTGATCACGCGGACAGCCGGAAAGCTGAGGGTGGCGGTGGTCCCCATCCCGGGCGCGCTTTCGAGGGTTAGTGTCCCGTCGTGCCGTTCGATCATTCCCACCGTCAGCGACAGACCTAGGCCGGCCCCGCCATCGCCGCTACTGGTCATGATGTCTCCCAGCTTACCGAATGGCTCCAAGGCGATAGAAATCTGTGCCGAATCCATGCCGATTCCAGTGTCGGTGACAATGAATGCCAACTGCCCCTGGTCGCCACGTTTTACCTCGAGCCGAACGACCCCCTCGGGCGGGGTGAACTTAATCGCGTTACTCAACAGATGCACCAGCATCTGTTTGAGCCGACACTCATCGGCATGAAGGGGGGCCAAGTCTGGCGGCACCGTCACCTCCAACCGCTGCCGTCCGCGTTCGATCCGGCTTTGCACCAGTTTGAGCGCGGCCTCGACAGCGGTGCCGACATCAAACACGGTTTCATTGAGATCAACGGTGCCAGCTTCGATGTTCGACACCTCCAGCACGTCGTTCAACAACCCCAACAGGTGCCACCCGGCCTGGTTAATGGCTTTGATATGAGTCTCGATCGCCGGAGGATGGGAATACCCCGGTTGATCCGATAGCAACAATCCGGAAAAGCCAATGATCGCGTTGAGCGGCGTGCGCAACTCGTGGCTCATGCTGGACAAAATCTCGCTTCGCACCCGGTCGGCGGCTTCGGCACGCTCGCGCGCGGCTTGCAGCGAGCGCATCAGTGTGATGCGCTCGGT
>CAUYTZ010000347.1:0-4061 GCA_963575695.1 uncultured Gammaproteobacteria bacterium | reverse complement strand
AATCCTCTTCTCACATACTAACGTCAATTTAGACAAAGTTTGTAGGTTGGTTTTAGGAAATTAGATCGTAGCGGTGGGCACAATGTCGATCCGCGAGGACAAAGGCATTGTTGACGTAGGAACCGAACACACTTGGGCATCTCTTGAAGGTGGCCGCTCTTCTGAGGCTTCCGCCGATACAACCACAATCAGCGCGAAGAACACAATCTGACGTTGTTCAAGAGTTAAATCCGTTACCCGACTTAGCCACTCTGAAAATTCATCCATCTTCACCACCCCCGCTAAAACGCCTCATCTTACCTCAGACCAATAAAAATCGCAATAAGAGCGAAAGCTTTTCTTGTAGGCGGCAAGCAAGTTCTCGTAGGCACCGCGCGACTCTTCGCTGCCAAACGGAATTCGGTCCAGCGCCCGCGTGGCCTGCTCGACGACCATTTCTTCATTATCGAACAGATTAAAACTCATTGTGGGGGGGGCGCTCCATTGCGTTCAAGCACATGGAAGTTGATGTGGCGTACATCTTCCGAGAATTCTTCCCCAAACTCGCGCATGGTCTCGTCATCGCCCTGGTAGTACCAGTTTACGGTGATCTGGTTTTCAGCCCCAGCCGCATTTTCCAACAACAAAAACAAATTCATGAGAACCTTAGCACTGGAGCTGTTGAAATAAATCAGCTCGATCTCAAGCGTCAGCGATCGCGTTCGGTTGCCGGATAGGAACTCCTTCAGCGACGACATCACCGGCCCATAGAATGTCGCAACATCTTCAGGGTAGGACTCTCCACGAATCGAAAAAATCCCCCGGCCAAAATCAAACACGATTTCGGGAGTTCGTTCGGTTCCATGCCGTGTAAAACAATCCATCAATCTATTCCTTAAACAAAAGCCTTTAGACAGAAAAATGTGTAGTTATCATTAACAACCTTGAAGTCAAACATGATCGGCCCTGCGGCACGCCGCGCAATTTCTATCAAGCCGATACTGGCCCCTTTGCTTGTCTCTTCACTGTCTTCCCTAAGTTTTTGCTTGTAATAGGCTTTTAACTCATCTTTATCCAGGGAGCGCAAATGTTCCAGCCGGTTACGCAGTCTGGGCAGATCGCGATTGTGGACCAAGTTGCCACCAACCACAAAAAACTGGCCTTGGTTGCGTCCGACCGAGATTACCCCCGAACACATCTCCCGGCCATCCTTGCGCTCTCCGCTGGCCTTCTCCGCCGAATAGCGAATGATGTTCTGCACTTGCTCCACAAACACCGAGAAAACCCTTTTAATCGTGGTCGAGTCGGCCTCATCGACATGCATCTTCTGCTTGACTGTATCGCCCAGGCCGAACAAGATGGTTTCGCTGACCACACCACTGTAAGTGAACATAACTCCTTGTTCATCAAGTGATTTTTTGAACTGATAGTATTTATCGGCTAGCATCGACTCCTCCCTGGCGCTTGGCCCGGGTGCCAAATTTGGATCCGGCAACTCCAGGACTGGTCGTGGCAATTGCGTCTGCCCAACAACTGTTGCCCCCATTGGCAAAATCCCGCTGAAGAAGTTATACCGTCGAGCCTAATGATTGACATATTTGCCTTCGGCGACCAGGGGCTTAGCCCCTTGGAACCCCACCAGGGGCACCCAGCCCCTGGACCCGATTCACTCGGGGTTTTCGTTCCGTCCCAAACGAAGTGGGTCCAGGACTAAAGCCCAGGTCGCCGAAGGCCCCATGCGTGTCAATTATTAGACTCGCTGGCATTAGGACCGCGTGATCGACTTGATCATTCCACGTGGGTTGCCCGACATTTCCGCAATCTTGTTGTCCTGCGCTTCCAGAAAAGAGCGAGCCGGTTCATCACCATCAGCTCCACTCAGATTCGCGCTAGGAACCTTACGATTGGACGTGCGTCGGCCATCCTCATAGAGGACGTTAAACAAGATAAACTCACTATCCAGAACTGGTTTCTTGCGAGCCAAGGTTATCTCCGCGCTCAGATGTTTCAGCTTCACTATTCGTGATCTGCTGTTCGCCGCTTTGTTCTTCAGGATTATCGGACTCGCCCTGTCGGCGCTGCAATTTTTCCTGCTTCTTTAGATTCTTGGCCCGTGTACGCTCAGAACGCTGCTGATTGTAATTGGGTTTAAATGCCATCGGACAATCCCCTGCGGCCGCTGTGCGGTTAAGGCACGAGAAAAAGGGCGCCTAACATCTGGCGCCCTCTCGACGAACTGGGAAATCTAAGCCTTAGAGAGCCCGCAGATTCACTGCCGATGACTTTCCACGCTTCGGATCGAGTTGCTCATCGTAAGAGATTTTCTGGTTCTCGGCCAGCCCTTGCATACCCGCACGCTCAACGGCGGATACGTGAACGAAAACGTCTGCGCCACCGTTATCAGGCTGAATAAACCCGAAGCCCTTGGTAGTGTTGAACCATTTCACAGTGCCTACAGCCATGTCAGTCCTCGAAATCAAAAGTCGATCGTTCCCCGCACGCCCCGTGCTGGGCATCAAACATTAAGGAGACTCCGCTGAATGGCCATTTAAAGCGGCGCAATTGTCGCGAATCATCCCCACGAATGAGACTGCCATTAGATAGGTCTATGGGCCGCAGTGCAAGGGCCATTTCCGGCCACAGCAAGAATCCGTGATTCATCGTCCCGGCTTGGGTCCCGGCTTGGGCGTGGCGGGGGAATCCCCAGTTGCCGAAGATTTAGCTGGCCTGGTCGCCAGGGCCACCTTGTTCATAAAGTTTTCCGGCTGGGCTTGGGCCAGCAAGGGAAATGCGGCGGCGCAGGCGTCAAGCAACGGCTCCAGCCATTCACGATCTGATTTGGCGAAATCGTGCAAAACATAATCATGGACCAGTGTCTTGTCGCCCGGATGACCGATGCCCATCCGTACTCGCCAATAGTCACGGCCTAAGTGGGCGTCGATTGAACGCAGACCGTTATGGCCACCATGGCCACCGCCACGTTTGATACGGATTTTGCCCGGAGGCAGGTCGAGATCGTCGTGAAATACCACCACATTTTCAAGGCCGATTTTATGGAAACCAGCCGCAGCGTTCACCGCCTGTCCGGACAGGTTCATATAGGTGCCGGGCAGCAGCGCCAGCACCTTCGCTTCGGCGACGGTTCCTTCGGCGACCACACCCTGGAATTTCTTGCGCCACGGGCCGAAGGCCTGGCGGTGGGCGATGGCTTCCACGGTCATGAAGCCGAGATTGTGGCGATTGCCGAGGTATTCGGCACCGGGATTGCCCAGGCCGACCAGAAGTAGCATAGGTGTCGGTTCCTTGATTTTATCGTAACTGCCCAGGTATCCCACGATTGGGCTGCCGCCCAATCGCGTAAGCGATACATTTTCAGCTTCTCACCCCGCCAGTTGGGCCGCGCGCTGTTCCACCGCCTTGTCGGCTTGTCGGCCGGTCAGTTCGGCTAGATGGTTAAACGCCCAGGCATAGGTGCCGACGCCTTGGGTCAATGATCGCAATTCTACAATTAAATCATGAACTTCCGATTGCGGCAGCGTGCATTTGACCTCATCCCAGTCCCGCCACCCCGGCCGGGCGTCATAGCCCAGCAACTGACCGCGGCGGCCATTGACGATCCGCTGCGCGCGCGCGGTGAACTCGTTGGGCACGGCGATGGTCACGCTTAGAATCGGTTCCAGCAGCACCGACTCGCATTTCGGCAGCGCTTCGGCCATCGCCTGACGGGCGGCGGTCTTGAACGCCATTTCCGAGCTGTCTACGGCGTGGTACTGGCCGCTGGACAAATTGACGGTGAAATCGACCACCGGGAAGCCCAACGGCCCGCGTGGCATGTATTCCCGCACCCCGGCTTCAACCGCCGGAATGAACTGCTTGGGCACGGTGCCGCCAACCACGCTATCGGTGAACTGGAAGCCTTCGCCACGCGCCAGCGGTTTGATTTCAACATTGATGTCGGCGAACTGGCCGTGCCCGCCTGACTGGCGCTTGAAGCGGGCGTGGTGGGCGATGCCCTTGCGGATGGTTTCCTTAAAGGGTACTTGCGGCGGCTTGCCCTTGACCGCGATGTTATAGCGGTTGCG
>CAUYTZ010000346.1:0-2898 GCA_963575695.1 uncultured Gammaproteobacteria bacterium | reverse complement strand
CCGCCGACGAGTCGCTCTATCAGGCTAAACAGTGGGGTCGCAACCGTTGGGTGGTGTTTCAGGGCGAGTAGGGCAGGGCACTCTGTGGTCGAATTATGGAAACTCGTCCTAGAGTCTCGGTTTGGGTGCCCCCCCAAACCCCCGGGGGGGGGGGGTGGCCCCACCCCCCCAGAGTTTTGTTGTGTTATTGTAATAATCTGTGGGGGGGGGGGCCCCCCCCGCGGGGGGGGCGGCGGCCGCCCAATCGTGTTCGCGATACTTTTTTCGCCCCCCCCCCCCCCCCCCCGCGATTAGCGTGGTCGCACCTCGCCATAGCGAGCCAGAAATAGGGCCATGGCCTGATCCGGTTCCAGAGGTACGATGATCTCGCCGGCCGGTGGTGGCAGGTCGCGCCAGTTGACTCGGTGTGGCGCGCACAGATCGCGCAATTCCGTTGCCAGTGCGCGCTGGTCGGCAACCTTGACCGCATGTGGCTCTGGGTCGGCGAAGCCGAATCGGCTGGCCAGGGCCCGCTTGATCGGGGCAATCGCCTTGCGAATTGCCGGTCGTCCGATTCGCACCTTCCATGGTGTCGGCCAGTCGCCGGTGAACGCCTCTTCACTGTCGTGCATCAGTGCATCGAAGGCAAAGCTGCGCGGGGCCAGGTGGCTGGTCAGTACGCAGTGCTGGGCAATGCTGTAAAAAGCGCGGGTGTTGCCGGCGAATCGGCATTGATAGGCCAGCGGCCGGGCGATATCCTCGATTTGAAACTGGCTGAAATCGGGTTGGGCTAGATCGACCGTGCGTCCGGAATAGGTGATCATGACGGCGGTTGGCTCAGGGACCGACAGCAGGTCGTACTGATCGGGATGGTAGATGGTGGGCGAAGGTGAGCGGCGAGCCATGGCGACCTGAGAAAAACAAAGAAAGGGGGCTGGGGAATTCATTCCCCAGGCGGGTTTGGGTGGCAGCCCAATCGCGTAAGCGATACATTTTTAGCCTCCGCGTAAGCGACACATTTCCAGCCTCTCAGGTCAAGCCGATAGGCTTCCCGGGCGGCAGGCCAAACAGTTCAAGCTCCCAGGCCATGTCCTGGGCTGGGAGCGGAAAATCCTTGCCGCCACGGGCATTCAGCAGATCGCGCGGGGCGATGCCGGCCATTTCGGCCTGAAGGCGTAGAGCGGCGCGCATTGACAGGTGGGCGCGCCAAGCCAGCGCAGTTACCGCCCGTGGACTGTGTGATTTTAGGATGTGATTGACCAGCTCCAGTGGTGCAGCCGCGCGCAGGGCGAGCGCGCAACGGACAAAATCAAACTGCTGCCACGATAGCGCATCGCAGATTTCGGCCTCTTCCAGTCGGTGAAGATGGTGCAAGCGCAGGGCTCGGTTCATGGGCGGTTCGCCCGGGTCTGAGGCTTCCAACCACTCTAAGCGGCGCCGAGCGACCTTGACGATTTCCCGGGCGGTGGCGGAATCGATGTCCTGTCGGCCGCGAAGGAATTCGATTACCGATTGATCGACGAATGCGGCCAGCCGCAGCGCTAGTCGTGGCGGCAGCGAGGGGCGGTGGGCCAGTCGGTCTTGCCAGTCGGTGTGGATTTGCGATTCCTCGACCATAGACTCCAGAATCGGTTCGGGAATATCCGCCCCGGTGTTGTCAATCAGCAAGCCGGTGGCGACGTTGTCGGCGGCATGATGGATTGCTGCCGCCACCGGTGCTGAAACCCTTTGCCGACGGGCAATCGCGGCCAAGGCCCAAGGCTGTGGCTCGGCATTAATGATTGCGCGTAGGTCGCTGTCGCTCAGGGTCATGCAACAGCGCAGAATCGGTTCGGCAACCGAGCATTCCACGTCATGGGCCAGCTTCAGGCATACTGACGACGGTGCACAGGCGACATCCTTAATTGCGCCGGCCAGGGCTTCGCGCACCCGCAGGGCTTGATCGCGAGCCAAAGCCTCCAGCGCACGAATCGTCAGTGTCCTAACTTGGTCGCGGCTTTCGTGTGACAGGTGCGGCAATAAATGGCACAGCTTAACCGCTAGTGAAGCCCGAGCTGGCTCGTCGGTATCATCCGCAACCGTGATCGGTTGGTTGTAAGTCGGCGGGTCATCGGCGAACAGATAGTCAAGATCATTGACATCATCTGCCGTTGCCAGCGCCGGCTCAAAGGCGACCGCAACCGGAATCACGGGTTGATCAAGGAACTCCGCCACCGGCATTAGAGGCAGCGCATCCGTTTTTACCGGCGCGTCAGTGGCGTTGTGGCAAACAGACGCGAATACGGCCTTCCAGTTCAAGATCTGAATCCTGGTTCGAAGCGCGTCGCTAACCGGTCACTGCGCCGGCGGGATGACATCCAAGATGCCGTTCTTTTGTTCGTGGCGAACTGGCGGTGGCGAGGCTAGCGCTTGAGTGCCATTGTGATACGGGTCGGGTGCCTCGTGGCAATCGATACCACCTAAGGTCTTGTAACAATAGAGTTTTGAACGATCGACCTCATAGGTCGGTGGGCAATAGTAGCCGGTTTGTTCGAGCGTGACGATACTGCAATCGCGGCCGGTGATCGCTGATGCAATGTAGTCGGGGGCAATTTTTTTGGTGGTGCCCAAAGGAACCATTCCCAGGCCGATGCCGGCTGCGGCCAGTTGCTTCAGCAACTGAGCGAAGCGTTGCCGGGTCAAATGGCCGTCGGCCGCCTGACGCGACACGAACAAGTACGGCGAACGGCCGTGCTATAAGCCAGCGATGAGCGCGGGGGCGTCTGAGAAGGGCGTCTGTGAGGTGAGCCGGCGTAATCTCGATGCGAGTGATTATGGATAGTAGCCGACCGCACACACCTGCTTGCCGGCTGGGGCGACCAACGCGACCTTCTTGATCGGGTCGGTGGTGCCGGGTAGTGGCCACATATAGTTGACTTC
>CAUYTZ010000345.1:0-1300 GCA_963575695.1 uncultured Gammaproteobacteria bacterium | reverse complement strand
CGGTCGATGCTCTTTTCGCGGGCGACCGCATCAGCAACTTGCAGCAGTTCCATCAATCGCGCTTTCTGGTTTCGCGTTTCCCGGCTTTTTGGCTCCGGCCGTCCCGACACCTTGGTCGGTTCCGATGCCACTTAACAGTCCTTGGCTTCAACAATCCCTGGTAAGTCCCTGGTTCCCGACCGGCACTCCCATCGCCTATTTCAGCCCCACCACCAGCACCGAGGGCACCATACCATTTTCTTCCGGTTAACGGCAGCGGATTTCAGCAGCCTTGGCTGGAATTGCGTTGGGTCCGGGAGGGGGGTAGCGTACGGCGCGCGGAAACCACGGCTCGGGCTGACCGAAAAGGGCAGGGATCACGCTCAGGCCTTGGCGGCTCCACTGCCAGCGGCGACCAAGGCATCGGTCAGAACGAGCTTGGCGCGCAGAACGTTATCAAACAAGATCGACACCGGCCCTTCCGGCGTAGCCACCCGCACTTCCTGTCCCTCAACACCGTGCAGCAAGCCACGGAACCGGCGCCGTCCACCGACCGTCTCCCGCACCTCAATTTTGGCCTCGTGGCCAACGAAGCGCTGATAGTCGCTGAGGCGGGTCAAGGGCCGATCGATTCCCGGCGAACTTACTTCGAGCAGATAAGACCCAACCATCGGATCTTCAACATCCAACACCGCCGACAAGGCCCGGCTGGCCGTGGCGCAATCCTCAACCGTCATCGGCTCTTGATCGGCGCGCTCGATCATGATTTGCAGCGACGGGTGTTTCCCCCCGATGATCACCACCCGCACCAGCTCATAGCCCAACGCGGTAAGCTGGGGTGCGATCAGCCGCTCAATTTGCTGGGTTCCATCCATGCCGTCGGGTGTGTCCTTGAACAAAAAAAGTGGGCCGATAGCCCACCCCAAAGCCAAATCGTCCGATCCGCGTCTGCCCGATCCGCGATTGCGCACCGCTACGACCGTAAGAGATTGCCTTTTGCCACTATAAGCCGATGCCGTTTGCGTGCAAGCGAATTCTGGCGACAATCCCGTCGCCGACCTCGGCCCGAGCTCGGGCCGACCTCGGATGACAGTGGTTTCTGGCTTGACGATTTCCTTGTTTTGTCCTCAGGATATGGTGGATGAAGGTTTGGATGATTATCTCATTGAGGGTAGACAAGGGAGCCTCTTGCAGAAATCTGGAACGGAAGGATTTTTTCGGCTTTCTTGGAAGCCAATCGGACCTATCCCGGCATCTTCAACGGCTTGAATGCTCTGAAGATCTGATCGACGGTAAGAGCCAGCATTCCAAACATCAGATG
>CAUYTZ010000344.1:0-1651 GCA_963575695.1 uncultured Gammaproteobacteria bacterium | reverse complement strand
TCGGCGGCGTTTGCCGGCGTCGCCAATGCGATCTCCGAAGTGGCCCGAAAACTCGAGAGCGTCGGGGATGCGGCGGATCGAACGACAAATCTTGTGTCAGGCATGGCGGATAAAATCGGCATCGCCATGGGATTGGTGGGCACTGCGGCGTCAACAGCGGTCAGTCTCATCGAAATGCCCTTTAGGGCGATCTGGTTTGCGTTCGACCAAGGCGCTCATGTTATCGAGGACTGGAATCTATGGACCGGACAATTCAAGAATATCATCAACGAAAACATTATTCAGCCAGGACAATCAATTGAGTCGAGTGCCGGTCGGGCGATCGCTAGTCTTGGGGCACTCTCCCTATCAACTGGTGGGCTTAACCTAGTATCCTCTAATCTATCCGCGTACCGGATGGGAATGCTCGGCATTGTCTCGGCAGAAAGCGAAGTTGCAACGGCATCAGGAACGGCATCGTCGGCACTTGGATCTCTAACAACAACGATTGCGACCCAGTCAGTAAAAGCCGCCGAACAGCAAGGTGCTTTTGCCGGGGTGAAGCTTGCCCTGGCTGATATTGGGATAACCGGCCTCGGTGCTGCGACGAGTATCCTTGGCTTGATTTCGACGATTACACTCTGGACGGGCGTGGCCAGTGTCATAATTGGTTCAGTAAGCGCGGCTTCATCGGCTTCGCAAGAGACTGAAGCTGAAATTAAAAAACTTGCCGATTTGCTGAAGCTGACCGAATACGGCGCTGGCATCACGGCAAAAGCGGCCCAAGTTGCGATCCAGGAACTACAGCGGACGGTTACGCTCAGTCGTGGAGAACTTGACGCAACGATGCAGGAATTGATAAAATTCCGCGAATTGTCTGCGGATACTTTAATTAAAACATTTTCGATCGGTGTGCAGTTCGCGGATCGATCAGGGCAAGACCCGGCCGCCGTTATCAGGGCCTTGGAAAATTCGTTCAGCGACCTCGGAACCGCTTCCGAAAACCTGCGCGCAATCAATGTTACCCTCTCCGCCAGTCAAATTAATCAGATCGAGGCTTTGTCGGACTCTGGTGATAAGGCGGGTGCCTATGCCGTTATTCTGGCTGCGGTCAACGACAGAGTTGTCGAACACGCCGATAAATTGACCGACGCCAAGAAGTCACAGCTTGAGTTCTCTGCCAGCGCCGATATGGCTTTGAGCAATATTGGCGACGCTTGGCGCATCCTAACGGTATTTGTTTCGAGTTCCGCCTCTGACATGTTTGAGGTTATCAAGCGTCCGTTTCGGGATGCCGCCACAGCGACCCTCGATACATTTAACACTATGGTTAATGCGTCCGAAGCCCAGATCAAGCACAAGATTGAAGAAACCAAACGACTCATCGAAGCTGCGCAATCAGCGTCATACGACAGTTCTGGTGGCATCTTGCCCGGTGTCGCAGACGGCAATAACGATGTTGGCCAACTTATTGAGATACTCGCCAGGCTTGAGCAATTGCCTGAATGCAAATTTATGATCAAACGGTTCCGTGACGATGCCGATGCGCTCACCGTCCGGCAGCGACAAAAGCATCGATCGCCGGCAGATCGAGCACGAATAGGATGAAACCACGGATATTACGGCTGTGAATCACGAACTCGATGCGCAGGTAGATGATGTAGCGTTCCGG
>CAUYTZ010000343.1:0-1937 GCA_963575695.1 uncultured Gammaproteobacteria bacterium | reverse complement strand
CGCGGCGGCTTCAATGGCGGTAACGGCGGCTTTATTGAAACTTCCGGTCACTACTTGTCGGTGACCGGGGCCATGGTCAGCACCAATGCCCCCTTGGGCCGGGTCGGTAACTGGCTGCTTGATCCCTATGACTTGTATATTGTATCCACATCCTCCAATCCTTTGGGTGGCGTCGCTGGCAGTTCGACCACTTGGACCTCGGCCTATGCTAACAGTGCCGTCTTGGCTTCCGACATCATGACCGCGCTTGCAACCACCAGTGTCATTTTGCAGACCGGTGGCGGCTCCGGTGGTTATGGTGACATTTGGGTTGACGCACCACTTAACTGGTCAAGTAGCTATTCGCTGAATCTCAACGCCTATCACAGTGTGGTGGTCAATGCCGCCATCACGAGTTCCGGTTCAGGTAATGTGGTGCTTACCCCAAACTTCGGTGGCGCTAATGGCGGCAGTTTTTATAGAGGAAGCGGCGGTATATTTACCATGGGCACGGGTACTCTCACCATAGACCGTAATCTCACAACGGCACCCTCAACGAACATAATCGCCGCATCAAATCCGACTGCCACAGTTGCCACGACCAACACAGCTGCCACAACCAACACCACGAACACTCTAACAACCCTCGCCACGTGCACGGGCGCGACGGCAGCCACAACATGCAACAACTTGACCACGACCACGGCGCAACAGGCGACAGATCAAGGTTCAAGGATTGGGACAGCCGGGATCATCCAGCCCGTCATATATGATCCTAACCGTGGAGGGGCTGGTTCGCCGCTGATCGGAGGAATGGCGGACCCGGCGAACCCTCGGCCACTGATTGGAACCGCGCAGACCGGACCAGCACCGCTCGGAAACGTTGCAAACGGAACCGCTGCGGCAGGCGGGCCAACGCCAGGCACAGCCGCTCTTGGCACAGCCGGCATGCCTGTTACAACAGCGGCTATCGGTGGTGCCAATATTCCAATCACGCCAGTTACTCAAACAACCGCTGAACTAACGAGAACCGCTCCGGTTCAGCAAGGTGCGGCGATGCTCGGCACGGCAATTGCTGGTGGAAACGTAGCGACCGCCATTGTTGAAATGGGAACTTCGGCAAGACTTTCAGGTGCTGAACAAAGGGCGGTGTTCGCCTCTGTCCCAACCGGAGACTTGATCAAGGGGCTTCAGGGCAGCACCAATGCCACCGCTCAAGTCATGGGTGGAATGCTTCAGCAGGTGGTTGGCGGTGGGCAGAAAACCTACGCTGATTTCAAGATGGCATTGATCGCTTCAGGGGCCATGCCAGAGGTTGGTAAGTCCTATCTGGCTTTGTTCCAGCAAGTGATGAAAGAAGAGAAAACCAAACTCTTCAGTGGAGCCTTGCAGGAACTGGCTCAGAACGCGAAAAGCGCCGCTCTCAGCACGACGGCTACGCTGGGGTCGGTTGGAACTTCTTCAAGCAGTTCAAGCTCCTCTGGCACCTCGGCCGACTCCAGTGGCGGCGGCGCGGCCGCGCCAGGCCAATCAAATTTGCAAGGGGCCGGTAATTTCACGATTGCGCCGGTGACCGTGACCACCGATCCCTCTGGCCGATCGGTCGTTCGTGGCCGGATCGAGGGTTGGGCAGGCGTTCCCGTGGCCTCGTTGCTTAAGCGCGATGGTGTACAGCTTGCCGTTGTTGACGATCATAACAACGTTCAAGAGAAGTTTCGCATTGCGCCTGTCGCGATGATGGCCGAGCTTGAGGCGGGTTTTGCCGCAGAGGGTCTTACCGGCATGAGCGCCGGTGATGAGACGCCCACGAAGATTCCCGGGTGGACAGCCGGACCGCAGGTACGGATCAATGGCAAGTGGATTTATGTCAAGGATGACGGCACGTTCGAAATTCGTCTATCCTCGTCAGTTTCTGGAGGTTTTCGACTGGTTTTGATCGATAGCCAAGGCAACGTCAC
>CAUYTZ010000342.1:0-2276 GCA_963575695.1 uncultured Gammaproteobacteria bacterium | reverse complement strand
TCATCGGGGTGCGGATTTCATGGCTCATGTTGGCGACGAAGGCGCTTTTGGCCCGGCTGGCGGCTTCGGCGGCCAACTGGGCGGCCCGGGCCTGGGCATGGGCCTCGGCGATCCGGTCGCGTTCCTCGGTATTGGCCTTGAACACCTCGACCGCCGCCGCCATCCGGCCGATTTCGTCCCCCCGGTCGGTGCCGGGGATGCGGGTTTCGGTGTACCCGCCGGCCAGCCGGCTCATGGCCGAAGTCATGGCTTCCAGCGGCCAGACCACGCCGCGCACCACTTGCAGACACCCGTAAACCAGCGCGACCAGGAATAGCGCCAGCGACAGGCCGAGTTTGGTGGCGCGATCGGCCAGGAAGCTATCGATGCGTTTGGCCAGCAGCCGCTCCAACTCGGCCCCGGCGGCACCGTCGAGGTCGCGAAGGGCGGTCAGCGCCTCCCGGCCGAGCGGCGAGAGGGCGGCGGGATCGCTCGCGCCGGTTTTGCCGAGCACGATGGCGTCGCACGCCGCCAGCAGCCTCGACACCAGGGCGGCCACCCCGGCGTGGCGCGAATCGAGCCGGGCGCGCACGCCGCCATCGGGATTGCCTTTGTAAGCGTGGGTAAAATCGAACTCGAGACTGGCCGCCCGCGCCTGAAGGGCACCCTTCCGGATCAGGTATTCGGCCTTGTCGTCGGCCGCCAGAGCGCTCTTGGCCGCGACGGTGGCGGCGAGACGCGCCACATCGGGCACCCGGCGGGCCAGATCGGGAATGACCACCACCACCGCATGCGCAACATAATAACTGTCGAGGTCGGGGTCGAGAATCAGGTTGCTGGCGTCGCCGATCTTCGAAATCAGGCCGCGCAGCGCCGTGTGGGCCTCACCGCCCCGCAGACCGTCGATCACCGTCCGGGCCTCATCGGCGGTCTCGAGACCAGCCCCATAATCGGCCTCCGCCCGGCGCACCACGTCCCCCGGCGCAGTCCCCACCGGCGCCTGACCGGCCAGCGCGTAATGTAGATCGCGGACAGCCGCGATATACCGGCTGCCTCGCAGCTCCTTGTTCGCGCTATCGATCGCGATATTCTGGGAGGCGATCAGCGAATAGGTCAGGTATACGATGGGGGCCAGAAACAAAAGAAAGGCAACGTAGAGTCTGGGCCCGATATTCATGATTCGCATCCTGCCAACCTTTTGTGCTCATTGACTCATCCGCCCACCCGATCCATGATGCGCTAAGTTTTCGATTGAGCGTCTTCTCCGGCAAAAATAGTCTGTCCGAACCGAAGCGTCGTCGCAAGACGATTGTGCTGGCCGTCGTTGAGAATCCCCTCGCGCGAAAAGATGACCGGCTCGCCCGAGTTGAGCCAGCGGCCGTTCTTCATGTCGGCGGCGTAACGCCGTACCGTGAACTATTGACGCCGCAAACTCGGTCACCGAAGTTCATATCCCAAGCGCCTACCAGTCCGCCCCATCAATGTTTCTGATCAATGCCAAAGACATCGGCCAACTCGTGAGCATCGACGAACCGGTCAAGCCACTCGTCCAACTGGTCGCTGCCAACGGCGCGAACACGGCTTTCGACGTCGGGTGGCACAGTTTTGAAGCGGCGGCAAAGCAGGCGAAGAAGCGTATCGGCCTTGCCCTCGGCTTTGCCTTCTGCCTTGCCCTCGGCCTTGCCCCTGGCTTCGCCCTGTCGTCTGGCTTCGTCCTCGCCGACCAGCATGCCTTTCTGCATGCCGATCCACATCTCACGCCGTTCCTGGTCCTCCAGTTCTTCGGAGGTCAGGGCACCCTTGTTAGCGATCTGCATGGCATGATCAACCGCCGGGTCAACCGACAGAACCTTTGGAACTGCATCAAGTTTCCCGGCAGTCTTGAGGAAGTACAGCCAACGGTCAAGCGTGGTCGCAAGTTCACCCTCTGACTTAGTGAACTTTGGCAATTCAACGAAGACAAGTTCCATGTCCTGGTGGACAATCTCCGGGTTTTCGGCCGCACGCAGCCGGAAGGAGCCGATGATTCCAGCCAAGTCCGGAAACATCACAAAATCGGTGATCGTGATCGCGATCACCTCGACCAGATCTTAATGTTGACCCGACGCTGATGTTCTCTGTTCTTGACCGTTATGTCCGCGAACACCTTGCCGATTTGGCCAACACGCCGTTGCTCGAACTTCCAGATTAAGCCGCCGATTTGGGCGGCTTTTTGTTTCCCCGTCTGCCCTGGCGGGGAATGAGCGCAACCACGGAATTCCCGATCTTCATCGGCTCCCGGGGTTGCACAGCAACCA
>CAUYTZ010000341.1:0-2408 GCA_963575695.1 uncultured Gammaproteobacteria bacterium | reverse complement strand
ATACGAAATCAGAGTCCTTTTGGCCATCGGCATGGGAGGGACTTAACGTACGAACAGCCCCCTTGCACACGGTGTCTACGCACGCCATGATCATTCTACCCTTTTCGTGGAGACCCCCCTCATGTCGCTGCCCCTCGGTCGCTTGTTGCCGGCTTCGCTTCGTCCGCTGATCACGGCGGCCGCCGTCTTCGCCGCCCTGCCGTTGTGCGTTGCGCTGTCCGCTCCGGCGGCGGCGTTGACCGACCCGGAACGCAAGGAAATCCAGACTCTGATTCGCGAGACCTTGCGCGCCAATCCTGAAATCGTGCTGGAGGCGATTCAGGCGTTGCGCTCACGGGAAGAAGCCAATGATGAGCGCGGCCGGCAAACCGTGCTGAAGGAAAAGCGCAGTCAGATTTTCACCGACCCGGCGGCACCGGTGATCGGTAATCCGAAAGGCGATGTAACGCTGGTTGAGTTCTTCGATTACAACTGTGGCTATTGCAAGGCGGTCTTTAACGACATCCAGACCCTGATCAAGGCCGACGGCAATTTGCGGGTGGTGTTCAAAGAGTTGCCGATTCTGAGCCCGTCTTCCTCCATGGCGGCGCAGGCGGCGCTGGCCGCGCACCGTCAGAACAAGTACCTGGAACTCCATCTGGCGTTGATGGGCCATCGCGGCGCGCTCGGGGAAGACACGGTTTACCGTCTGGCTGGGCTGGTCGGGCTGGATGTGGACAAGCTTAAGGCCGACATGGCAACCCCGGCGATCAAGGACGCGATCGAGGCCAACTCCAAACTCGCCGAAGCGCTGTCGATCCGTGGCACGCCGGCCTTCGTGATCGGCGATACCGTGGTCCCAGGAGCGGTAGATTTGGACGCGCTGAAGAAGCTGATCGCCCAGGCGCGCAAGAAATCGTGAACCTATTTGCTGATGCCCATCCTGGTTATGGTCTTCGTCATGCCGGTGGCCGAGACCCTGACCGAAGGCAGGTTGGACTTATAACGAAAATACGCACTAAAGATGCCGTCTAGCTTGCTGACGAATTCTTCGGAGTGAGAGATGGTCAGCCGCAAGCGGCCATCGTCTCCTTGCAACATATCGTGATATTCCCGGAACAAGCCTTCGAACACTTCACAGAATTCCAAGTCACTCATCACATAGCCACTGCCGGCCACAGCACTGGTCGCGTTGTGGATGAAATCCTTGCGTCGGGTGTTGAAGCCGGCGAACCGCGCCAGCAGGGAGATGAAGATACGCTGGCACAGCAACTGGATCGCCGGGTTTAGTTTCAGTTGGGTGGCGATATCGCCGTCGTAATCGCTACCAATGTAATCAAAGATAAATTTGGCGTGATCGTTCAGGATTTTCCATTCCCGGGCCGAAAACATTGTGGCGATACTGACCTGGAGACCCGCCATGATCACGCGGGGAAATTCGTTATCGCCGGCGCACGGACGCTGATGAACGCGCATGATCACCTTGGCGAACACCAGCCGGGTCAGCGCATCCTTGCGCCGTTCGTCGCGAATATACCAGTGAGTCGCGGTGCATTCGGCGCAGGTGTTGTCGAATAAGGTTTCGACCTGAGGCCAGCAGTCCATCAGCTTTTGCTGAATCTTGCCAATTTCGCTCCGTGAAATCGTCTCGCGACCGGCAAAACTGTCGTCAATCGACTCAAAGATGATCCTGAACAGCGCCTTGGAAATATCCAGGTTCTTTCTGACCTTGCGGCCCTTGACCTGGACATCGCTGATCTGCCTTGGCTCGACCATACCTTGCCCCCCCCCGGACGATGCTGGCCTATTTCGGTTACTTCTAACCTGAATAAGTTAACGTCTGCCGAACAGCCGTTCGATATCGGCCAGTTTCAACTCGACATAAGTTGGGCGACCGTGGCCACACTGGCCGCTAAACGGCGTGGCTTCCATCTGGCGCAACAGCGCGTTCATTTCCGCCACCCCCAAGGCCCGGCCGGCACGGACCGAGCCATGACAGGCGAGCGTGGCGCAAGCGGCGTCCAGCCGCCGGCGCAACGACACCGCCTGATTCCATTCGGCCAGTTCATCGGCCAGATCGCGCACCAGCCCGTGAAGATCGCCACTGGCGATCAACGCCGGCACCTCGCGCACCAACACGCAACCGGGTCCGAACGGCTCCAGCCCCAGCCCCAAAGCGGACAGTTCCTCGGCATGGGCCAACTGGAGGTACTTGACTACGGACCCATCTGTGTTTTTGCGTGTTGTGGTTCGAATAGACATACCCACATGATACGCGTGCACGACCAGATATGTCAATATAAAAATTCACAAGCGTGTACCTACATGTTTTGATAAAATCCGGCATTCCTTCGATGGAGAATGGCGTGTTTACTGGGTTTGTGATGTGCTGGATGGGGGTGTTTTTCTCTCTGCCTCTGCGCTGCAAC
>CAUYTZ010000340.1:0-4333 GCA_963575695.1 uncultured Gammaproteobacteria bacterium | reverse complement strand
ACATGAGCGAAAGCGGTGGTGTCGGTGTCGCGGATGCCGTCGGACACGACCACAAACGGACACGCCGCCAGCGCCGCGCGCACCGAGTCCGCTTCGGGCAGACTGGCTGCGGGATTGGTGCCCACGACCCACAGCGCCTTGCCGCCGGCAACCTGATCGGAAACGATGAACGCGCCGGCGGCACCGGCGTCGAACAGGCGGTTGGAGTCGAAGCCTACACCGGCCCGGGCGCACTGATCAATTCCGGCTTTCTCAATGGCTTGGAGGTTGACGCCGGCAAAGCGGAGGCGATTGCACGCATCGAGCAGTGGTGCCGAGAACGGTTGTACCGTTGGTGTCGTACAGCGTGACCGTGCTGCCGGCCTCGGCCAGACCGGTAATGACTGGGGCTGAGGCGTTGGTCAGGCGGTCGGTATTGGAGGCACCGCTATCGGAGGTCGCCGCCAGGGCCAGGGTCGGGGCCGGGTTGGGCGCAACGGTGTCTATAGTAACGGCCAGGCTGTTGGACGCCGCGCCGGTGTTGCCCGCAAGATCGGTGGCGGTAACGGTCAGGCTGTGGCTGCCGTCGGCCAGGGTCGGGCTGGCGGCCCAGGAACCAGCGGCGTCGGCGGTAGCAGTGGCGACCAGAACCGCGCCGTCATAGAGTTTGATCGTGCTACCGGCTTCGGCGCTGCCGCCAATGGTGGTCGGGACAACGTTGGTCTCCCCCTGGCCGTTGGAACGGGAGATTAGGGTCGGTGTCGCCGGTGCGGCTGGGGCTACGGTGTCGATCACTACCGCTACGCCGGTGCTGATCGCGCTGACGTTGCCGGCAAGATCGGTGGCGGTGGCGGTCAGGACGTGGGTACCGTTGTTCAGGGCCGGCACGGTGAATTGCCATGTCCCCCCGGAGGTGGCGGTAGCGGCACCAAGCAGGGTGGTGCCCTCGTAAATCTTGACCGTGCTGTAGGCGTCAGCGGTGCCGGAAATGACCGGCGTGGTGACGTTGGTGACACGGTCTGTGCTGGAGGTGCCGCTATCCGAAGCGGCGGCTAGTCCAAGCGTCGGACTGGTCGGAACAGTGGTGTCGATGGTGAGAGCTAGCGTGGCCGAGCGCGCGCTAATGTTGCCGACCGCATCGGTGGCAGTGACCGACAGGGTATGACTTCCGTCCACCATGCCGGGAGTGGTGATCGACCATGCGCCGTTGCCATCAGCGGTGGTGGTGGCGATCAGGGTCACGCCGTCATAGAGTTTTACCGTACTGTTGGCTTCGGCGGTGCCGGTGATCAGCGGCGTATTGATCTTGGTGATGCGGTCGGAATTGGAATCGCCGCTGTCGGAGGCCGTGGCCAACACCGGAGCCGGTGGTCCCGCCGGGGCGGTCGTGTCTACCGTGACCGCCAGCGGCCCGCCGGCCGTCCCGGTGTTGCCGGCCGGGTCGGTGGCGGTGGCGGTCAGGGTGTGTGCGCCATCGCTGAGGGTGGCAGAGGTGATTGACCAAACGCCCGAGGCCCCAGCGGTCGCGGTGCCAAGCAGGGTGGCACCGTCGTACAGCTTGACCGTGCTGCCGGCTTCAGCGGTCCCGGAAATGACCGGCGTCCGAGTTCCGGTCAGGCCGCTACCGGGCGACGAGGACGACAGCGCCAGATTGGTCGGCGCTGTCGGAGCAATGGTGTCGAAGGTATAGGTGGCGGTGTAGGCGGCGACGCCAGTGTTGGTGGCGGCATCTGTGGCGCGAACCGACAGGGCGTAGGCACCCTGAGCGGGGGTGGTAATGGTCGTGGACCACACGCCGGCGCCGTTGGCGGTGGTTGTGCCGAGCAAGGTGGCACCACTATAAATCTTGACCGTGGCGTTGGCCTCGGCCGTACCGCTGACGGTCGGGGTGGTGGCGTTGATATAGTTGTTGGGCGTACCAGTAGTGTTGGGCGTAATAGAAAGACCGGTCGGGGCCGCCGGGGCGACATCATCAATTACGGTTACAGAGAGCGCTTCCTCGTAATATTTACCACCCTGGTCAGTGGTGCGAATCCGCGCCGAATAGGCACCGGGCGTCAGCGCCTGATTACCGAACTTGAGCGTAGCCCCGCTCACGGTAAATTTGGCGTTGTCGGTCGCGCCAGCACCGGAAACCAGGGTGTAGGTGAAGGTGTTGCCCGGATTGGCATCGGTCGAGGTCAGCGAACCGACTGTGGCCCCGCTGCCGGCGCTCTGCTGGACTGAGGCGGCGCTGATCGAGATGTCGGTCGGAGCGTAGTTAGTTGGACTCACAGTGGTGACGCCGCGCCCAACCAGCTTGGTATAGGCGCTGTTGCTGCCACCAAGCAAAGCGTTGGCGGTGGCACCCACGACAGCGCCATCGGTCTGGTCCCAACCCTTGAACTGCAACTCGGCGGTGCCGGTCTTGCCGGCAACCGGATTGAAGCGCACCCAATTGGCGCTGTCGAGTACCCGGGCGGAAGTAGCGGAGGTTCCGGCCAACGTCGCCCAAGCGCCGTTGACGCCATCGGTCGAATTCAGCGAGTACTCCCAAACGCCGCCACCGTTGGCCCCGATCGAGCCGGTGATCGCCACGCCGGTCTTGTTGTTGTCCCGCCCGGCCTTATCGCCGTCGGCGTAGATCCCGTGTGTGCCGTCGAGCAGGGTGGAAACCTGCACTCCGACCTGCGGCACACTGTCTTCGGTGCCACTGCCGGCCTGGAACGCAACGGTTCGGTTCAAAAAAACCGAAGCGATTTGTGGATCTGTGCTGACCGAAAGTACGTCGGTCTGACCATCAAGGTTGAAATCACCAAGAATAATGCTAGTGCTTCGGGTTCCTGCGCTGGCCGAATAGGTGGTTCCGGCTTGGAGGTTGCCGCCGGTCGCGATCTGGGTGAAAATACTGGTGCTGGTACCACTGCCGATGACCAGATCGTTCTTACCGTCACCCGTGATGTCGCCGATACCGACAGAAGTCGTGTTGTTGACGCCAACGTTGATCAAAGAAGGACCGCCGAAGCTGCCGCTGCCGTTATTATAATAGACTGTTATATATGAATTGAAGCCGCAACCGAAAACCAAGTCAGGACGGTCGTCGCCGTTGATGTCGCCAACCCTAAGCGTCTCGCCGTTGGAATTGGAGCCAAATGTATAACTTGTCTTAGGCTGAAACGTTCCATCGCCGTTCCCAAGCGCAACATAGAAATAGCCATTACCGCTACAGTCACTTACAGCGTCAAGCTTGCCGTCGCCATTGAGATCAGCAAGGGCGAACTGGTAAATACGATAATCCGACATTCCATTAACTGTATTTGCAGAACCAAAAGTTCCATCGGGATTACCGAGCAATGTGTAAACGATACCATACCCGCTAACGACAAGATCAATGGCGCCGTCGCGGTTGACGTCACCAATATCCATGTTGTAATTGCTACTTCCAGAACTATAGTCAACCTTGGTTCGGAACGTGCCATTGCCATTACCGAGCAGAACGGAAACCGTATTGTCCGATCGGTTATGAACTGCGAGATCTGCTTTGCCGTCGCCGTTGAAATCGCCGGTGACAACCTTTTGGGGTCCCGCGCCGGTGGCGAAGTCGGCTTTGGCCTGGAAGGTGCCGTCGCCGTTACCAAGCTGGACTGAAACGAAGTTTGCAGCGGAACTGGAATAAGCCAGATCAAGTTTGCCATCGCCATTGAAATCGGCACTCACGACTCGGCTGCCAAAGCCAGAAGTGTCTGAATCCACAGCGGGCTGAAGGCCGAGCGCTACCCCCAGCATCGGCGGCAGGTTCGGCACGAACACCGGCAGATTGGCGGTGGCGGTGGTGGCGGAATACGCGGTCTTGGCCCCGCCGCTGCCCGGATTGGCGAACGTCATCGCGGTGCCGGTGAATTGATCCCAACCACGGAAGGTCAGGCTGGCGGCGCCTGAATTTCCCGCCACCGGCACGAAGCGAACATAATTATCTTTGTCGAGCAGGAAAGCGTTTGTCGCCGAAACCGCGCCCAGATCGGTCCAGCCTGAAGTTCCGTTAGCGGAATACTGCCATTTTCCGGTGCTGACCACCGCGTTGGCGGTAATCGCGATGCCTTTGCCCTGCCCAGTGTTTGTATCACTGAAAACCGCGCCAGAGGCCAGACTTGAAACCTTGATCGGGCTGTTAGTGTTGGTGTCGATGATTTCGGCCAGGGTGAATGTTCCGTTGCCACCCAGCACTGGGGCATAGTTGGTGAACGCTCAATAACCGGTGGCGTTCAAGCCCGTTGCGGGACTGTCCGTTTCCGAATTAGGTTCGACAGGGAGGCCACGGTGCCAGGGTTGATGCCGAGGCGATCACCGAGATAGGCCCAGAAAGAGATCACGTTTT
>CAUYTZ010000339.1:0-1200 GCA_963575695.1 uncultured Gammaproteobacteria bacterium | reverse complement strand
TCGGCGAAGGTATAGACCTGGAAATAATTAAGACTGGGGATCTCAAGCTGCGGGGTGTAGGACAGCTCAACCTTGCCGGCCACCCCCCGGTCACCGGTCAGTTCAGAAGAGTCAAAAGCCCGGCCATACTGGCTGCCGCCGATACCGAATTCTTCCGAGGACAGCAGACGATCCGGCGACCATTGCCCTTCACCTCCGACTGTCAGGCCAAATCCTTCCGGCAGCGGTTGGAGGTGCTGGGTTGAGAAGGTTAGTTTACGGAAATCACTGCGCCCTTCGGCTCGGGTCATGTTGTTGGTACCGGTGATCGTCGAGTGCAGCACGTCCAGGCCGTGGCTGAAACGGAAACTGACCAGATTGCTGCCCTCAAACGAATCGGCGAAGTCGTAGGCCAGGCCATAGGACATCACCCGCAGCCGATCTTCATTCAGCCGGGCACCAAGGCTCATCGTGCGGCTGTTGCGGTAATCGAACGCCATGTCGACTCGGAGCGTTTCCGAGCGGCTCCGAATCAAGGGATGCGCCACGCCAAAACGGAGCGTGCTGTTCATGCTCTTGATTTTGAAGTCTTTAATATTGTCGCCGGGCTGGGACCAACTGCGGCGAACGCCAACCACGAACGTGCTGCCTTCCGAATCAAGCTGCTGGGTATGGGACAGATCGAGCATCCGCAGTTCTTCAACTTCTGGCGTAATGATGCCGCGCACGCTGGTGTTGTCGAACACCCCGGCCAAGTCATTAAGCTGCACGGAATGATCAACCTGTAACGGCCCAACCGAGCGGGTGCCGCGATTGTCGGCGGTCATGCTGGCGCTGATCGTCTTACGTTCCAGAACCACCACCAGATCTGAGCCGTGAGTACTGCCTTCTGTCGGCTGAAGAACGGTTTTAACCTTGATCCCCGGCAGGTCATCCATCAGCATGACATAGCGCTCAAGATCAGCGGCGCGCAGCGGTTTTGATGCCTTGATCTTGGCGGCATAGCGCTCCAGCAGGCCGAAGCGGTCGGCGACCTTCTCGCCCTCAAAGCGGAGGTTGTTGATCGATCCTTCAACAATCTGCAACCGGACCACGCCTGACGCAGTGATTTTTTGGGCCGGAATCATCGCCTGCGATAGAACATAACCTTGGTTACGGTACTTGGCGGTGATGGCGTCGCGAACATTGTAAAGGTCAAGTAGGCTGACTTCCTGTCCCAGT
>CAUYTZ010000338.1:0-1354 GCA_963575695.1 uncultured Gammaproteobacteria bacterium | reverse complement strand
GATGCGCTGTTGCGCGCGATCGGCG
Organism: uncultured Gammaproteobacteria bacterium; assembly: GCA_963575695.1. Classification (GTDB taxonomy): domain Bacteria; phylum Pseudomonadota; class Alphaproteobacteria; order Azospirillales; family Azospirillaceae; genus CAUYTZ01. Next base: position 1,329 of record CAUYTZ010000338.1, on the reverse strand, counting down.
ACCTGCTGTCGGCGGATCGCTCCCTGGGCGGCGCGGTCGAATGGCTGGCCTGGGACGCGCCGCTGTCCGAAGACCTGCCGGTGACGGGCGGCAGTCCGATCAAGGCCGCCACCGTGGTCGTGACCCTCAGTTACTCGACCGGCGACCCGCTCAACTGACCCCACACACTATAATATATGGAGGACGCGATGGCTCGCGCGATCGGCGCCAATGCCCAACTGCTCGACCGGTTCGAGACCGCCTATGGCGCCGCCCCTTCCGGCAACTTCGCCCGTCTGCCCTTCGTCAGTTGCGATCTCGGCTCGGAGCAGCCGTTGGAGGCCAATGATGTGCTCGGCCTTGGCCGCGATCCGCCCGAACCGTCGCGCGGCGTGGTCACCGCCCAGGGCAATCTGCCAAAGCCAATATTGATATGCCGATTGATTTGCGTGAACTCTTGGTCCACTTGGGGCCTGTGGTTGCGCGGACTGTTCGGGCCGCCGGTGACCTCGGGCACCGCGCCCGCGTTCACCCATGTCTTCGCCAGCGGAGCGACCACGTTGCCGTCCCTGGCGCTGGAAATCGGCATGCCCGACGTGCCGCGGTATTTTCTGAATACCGGCTGCATGGTGGACAGCATCAAGTTTCCGTGGGCGACTTCGGGAAAAGCGAACGCCACGGTCGCGGTGATCGCTTGAGGCGCGAAGCCGACACCGCCGCGTCGGCCGGAGGCACACCCACCAGCCGGGTGCTGCGCCGCTTCCAGCAGGCGATGGGCGTGGTGCGCAAAGACGGCGCGGCGCTGGGCAACGTCACCGGCGGTGAGTTGACCTACGCCAACAAGCTCTCAGCGGTGCGCACCATCCGCAACGACGGCAAGATCGATGGCTGCGACCTCGGAGTGGCGGCCTGCACCGGCCAGATCAGCGTCCGGTTCGCAGACACCATCCTGCTCAACGCCGCCAGCGCCGGCACGCCGGTGGCGCTCACTCTGGGCTGGATCATCGACGCCGACCACTCGCTGCTGTTCGATCTGCCCGCGGTCTACCTGCCCAAAGCCAAGAATCCGATCAGCGGGCCGGGCGGAATCGAGGCCCGCTATAACTGGCAGGCGGCCAAGCCGGCATCGGGCGCCTTCGTCACCGCCACACTGAAGAATGACATCGAAACTTACGCTTGAAGGAGCGTTGCCATGATCCGGCTCAACTTGGCCCACGTGAACCCCACTGGCTGACTGTGCCGCGAGGGCGTGCGGCTGCTGGTCCGGCCGCTCGACACCGCGGTCGATGCCGCCGCCCGTTCCGCCGCCGCCCATGACCTGCGCGAGCGGGCCAAGGACTCCGGCCCGCC
>CAUYTZ010000337.1:0-2149 GCA_963575695.1 uncultured Gammaproteobacteria bacterium | reverse complement strand
ACCGGGCCGATGGCGTCGGCCATGGAAGGGTTGCGCAAGACCACAGAAAAGGCCCAGGCGACAGCCGAGGCGGTTGCCCAGGGCAATATGGACCCGGCGGTGATCGTTAGCCTGCTTCAGGCCAAGACCGAATTCGCGGCGAACGCCAAGGTGATGAATGTTGCCGGCGACATGACCCGTAAGCTGCTGGATGTCTTGGCTTAACCAAACAGGCCTTCGGCAATCAGGGCTTTGCCCTGGCCCCACCAGGAGCCTGGAGGCCCCTGGACCCGCTGGACCCGCTTTCGTTACGGAACCAGCACCTTGTCTGGATTCATCAGCGACTCCGGGTCGAAGGCGCGCTTGATCCGCTTCATCAGTTCCAACTCGACCGCGCCCTTGGTCCGCACCAGTTCATCACGCTTGATCCGGCCGATGCCGTGTTCGGCACTGATCGAACCCTCCAGCGCCAACACGATATCATGCACCGCAGTCTGAATTTCGTCCCAGCGGGCCATGAACGCCGCCGTCTCGGCCGCTTCCGGCTGATTGAGGTTAAAGTGAATGTTGCCGTCGCCAACGTGGCCGAACGGCACCGGCCTGATCCCCGGCACCAGCCGTTCTACCTCCGCCGTGGCACGGGAGATGAACTCCGCCACCCTTGAAACCGGGACCGAAACGTCGTGCTTGATCGACCCCCCCTCGAATTTCTGTGCTTCGACGATCGCTTCACGAATAAAACGATAGGCCTGAGCCTCCTTGACACTGGCGGCGATGGTCCCGTCCGTGACCAGTCCGGCTTCGATCGCCGCGCCCAGAGAATCCTCGATCCCGGCACCCAGGTCGCCGGCATGGGTTCCAGCCCCGGCTTCGATCAACACATACCAGCCATGCTGATCCTGGAGCGGATCGACCGTGCCGGGAACATGGCGCAGGGCGAAATCCAATCCGCGACGCGGAATCAGCTCAAACGCCGAAACCACGTCGCCCAGAGTCGCGCGCAGATGCGACAACAGCCCGACCGCCGCGGCTGGATCGGGAACCGCAACGAAGGCTGAGGCAGTTTGTTTCGGTCGCGGAAAGAGTTTGAGGACTGCGGCCGTGACCACGCCTAGCGTACCTTCGGCGCCAATGAACAGGTGTTTCAAGTCATAGCCGGTGTTGTCCTTGCGCAACCGACGCAGGCCTTCCCACACCCGACCATCAGGCAGCACCACCTCCAGGCCGAGAATGAGGTCGCGGGTGTTGCCATAGCGCAGGGTAAGCATACCGCCGGCGTTACTGGACAGGCAGCCGCCGATCTGGCACGAGCCTTCGGCACCGAAACTAAGCGGAAACAACCGATCGGCCTCTTCAGCCGCGTCCTGCACCGTTTTCAAGATGCAGCCAGCTTCGACGGTCATGGTGTAGTTGAGCGGATCGATGTTTCTGATCCGGTTCAGGCGCGACAGGCTCAGGACCAGATCGCTGCCGGTTTCAAACGGGATCGAGCCGCCGACCAGGCTGGTGTTGCCGCTTTGAGGAACAATCGGAATTTGAGCTTCAGCACACAGCCGCACCACCTCCGCCACTTCGGTGGTGGTCGCCGGACGAACCACGGCGGCGGCGGCACCACGAAAACGGCCCCGATATTCGGTCAAGTAGGGGGCCATTTCTTCGGCCCGATCCAGCCAGCCTTTGGCACCAACCACGGCACGAATCATGTCCAGGGCTTGCTCTCGGGTCATGGCCGTCTTCCTTAAGAAATGGGGTCTGGGGCCTTAAGGCCCCAGCCGGGGTGGAACCCCTGGTCGCCGAAGGCATGTGTATATGTCATGCATATGCGTATGCGTGAATGCTATGCTACCCGAGCCTCTGGCAACCAAGGGCGCTCCCCCTGGACCCGCTTATTTTGCCCCATTTTGCCCCCCTTGGATACCCCATGACCGTCGTTACCCGCTTTGCGCCCTCCCCCACCGGCTTCCTGCACATCGGCGGGGCCCGCACCGCTCTGTTCAACTGGCTGTTCGCCCGTCACCACGGTGGGACTTTTTTGCTGCGAATCGAAGACACCGACCGCGCCCGCTCGACCGAGGCCGCAGTCACCGCGATTCTCGATGGTCTGTCGTGGTTGGGCTTGAACTGGGATGGTGAAGCGGTGTCGCAGTTCGAGCGGCGCGAACGCCATGCC
>CAUYTZ010000336.1:0-1557 GCA_963575695.1 uncultured Gammaproteobacteria bacterium | reverse complement strand
GGCCCAGCAGAACCAGTAGAACCAGTAGACGAAATAGCTTGAATCGGCTGAGACGGCCCCCGTCTTGCCGCCATGGCTGCGGTCAGTCGTTCCAAGGCGATGTCAAAGTCAAAGTTCCGGATGTAACCGGAGATTTCGTCGTACCGATCCGGGAATCCCGCCTTCAAGAGATTGCCATGGGTCTCTATGACCTCTTCGGCTTCGGGATCATTGTCGGCCAGCAGGACTGAAAGACGGTCGCAAACCTGCTTCAGCAGGTCGGCATCGATCGCGACAGTGACAGCGGTTTGGGCTGTGCCGATATGGTTGGCCAGCCGCCTCAGCAATTCGGCCAGCGGCGGGGCGATCGCCTCAAGTTCGGCCTCGATCTCGGGCCGGGGCTTGCCTTCGCGGATGGCTGTTTCCAGCCTATCGGCGGCCTCCTGGATCGCAACCGCCCCGATATTGCCGGCGGTCCCCTTCAAGGTGTGGGCCATCCGCTCGGCACCGGCGACATCGCCCGCGTCGAGCGCGGCATGGATGGCTGAAACGGCATTGGCCTGTCCCGCCAGGAACTTACGCAGCATGTCCAAATACAGCTTAGTCTTACCCAGAACCCGCTTCATGCCCGCCGCACTGTCCAACCCCGGAATGTCGGTCGGAACGGCCACAGTGGACGTGGACACGACTAATGGCTGTGTCGGGGGGTGAGCCGGGGGTTGAGCCGGGGCACGCGGCTTCACCCACTTACGCAGCGCCGCGAACAAAGCATCGGGATCGATCGGTTTGGCCAAATAGTCGTTCATTCCGGCGTCCGCGCATCGATCGCGATCGACCTGCATGGCGTTGGCGGTCATGGCGACGATCGGCACGGCGGCAAAACCCAACTTGCGGATCTCGACGGTGGCGGTGACGCCGTCCATCACCGGCATCTGCATGTCCATCAAGATGATATCATAGGGCTTCGCCTGAACCATCCCGACCGCGATCCGGCCATTCTCGGCGATCTCCACGACCAGGCCGGCATCGGCCAGCAATTCGGACGCCACCTGCTGATTGAGGTCGTTGTCTTCCACCAGCAGAACCCGGGCCCCGTACAGGTCGGCCAGGTCGAGCGTGAGCCGGGCCGTATCTTCCCCTTCGCCAGTCACCTCGCTCTCATTCTCGGCACCAAGGGCACGCATGACGCAGTCGAACAGCGCCGATGGACTGACCGGTTTGACCAGCACCTCCTCAATGCCGGCAGCCGTGGCCCCTTTGCGCATTTCCTCCCGACCATAGGCGCTGACCATAATCTGGTGCGGCGGTTTCGACAGCCCAAGGGCCCGGATTGTGGTGGCGGCCTCCAACCCATCCATACCCGGCATCTGCCAGTCCAGAAAGACCACTTCATACGGATCGCTTGCTGCGGCATCCCTGATGGCGACGATGGCCTCGGCCCCAGAGGCGGCCGCGTCAACCTTGAACAACATCGTGGTCAGCAAATCGACCAGAACGAGGCGCGCGTTGTCGTTGTCGTCCACCACCAGCAGACGCCGGCCCCGCAGATCGGGACGCGGCACCAGGGCGCAACGGGGC
>CAUYTZ010000335.1:0-1169 GCA_963575695.1 uncultured Gammaproteobacteria bacterium | reverse complement strand
GCGGAACGTGTCAACGATTTTGAGACAGGGTGCTGTGTAATTTAAGCTTGGGCGTTTGCCGTTTTGAGCGGCGGATTGATCCAAGCCGCGGTTGGTTTTGCGGGCGGCTGTGGGGCTTTTTTCACGAAGCGCTCGGGATTTTTCTGGAAGGCGATGTCAAGAACGTGCTGGCGAGCGGCGTAAACGGCGTCGGCTTGCCCGTAATGAACTTGGTCTGGCGTCATAAGGCCAATGCCGACATGATGATGATCCTGATTGTACCAGGAAAAGAAGTCCCGGCAAAATGCTTTCGCGTCTTCGATGCAGCCGAATCGTGTTGGAAACTTTGGCTGATACTTCAATGTCTTGAAGTGGCTTTCAGAAAACGGGTTGTCGTTTGAGACGTACGGCCGGCTGTGGGATTTTGTCACTCCCAGATCAGCCAGCAATTGAGCGGTGACTTTGGCCTTCATCGGCGCGCCGCGATCGGCATGGAGCGTGAGTTGGCCGGGCGGAACCTGGTGTTTGGTAAAAGCGTCATCGAACAGCATTTTGAACAGAGCGGCGTTTTCGGCATCGGCAATACACCAGCCGACGATCCGCCGACTGAAGATGTCGATGATGACGTAGAGGTAGAAATAGGTCCATTTTGCCGGTCCCATCAGCTTGGTTATATCCCATGACCAGACTTTATTAGGACCTTCCGCCAGCAGCTCAGGCTTTTTATATTCAGGATGGCGGAGCTGATTCCGCCGCTCCCTGACTTCGTTATTTTCGTTCAGGATACGATACATGGTTCGGATTGAACAGAGATAGACGTCTTGGTCAAGCAGGCTGGCGTAGATTTCCGCCGGGGCCAAATCAACAAAACGCGGTTCGCGCATCACCTCAAGCACGGCCTCTCGTTCGGCGGTGGTCAAGGCTCGGTCCGGGCGGGGCCTGGGGCGGGGTTCAGCCGCCGGCCGCGCCAAATGCGTACGTCGACGATAGAAACTGGAGCGCGCCACGCCCAAAGCCGCACAGGCGGCCTTGGTCTGGCCCGGCGCCGCTTGCGCTGTGATCGCGGCCATCAAATCTTGCCGTCGCTGTCGATCGCGGCCAGCGGCGTCCCCAGCAATTCCGCCACTTTTTTTTGGAGGTCAATGATCGCCTCCGCTCGCTCCAGACGCTGCTTGAGCCGACTGTTTTCC
>CAUYTZ010000334.1:0-37158 GCA_963575695.1 uncultured Gammaproteobacteria bacterium | reverse complement strand
GCGCAAGACGAGGATCGACAATAGTGACATCGACGATCACCGCTTCGCCGGTAAGATCAAGGATGGCATTGAGGAAACTGATCAGAATGTCCCGACTGGCGTCTGAACCGAATATCTTCTTGAAGGCGTAGTCGGTCTTGGGATTGAGGAAGCGCATTGGACCTGCCGGGGCGAGGATCGGGCGAGGGGTAGACTACTATATTTGTGCTCGGGAGTCCCGCTCTCCGGATAATCGTGCACGGCAAGGAACTCAGGTTAACGAAATGAATTGCCTTGACAAGCGGGACATAATTCGTTCTCGGTGCTGATTCGCACTGGAGACCAACCATGACCGAGACCAACGCCCTGCTGACTGACGAAGAGATGCCCCGTGCACGATTGGCCTTGCTTCTGAAGCATTTTTCCCAGATTGACGACGATCGCGAAGCATGGCGTGTTATGTACCCGCTATCAGAAGGGCTCCTGCTTTTAACTTGTGCAACGATATCGTCATGCGATGACTTTGAAGATATTGTAGCATGGGGCGAGGATCATCTGGATTTCTTAAAGAAGTTTTCGCCATTCTATTTTGGCATACCCTGCCAACGCTGGTTGCGCACGTTGGTAAACCGCGTCGATCCTGTTCTTTTCGCACGCTGTTTTGAAGATTGGATCAAAGCACTTTGGCCAAGCCGACATGATCTGACGCCCGACGGCGGGTGTCAAGCGCACAAAACTTGTATCTACAAAAACGGTTTGATTTCCGGCATTTCCGTGTATACATTTATACCCATGATCATATGGGACGAAACCAAGCGCGCCGTTAACCTCGCCAAACATGGCGTTGATTTCGCCGACGTTGCGGCGTTTGAGTGGGGAACGGCCATGACCGAACTCGACGATCGGGCCGATTACCAGGAAGCGCGGTTCGTTTCGCTTGGATTCATTGGCCAGCGCCTGCATGTCATGATCTGGACGAACCGTGACGGTGGGCAACGAATCATCAGCCTGCGGAAGGCTAATCCAAGGGAGACCCGCCGGTATGTCCGACACATTTGACGAGGCCCGTCGCCGTGCGATGGCATCGTTGGCGACCATCACGCCAGAGGAGGATGCCACCATCAACGCCGGAATCGCCTCCGATCCGGATACCTTTGAACTGACAGACGAATGGTTCGAGCGCGCCAGAACGCGCAAAAGAGGACGCCCGAAGCTCGAAAACCCAAAGCGACCGGTCAATATCCGGCTTGATCCGGACGTGCTGGCATATTTCAAGGCCGCCGGGCCGGGGTGGCAATCCCGGATCAACGAGACGCTGCGCAAGGCGGTGGGCCTCTGAGCCATCCCTGCCGGTGGGGCCAGCCGCCCGCCCAGATCGAGCCGGGGGAGTTGAACCGACGACGCGGCCATGGCGTTCACACCCTCACCGGCATAACCAGATAGAACGCGTCCGGATCTTGCCGCGACCGGAACGCCAACGCGGTTTTTTCATCGCCTAAGCCGATTTCGACTTCGCCGCTGATTTGCCCCAACACGTCGGCCAGATAGCGGCTGTTGATTCCGATTTCGACGGCGGTGGCCATAACGCCCCGATAGTCGCCGTCGATTTCATCGGTTCCGGTCCCGCCCTCCAGATTTTGGGCGCTGACCACGATGGTGCCTTTACTGAGCGTCAACTTGATCGCATGGCCGCGTTCGCTGGTCACCGCCCCGACCCGCAAGGCGGCCGCCGCCAGATCATCCGCGTCAACCGACAGCGTCGCCGCCGATTTGGCCGGAATGATCCGGCCGTAATCGGGAAATTCGCCATCGATCACTTTGGAGGTGATGGCGTTGTACCCGGCCGAAACCCGGATCATGGACCGAGACACAACCACATTAACCTTATCTCCCGCGTCTTCGACCAGCGCCAGCAGCAATCCGACTGATGATCTATGCCGGCTTGCGCGCATCGGAATTGCGCGGCCTAACCAGGGTCAACCTCACCTTGTCCGGCGCATCCCCAGCGGTCACAGTCACCCAGCGGGCAGATGGCTATCAGCAACTGGGACCACCGAAAAGCCGACAAAGCCGGCGCACCATTCCCCTGGGACCGGAGACGGTTCAGGCTCGGCTGTCTTTGTGCCATCGCTGTGCCACGGAGAGCGCGGAATTCATATCAAGCCAAGCAAAATCAATGAATTGCACGGATAGGCATCACCGCCTATTTTCCCGCTTCTGGCGCAACAAAAAAGCCGCCAACCGATTGGGTTGACGGCCTTTTTAACTGGTAGCGGAGGAGGGATTTGAACCCCCGACACAAGGATTATGATTCCTCTGCTCTGACCAGCTGAGCTACTCCGCCCCGGCGCGAGGGCTTTGAAATATGAAATGTTGGCAGCAATGTCAAGCGATTTACATCAACGCCGACCGCCACGGAAGACTTTATCCCCTTGGGCAAAAGGATGAGGCGAAACGCCGGCGCTTGGCGTATGATCGTCCGCCAGTTTGGGGGGCAGTTTGGGCGGCAAGTTGGTAGCGAACGGAGCGACATGAACAGGCGGCTGTGGCGGCGGTTGCTGGGCGGTACGGTGTTGCTGGCCCTGATGGCGGGTGGAGTCTGGCTGGGCCAGCGGCTGGCGATCGAGATGGAAACTTCGGAGCTTCAGGCCCGATTCCTGTCGGCCTATGCCCGTGGGGTTTCGTTTGAGCTGCGCGATGGTCCGGCACCCAATCCGCGTTTTCCCAAATACGGCCCCTATGATGAACGGCTGGGCTATGTCGGTCTGCCTAAGTTCCTGGCCGCGCTGGCCCGCGAAGGTTATGCGATCGAGTTACAGGCGCGGCTGTCGCACGCGTTCGATCGCTTCATGGCCATCGGCGGTTTCGCCGTCTATCGCGAGAAGACTCGCGCCGGAATCACTCTGCGCGACCGCAATGGCGACATGCTTTATGCCTCCCGCTATCCGGAACGAGTCTTCGACCGCTTCGAAGACATTCCCAAGCTGGTGATCGAGACGCTGCTGTTCATTGAAAACCGTGAACTGCTGGATCGCAGTGAGGTGTTGCGCAATCCAGCGGTGGAATGGGACCGCTTCTTCGCCGCGCTGGCCATGCTGCCGCTGAAGCTGATTCGTCCCGGCACGCGCGCGGCCGGCGGCAGCACGCTCGCCACCCAGATTGAAAAATTCCGCCATTCTCCCGATGGCCAGACCGGTGGCCCGGTAGAAAAGCTGCGCCAGATGCTGACCGCCAGCCTGCGCGCCTATATGGATGGGCCGGACACCTCAGCCGCACGGCACCGGATCGTGGTCGATTACCTCAATTCCACGCCGCTAACCGCGCGCTCCGGCATTGGTGAGGTCAACGGACTGGGTGACGGGCTGTGGGCGTGGTACGGCACCGATATCGCCTCCTTGGGTAAGGTTCTGAGCGAAACCACGCCGACCGATCCCCGCGCCCGCACCACCCGAGCCATGGCCTTCAAGCAGGCGCTCAGTCTGTTGCTGGCCCAGCGCCGACCATCTTATTACTTGACCGCCGACCGCGGCGCGCTGTCAACGCTGACCGACACCTACCTACGCCTGCTCTACACCTCCGGCATTATCGATGAAGCCCTGCGTGACGACGCACTGCGGGTGCGGCTGTCGATTCGTGACGAGCCGCCACCAATCAGTCAAACTTCATCCTTCATCGGGGCCAAGGCGCCCAACGCCCTGCGTGCGCGGCTGATGACCATGCTTGGCCTGGGCGGCCTCTATCAGTTGGACCGCATCGACCTGACCGCCGACAGCACCCTGGACGGCCCGACTCAGCGCCGGGTGGTCGATGCCCTGTCACGCCTGCATAATCCGGAATTCCTCAAAGCGGCCGGGCTGGTCGGGGAGCGGCTGCTGACCACGGCCAATGATCCGGATAATGTGATCTATAGCCTGACCCTGTGCGAACGCGGCCCGGAGGCGAACTATGTCCTGGTTCAGGCCGACAACCTCGACCAGCCGATGGACATCAACGAAGGGGCCAAGCTGGACCTGGGTTCAACCGCCAAGCTGCGGACGCTGGTTAGTTACCTGGAAATCATCGCCGAGCAGCACGCGCGCATGGTCAACCTGCCGCGTGCCGAGGTTCGGGAAATCGCCGACGACGACCCCGACACCCTGACCACCTGGGTTGCGACCTGGCTGTCTCGGCCCGGAGCCAGCCGCGAGTTGCGCGATATTCTGGAAGCGGCGATGGCTCGGCATTATTCCGGAAGTCCGGGTGAGCAGTTCTTCACCGGCGGCGGCCTGCACACCTTCGAGAACTTCGATAATAAACACGGCGGTTCGATGTCGGTCGCCGAAGGGCTGCGCCATTCGGTCAATCTGGTCTTCATTCGGGTGATGCGTGATGTCGTCCATTACTACATCGCCCAAGCCGAGGAAGACGCCGACGATTTGTTGAGCGAGCCTGACCATCCCGCGCGCCAGAATTACCTGGAACGGTTCGCCGCACGCGAGGGCGGCGGCTTCCTGCAAAAATTCTATCGTGATTACAAGGGCAAGACTCCAGATGAGGCGCTAGAGATCGTCGGCGAGCATGTCCGGCCAATTCCGGCCCGGCTGGCGGCGGCGTTCCGCACCGTGCGCCCCAATGCCGACCGTGATGAAATGGCGGCGTTCGTTCGCAACCGGATGGAAGGGGAAGGCGCGCGGGTTGATGACGGCGCGATTGACAAGTTCTTTCACCAGTTTGCGCCGGGCAAGTTCCCGCTTGGCGATCTGGGCTATGTCGCGCGCCTGCACCCGCTGGAATTGTGGCTGGCGGCCTATCTGCAACAACACCCGGAGGCCAAGTTCTCTGAAGTGCTGGAAGCCAGCGCCGACGCCAGACGCGACAGCTATGCTTGGTTGTTCAAGAAAGGCCAGGCGGCGCAGAACACCCGCATTCGGATCGAGTTGGAAGAGCAGGGATTCAAGCGCCTGACCGCCGCTTGGCGGAGGGTTGGCTACCCGTTTCCCACTCTGGTGCCGTCGCTGGCGACCGCGATCGGCAGTTCGGCCGACCGCCCGGCGGCGCTGGCCGAACTGATGGGCATTTTGCTCAATGATGGTGTACGCTTGCCGGTCGTACGTCTGCGCCGGCTACATTTCGCGGCAGGTACACCCTATGAAACCGTGGTTGGGCTCGGGCTCGCGGCCCCGGAACGGATCATGCCGGCTGAAGTGGCCCAAACCGCACGCAAGGCACTGCTGGATGTGGTCGAACACGGCACCGCGCACCGCGCCTATGGCGTGTTCAAGGACAAGGACGGCGAGATTATGCCGGTCGGCGGCAAGACCGGCACCGGCGACCACCGCTTTGAGCGCCACGGAGCCGGCGGCGGCCTGATCGAATCCATTGCCGTCAACCGCTCGGCGACCTTCGTGTTCTTTATCGGCGACCGCTTCTTCGGCACCGTCACCGCCCATGTTCATGGCGAGGATGCCGACGACTACCATTTTACCAGCGCCCTGGTCGCCCAGTTGCTGAAGTCACTGGCTCCGGCCCTGCAACCGCTGCTTGAACGCGACCCGCCCAGCATGACCACCGCAACCGGCACCAGCAACGGACAGCCCGCCTTCACCGGCTCCTCACCTCACCCCGGCCGCGCCGGTATGGCGGCCCTAACCGGCGGAAGTCCGCTCGCCGAGCCGCAGCGTAAGCGCGACCGGACCAAGCCGCGCCAGGAAGCCAAGCCACCTCCGGGTTGGTACCAGCCGGAACCGTCGGCCGAAGCCGCTCCGGAGGATCAGGCCGACGAACCCTATCTGCCGGTTCGACCAGAAGAAACGATACCTTAAACCGGTGGGTCAATTGTGGGCGAACACACGCAGATCATGAACGAACCGTTCCGGATAGGCCTGATGGGGCGAGTGGTCGGCATTATCGTAAAAATACAGTACCGAGCCGGGAATCGCCTGATTCACCCAGTTGGCGGTCTCCGCGCTATAATAGTTACTGAGTGAACCATAAATCAGTAGCGTCGGAATTGAAATTTCAGGAAGCACAGCCCGGTAATCGGCCTCAAGCAGACTCTCCCAACACGTAATTAGAGGTTCAGAATCCAACTTGGCCAGCGCCTCACGCAGCTTCTGCATCCCGCGTGACTGGCTTTGATATTGCATGGTCGCACGCGGATTCTTGCCATCGGCGACCAAACGCAGCACCGTTTCCGGAAAATCCCGCCGCATACTGTCGATAAATGCCGCGTTCCGTTGCGATGAAAAATCACCATAGATACCAAACTGCCACTGTTCGTCGGTCAACAACCGTGGTGACTGATCGATGAAGCAGACCTTGCCCAGACGACCGCAGCCATAGCGGCCGATGAATTCCCACAGAGTCAGCGCGCCCATCGAATGTCCAACCACCAGCGGCCGGTCGAGGCGGAAAAACTCGATCAGATTGCGCAGATCCCGAGCCATACGCCCGACCAGCGGCGGGAAGACCTCCGGCGTGCGCGGATGGCTGCCATGGCCCCGCGCATCCCAGCAATAGACGGTAAACTCGCCAGACAAGGCCAGGGGAATCTCGCCCCATACGGTGTGGTCCGCAGCCCATTGATGGACCAGAACCACCGGCGGGCCATGGCCGGTAACGCGGACATGAATCGTTTCGCCGTCATCGGCGATAAAGCTGCGCATGAGCGACGCTTTCGTCAAAGGGTAAAGACCGGCTTGGATTTAACAGACCCAAGCGCGAAAACCAAGCGCCGCCGGACACGACGCAGGGCTGGGTGTGCTTCATCCGCCACTTCGTACAAAGTTAACAAGCTTTTGAATTGACGGGGTTCCTAGGGCGGAGTACGGTTGCCGGCCGGAAAAAGGGGGGGAAGATCTGCGATGACCCAGAAAACAGTCACCCGTGCGCAATTGAGTGAGGCGGTCTACCAAGAAGTAGGCCTATCGCGAAACGAGTCCGCAGATTTGGTTGAAGGGATTCTCAACGAAATCTCCACCGCGCTGGCTCAAGGTGAGATGGTCAAGATCTCGGCTTTTGGCAGTTTCTCGGTGCGACAAAAGGGGGAGCGCGTTGGCCGCAATCCCAAGACCGGGGAAGAGGTTCCAATCCTGCCACGGCGCGTGCTGGTGTTTCGCGCCAGCCATGTTCTTAAAAACCGGATCAATGAAGGTTTGGCCGATGAACAGGTTGGTGGCCAGTAATGATGCCAGCCCCGGATGATCCGTCGGACAGACCAAGGGGATTGGTCAAGTCCGCCTCCGCCTTCCGCACCATCGGTGAGGTGGCGGAGGAGCTGGATGTCCCCCAGCATGTGCTGCGCTTCTGGGAAACCAAATTTCCCCAGGTGCGTCCGCTCAAGCGCGGTGGCGGCCGACGGTACTACCGGCCGGAAGATGTCGCCCTGCTACAGCGCATCCGCGCCTTCCTGTACAGCGAAGGCTACACCATCAAGGGTGTCCAGCGACTCCTACGGGATTCGCGCGGGCTTGATGGCGCGTTGCCGCCGGGCGGTCCCGCTGCCGATCAGGAACCGGAGAATGAACCCCAGGAATTGCCTGCCGACCTGCTTGAAGACGATGGGGAGGACGAGGCCGAGACCGAGGCCGAGCCGCCGCTACAGGGGCTGCGCGACGACCAGCGGCGGGAAATCAAGGCGGCGGTGCAAACGTTGATCGATTTGCGGGCACTACTCTCGGGACGAGGTAAGCCGAATCGGGGCTGAACGGAACACTGTCTGGATTGGGAGGCGGGTTAAGGTGCCTCTGTCAGTGTGCCCCCGCTTGCTCACGCAGATGGGCGAGCAACCCGCGTGAGGCGGCTTCGACCAGATCGAGCACCAAATCAAACCCTTCCGGCCCGCCATAATACGGGTCCGGTACGGAACGATGGCCGGTTTCTGGTGCGAAATCCAGCAGCAGGCGCACGCGCTCCCGCCGCTGTGGGGGGGCGATCTGGCGCAATTCATCGCGGTGATCGACATCCAACGCCAGCACCAGATCAAAGCGGTCAAAATCGGCGGCTACGATCTGGCGACCGCGCAGCCCGGCCAAATCGTAGCCACGAACCAGAGCGGCGGCCACGGTGCGCGGGTCAGGCGGCTGGCCGATGTGATAGGCGCGGGTGCCGACAGAATCGGCCTCGATTCGCCGTTCCAGTCCAGCCTGTGCGACCTGATGGCGAAACACGCCTTCGGCGGTGGGTGAGCGGCAGATGTTGCCAGTACACACAAACAAAACCCTGATCATTCGCTCCGCTCCAGATGCGAGCCCCCAACGCCGTCCCAGTGCCGTCCCAGTGCCGCCAACGCCGCCCCGGCCCGATTGATCAGGTGGGGATAGGTTTCAGGCAAGCCGATATCCAGGCACAACCGCTGGCCGTTATCGCAGGCAAACACCTGTCCCCGTTCAATCAGGGCCGGTATCACCTGCCGTTCTAGCGACACCGTGTCGCCAGAAAAGGACAAGTCAGCCAACAACGCCGTATCGACAACCAACACACCGGTGCTGGAACCCTGCCACGCCGCTCCCGGCTGCGGCCGTGGCCCGCCCTGCCCGTCTTCAAACGAACGAATCACCCGCCCGCTCTGGTCAACCGCGATCGCTCCGGCATATTGCGCCTCGGCGGAGCGGGTCACAACCAGCGTCGCGCCGACCGAGGGTGAACGAGTCAAATGCGCCGCCAGCACCGCAGCCAGATCCAGATCGTTGACCGTATCGGCGTTACACACAACGAGTGTGGTCGCGGGGTTGGATCGGGCCAGCGCCAGCACATCGCCGCCGGTGCCGGCCGGATCATGGGCCAACGGTTCAATCCGGTCGTGACCGGCGAAATGATCGAAAATCGGTTGATTGCGTCCGGCCAGAACCACCACTTTTGGCAGCGCACGCAACAGCCAGCCGGCGATATGTTCCACCAACGGTCGCCCAGCCAAAGGCAACATCGGCTTCGGCAACCCCAAATTGAGCGCCGCCAACCGGGTACCTTGGCCGCCGGCCAGAATTACCCCCAGCCAACGGCGACCTTCCCCCACTTGCACCAAACTCACCCTTCACCACGCAAAGTCCGGGTCCAGCCAGCCAGCGCCTGCACCAGCGAGGCCACCGACTTGGCGATTTCCGGATCGGTCGGAGTCCCGTTCTGGTCGAACTTCTCCCAGGCGCGCGGAATCTGCACCTCTGGCTTATTCAGCGCGTGAGCGTTCAAACAAACCAGAACCTGACGCAAATGATATTGGGCCCGCGCCCCCCCCAGACCGCCGGCAGTGCCCATCATCGCCAACGGCTTGCCATCAAACGGCTGCTCCGGCGGTCGCGAGGCCCAGTCGATCGCATTTTTAAGCACGCCCGGAATTGAATAGTTATATTCCGGAGTCGCGACCAGCAACGCATCGGCGGCCTTGATCCGGGCGCGAAATTCCAGCACCGCAACCGGCAGGCCTTCGCTTTCCAAATCGCCGTTGTAGAGCGGGATCGACGCCAAATCATAAATCTCCAGCGTCACCTTTTCCGGCAGCACACCGGCGGCAACCCGCAACAGGGCGGAGTTGCAGGATCCCCGACGCAGACTGCCGGAAAAACCAAGGATATGGATAGGCGTAGGCATGGAACACTCCTTCATTCAGCCAAGATCATTGGAACCTAGCGATTGGCGGTGCCAAAATAACGCCCAAGAACAAATGTGACCACCGGCAGCACGGCAATCTTAATCACCTCTAGAAAGTCTTCTGCCGACTGATGGAAGTCATTTGCAAACCAACCTTCGAAAAATATCAGCAGGCCGATAAATACAATACTGAAACCATACACCCAGGTTACGTTCCGGGTTGTATGCGCGCGAACCTGATCAGTTAGAGGGACCATTTCTTTCGGTGCAATATCCTTCTGCTCGTTTGCCATTAATATGGCTTTGCTTTTGCGCCGCGCACTGCTAACGCTTTCAATAATATCTGTCATTGCATGAACCGCTGAAGATCATCACTCACATCGCCAGCGCTATCTACAATCCGGATGCTTGCGGTTGACAGCCGGCTGACGATGGTATCAATCTCTGACTGCTTATCGGGATCCAAACCTTTCCGAACAGCCTTCAGACTATCAATGACTTCAAACAAATCCTCGGTGGCTTCGAGCTGATGCCGAAGCGCGCGCTGAACCACCCTCAGGTCAAAAGTTCGCATCGCCTAACCTCGCCACTCTTTGCGCATTGACTGAGACTTTTCCAGGCCCGATCGGCCCGGTCCCGCTTAGCACTAACTTGCCATTCACGTCCGTAATCTTCAAGATCACATTACGCTGAACGGGTTCGCGGCCTGTGGAACCATCATCAAGGAACACCAGCGACCCCGGTTTCCCGGTACGCGGATCGGTTAGCACGGAGAGATGCGCGACATCACCCTCGGAATTGACCGCTACCGTTCCCGATAAAGTGCATCCTCCCAGATCAAGGCCGACAAGCTGCCCATCTTTTACAACAAAATAGCCCTTGGCATACTCGTAGGAACCCGGGGGAAGATCCAAATCCGTAAAGTAATTCACCACGTAAAATCCATCCAAATCTGCTAACACATTATCCATGGTCATCGTCGTCGCTCCCCTTCATGTCCGACCCGAAAGCAATACCATAAAGCTAACAACTTTGACTTGCTTTGCCTTCGGCGACCAGGGCCTTGCCCTGGACCCACCAGGAGCCTGAAGGCCCCTGGACCCACTTTATTTAAGAGTATCACCCTTCACCGCCCGCCGCCACAGCGCCCGATAAACCCGCTCCAACTGACGGGTTCGGGCGCGGGCGTCACATAGCGGTGAGGCCGCCAACCGCGCCGGCAACGCCGCCCGCAACCGTGCCAGCGCGACCAAATCTCCGGCCAACCGCGCACAAATAGCGACATACTCATCCGCCGAACCGGCAATCAGACCCTCCAAGCCCACCCGAGCCAGCATCGCCGCCGTCCAGCGTCCGGCCATGCACGGCCACGGCAGTGTCACCACCGGCACGCCCATGGCCAGGGCTTCGAAACTCGCGGTCGAACCGCTGAACGGAAACGGATCAAGGGCGATATCGATCGAACGGTACAGCGCCAGATGGTCAGCCAGCGGCAAACGCTCGGCGTTCAGAATCAGTCGATCCCCGGTCACGCCTTCGGCCTCGAACCGCGCCCGCAACCTTCGGGCCAATGCCGCCGAGCCAAACAAGTGCTTGTATTTCAACACCAGCCGCGAGCTGGGCACCGCTCGCAACACCCTTGCCCACAGCGACAGCGCCGCCTCGCTCAACTTGACCGGGTTATTGAAACAGCCAAAGGTGACGCCATCCCCGGCCAATGCGGGCAGCGGGCCCGGCGGCGCGATGCACGCCAACGGCGGATGAAGAAAGAAGGTTGGCAGGCGCACCACCCGTTCGCTGAACCGTTCGAGACCGGCCGCGCGCGGAACCAGAAACCGATCGGCGATCAGGTAATCCATGCCTTGAATCGCCGAGGAGGCGACATCGTGAAACGATACCTGGACCGATGCCGGACGCCACGCCGCCACCTGCGGCCGGTTGCGATCGAAGTGACCGGCCAGACAAATCAGAATGTCGATACCGTCGGCCCCAATCCGTTCGGCCACGGCTGAATCGGCCAACCCGGCCACCGGCCGCCACAAATCGGCCGCATCGCGACAGCGCTGGGTGGTCACATCACCCTGAGCCAGATCGGCATAGAGCACGACCTCGAACCGGGAGCGGTCATGCCCTTCCAGCACCGGCAGCAGATTGCGCGCCACCGGATGCTCGCGAAAATCGGAGCCGAGATAGCCCAAACGCAACCGCCGCTCTGGCCCGCAATCAAGCACAGCGAGCGCCGGCAGGGACTGAGACGGAGACACCGCCATGGCCAGCGCACGTTGAGCGGCAAAACGGGTGCCAGCGTCGGCACCGGGATCGTAAAGCAACGCCGTGGCCAGATTTCGCCGCGCCGCGCACAGGCCGGAATCAAGCCCCAACGCACGGCGGTAACCGTCAATCGCCGCCGCCAATTCACCCCGATCTTGCAGGGCATTGCCCAAGGCGCACAACGACTCGCCAGATTGAGGTGCCGCCACGACCGCTTGACGCAAAGCCTCGACCGCGCCGTCCCCATCGCCGGCTTCGCTGAGAGCCAGAGCCAGATTACGCAGCGTTTCGGCATGATCGGGCCGGGCCGCCAGCGATCGCCGGTAGTGCTCGATCGCCTCGCCAAGCCGGCCCAAGTGCTTGCAAGCCAGCGCCACCAAGGCGTGGCCCTCACCCCAGCTTTCGCCGTGACCGGAACCGGGACGTAAAGCCAGCGCGCGCCCGATCAGGGTTGCCGCCGCCGCATAATTACCGGCTTGCAGCGCGATCACGCCAATCAGGTGCAGCGCATCGGGGTGGTCGGGATTCTGCGCCAGAACCCGACCATAGAGCGCCTCGGCCTCGGCCAGCCGTCCGGCCTGATGAGCGGCAATCGCCTCGGCCAGCCACGGCTCAAGCAACCCCGGCCCCAAGCCCGCGCAATTCTTCCATGCCCTGGTGCCATACCCGATCAAACCCTTGTTCCAGTTGGGCGTTGATGCCACGGCAGCCGGCAACCACCGCCTTGGCCCAATCGAAATACTCCAACCGCCGCTCCACACTCCAGCCACGCGGCGGGCTGGTACACAAAGCGCGCAGGTTGCTGGTTTTGTCGGCCAGCTTGATCATTCTGGCTCGCAACGTCTTGTGCGGTGTTTTCGTCACCTGGGCTTGTTTACGCTCGGCCTTGGTCAGAGACTTGTCGTCCGTCACCTCCATCACCAAATCGGCAACATCGGTTCCGAACAACTGGACCAATTCCTCGCGGCTGGTGGCGGTGTCCTCAACCGTGTCGTGCAGCAGACCGGCAACGATCAGAGCCAAATCTTCGCCATCGGTGGCTTCGGCCAACATCCGGGCGACTTCGGCCAGGTGATTGAGGTATGGTTCGGCCCGGCTTCCCTTGCGGCGCTGGTCGGTGTGTTTCTGGGCGGCGAAATCAAGGGCCCGGGCAAAAGTCAGGACAGGGGGCATGGTGTCTTCGATCTTTTCAGGATTGCGACAGTCTACTCCGCACAGGTGCGGCGGTCCACTGCCGACATCAGGCTTGTTTCCTGCGGCCGTGCTGCTGGCGCTCGTGGTGGTGGTGGTGGTCGTGGCGATGGGGATGACGCCCATGCCCGCCGCGGCCGCCGGGGCCGGCGACCTTCAGTGGGCGCAGACCGTCCTTAAGGAAAAGGGCTTTGATCCCGGCCGCCCCAACGGCCAGATGACCGATAAGACCCACGCCGCACTCAGCGCCTATCAAAAGGCGAGCGGCCTGCCGGTGACCGGCGCGCTCGACGACAAGACCACGCAACACTTGCTTCAGAGCCGCCCGACCTCGTCCTCGGTCCACACCCTCGGCGCTCCCGACACCCACCGGCCACGGCCGAGCGGTGCCGCCGCGATCGAGCCGAAACCGCACGCGGCACCGACTCAGCGCGTGGACAGCAGCGGCGGCGGCGACTCCGTGCTCGGCGCAAGCGCGCTTCGTCCGCTCGGCCCCTCGCCATCGCGAGCGGGGGGCGGCGACGACGGCCCCAAGCCGATGGCGGCACCACGTACCGCTGTCGGTGCCGAAACCACCCAAACCGGAACCGGCACTATTGGTGCGCCCTTGGCCGAGGCGTCCGAACCGCCCAATTGGGCCCGCTACGGCATTCTGGGCATGATTTTCGCCACCCTGTTCGGTGCCGGCTGGCGCTGGTGGCGTAGCGGCCGTCCCGGAGCCTCGGCGATCAACGATGACGGACATGACCGCGACCGCCTGCGCCTGGAACCGACCTTCGCGCCCCCAGCCCCGCCGCCACCTGGACGCGACTTCCGCGCCCGACGGTTGTAGCCGATGATCACTCCCCCCACGCGCCTTGCCGACATGGTGTTGGATACCGCTGCGGCTTGGCGTGACCAAGGCCGCGAAGTGGCGCTGGCGACGGTAATCGCCACCTGGGGTTCCTCGCCCTGCCCCGCCGGCAGTCAGATGGCCATCGCCGGCGACGGTGCCATGGCCGGTTCGGTGTCCGGCGGCTGTATCGAAGCGGCGGTGGTCGAACAGGCCCAACAGGTGCTAACCGATGGCGAACCGCGCCTGCTGCGCTTCGGCGTCAGTTCCGAACAGGCCTGGGAAGTCGGCTTGACTTGCGGTGGCCGGATTGAACTCTATCTTGAACGCATCGACTGAACCCCGCCCGCCCCCCCCCCCCGCGCAGTCCCGGTCTCAGTCCCAATCCCTGTTGAAAGCCGATCGTGTGATTGATTTTCCCGCCTTTTCCTTTCCCAAGTTCCAACCCGGTTGGGTGTGGCTGGCCGGAGCCGGTCCCGGCGACCCCGGTTTGCTGACTCTGCATACGGTTCATGCCCTGGGCCACGCTGAAGTGATCCTGCATGACGCGCTGATCGATAACCGCATCCTGGCCCTGGCTGCGGCCGGAACCGAAGTGATCGATGTTGGCAAGCGTGGCGGGCAGCCTTCTTCGTGCAAGCAGTTCGACATCACCGTTGCCCTGATCGAGCACGCCCGGCGCGGACGGCGAGTGCTGCGGCTGAAGGGCGGCGATCCGATGATGTTCGGCCGTGGTGCCGAAGAGGCGCTGGCCCTGGTCGAAGCCGGGGTTCCGTTTCGCATTCTGCCCGGGGTGTCCTCGGCGGTGGGCGGGCTGGCCTATGCCGGTATTCCGCTGACCTGTCGCGACACCAACCAGGCGGTAACCTTCATCACCGGCCATGATGCCGGCGGTATGGTCCCGGACTTGGATTGGGCGGCGCTGGCCAAGGGGGCACCGGTGCTGGTGCTGTTCATGGCCCTGCACAACCTGGCCGAGATCGCCCACCGGCTCCAGGCGGGTGGACGTTCGGCCAATGAGCCGGTTGCGATCGTGTGCAACGCCACCACCGCCACCCAGACGGTGCTGGAAACCACGCTGGGCGAGTGTGCCGCCGCCGCCGCCACGGTCACGCCGCCCGGTCTGGTGGTGGTTGGACCGGTGGTCAGCCTGCGCCGCTATTTTGCCCCAGGGGTTCCCCGACCCGACCAGGGCCTTGCCCTGGACCCACCAGGAGCCTAGAGACCCCTGGACCCAGCTTATTTGGGACGGAATGCTGAACTTTCCCAAGGAATTGGGGCCAGATGATCAGTACTCACCGAAACTGGCGACGACCGGGCTGGGCGGTGCGCCTGCTCGCGCTGCTGGCCGTGCTTGGCTATGGCCTGACGCTGAAGCCACCGCAGATTCTCGGCAACGACAGCCCGGCCTATCTCAACGCCGCCTATCATCTGCTCCACCATGGCACCTTCAGCGAGGCCTCGACCGACACCCCGACCCTGCCCACGATCGGCCGCGAACCCGGCTATGGCTTGTTCCTGGCCGGGGTCATGGCGCTTGACCCCTGGCTGGGCCAATATCGGCCCTCCTGCGCCTCGGAAACCGCACCGTGTCCGCCGTCAACCTACCGCTCCAGCCAATGGCTGAACGGGGGCCTGATCGCCGCCGCCGGGCTGGCCCTGTTTCAAGCCCTGCGACTGGCCAACCTGCCGGTCGCGGTCGCGACCACAGCGGCGGTCTATCTGCTGGCCAATGTCCAAGCGGCCAGTTCCCGCCACTCGGTCGCCTCCGATTATCTCGCCCTGTTCCTGGTTTGCTTGATCCTGCTGGCCATCGCCCGCGCCGCGCGCCGACCCGGGTTCGGCCGGGGCGCACTGGTCGGCGGCGCGCTGGCGGCTTTAACCCTGGTCAAGGGCGTGTTTCTGGTTCTGGCGCTGGCGACACTGCCGGCGGCGCTGATCCTCGGCGCGGTGCTCAAACCGGCACGGCGCGTGGTGCTGGTGCCGGCCCTGGCCGCAACCTTGGTTTACGGCGCGGTGGTTGGCGGCTGGATGGAGCGCAACCGGTCCCTATCCGGCGACTTCGCCCTGACCGACAGCCGTAGCGGCATGGCCTTGAGCACGCGCGAGGTGTTCAACCACATGACCCCGATCGAATACGTTGTGGCCATGGTCTATTGGACTCGCGGTTGCGGCGACGGCCTGGCGCGCGGTTGGTTCGCACCCGAGTTGTGGCGTCCGTTTCGAATTGAACAACCCGGCGGCTATTTCGATCGCGGCGAGCACGGTTATTTCCCCCGCGTCAGCCGCGCGATGACCGAACTCGGCCTAGACCGCGCCGCCGCGATCAAACGGGTGGACGGCGAGTTGAAGCAGGCGATTCTCGACCGTCCGCTGACCCATGTTTTGGCCACGGTACCGGTGTTCTATCGCGGCCTCTGGATTGACGAGGCGATCGTGTTTGGCCTGCCGGCCCTGGTCTGGGCGATGGTGGCGATGATCCGCCGCCGCCGCTGGCTGGCGGTGGTCCTGCTGCTGCCCGGAGTGTTCAATCTGCTGTTCTACGCTTTGATCAGCCTTAACATTCCGCGCTATCAGATCACGGCCATGCCGACGCTGGCGCTCGCCGCCGGATTGGCCTTGCCCGAACTGGTCGCCTGGCTGCGCCGCCTGAACCCACTCAACAAAGAAAAATATCAACCGTCAGCAACCAGCAACCGCTCGTAAGCCGGCAGAGTCAGGAACTCGGTGAAGTCCGGACTCTCAACCAGTTCCAGAAACAACTCCGACGCTTCACGAAAGCGGCCGAAGGTAAACGCTTCCGTCCCCACCCGCCCCCGCCACGCCTCCAATTCCTCGCCAACCACCTGGCGGACCAAGCCGTGGCTAATCGGTCGGCCGTCATCGAGCGTGGCACGGTGGTGCAGCCACTGCCAGACCTGGGCCCGACAGATTTCGGCGGTGGCGGCATCTTCCATCAGATTGAACAGCGGCACACAGCCATTCCCGCGCAGCCAGGATTCAAGATAACCCAGCCCGACCGCGACATTGCGCCGCAGCCCGGCTTCGGTGCGCACCCCCTCCGGCACACGCAGCAAATCCTCGGCGACAACCGTCACCTCGGCCCGCTTGCGGTGGATTTGGTTGGGGCCGGGCATATGGCGATTGAATACTTCCAGCGCCACCGGAACCAGGGCGGGATGCGCGACCCAGGTGCCGTCATGACCAGCAGCGGCCTCCCGCTCCTTGTCCTCGCGCACCTTGGCCAGGGCGACGGCATTAGCCTCATCGTCGTTCTTGACTGGAATGAACGCGGCCATGCCGCCAATCGCCGGAGCGTTGCGGCGGTGGCAAGTTTTGATCGCCAACTGGCGATAGGCGTCCAGAAACGGGCTGGCCATGGTCACTTGGTCGCGATCGGGCAACAACGCATCGGGATCGGCGTGAAATTTCTTAATGAAGCTGAAGATGTAATCCCAGCGCCCGCAGTTCAAACCGGCGGAATGGTCGCGCAGTTCATAAAGAATTTCATCCATTTCAAACGCGGCCATAATCGTTTCAATCAGAACCGTCGCCTTGATCGTGCCATTGGGCAAACCATACGCCTGTTCTGCGACCACAAACACTTCGCGCCACAGCCGAGCCTCGAAATGAGATTCCAGCTTGGGCAAATAGAAATAAGGGCCGGTGCCGCCGGAAAGCAGAGCCTTGACGTTGTGATGAAAGTAAAGCCCGAAATCAAACAGAGTGGCCGAGATCGGCTTGCCATCGATGGTCACATGGCGTTCGGGCAGATGCCAGCCGCGCGGCCGGACCATCAGCACGGCGGTCTGGTCGTTGAGCCGATAGTTCTTGCCGTTGGCCGGATCATGCCACGAGATCGTCCGCCGAATGGCGTCATAAAGGTTGATCTGGCCGTGAATCAGGTTGTGCCAAGTCGGCGTGGTGCTGTCCTCGAAATCAGCCATGAACACATTCGCGCCGGAATTGAGCGCGTTGATGATCATCTTGCGCTCGACCGGACCGGTAATTTCCACCCGTCGGTCGGTCAAATCATGGGGCTGCGGCGCGACCGTCCATTGCCCGGCGCGAATCGCGGCGGTCTCCTCAATGAAATCAGGCTTCTCGCCGGCAGCGATCAGGGCTTGGCGCTGGTGCCGAACATGGAGCAGACGTTCCCGCTCGTCATCGAACCGGCGTCCGAGTTCGGCCACAAAACCGAGTGCGGCCGGAGTTAGAATCGCGTGATATTCTGGATGAATCGGGCCGATGATGGTAAGGCCGGCGATGGTGGTGGCGACCATGCGGGTCTCCCCTTGGGCGTGAACGGGCGCGACAGGGGCCAATTGATACGGCGAGCGGCGACCATTGTCATCAAATTAAGAGTTCCCGTTATAAGGCGCAGGTTATAAGGCGCGGGTTATAAGGCGCGGGAACCTCGCCCCTGGCAGGGGGCATTGAAGGCCAGCCACCGTCCACTGCCCCAACACCATTATCCCTGTTGCTGAACACGTTCTGTGGTTATGGTGAGGCTGTTGTAAGACATATCTGATGGGGGACCACGAGCCGGCTTGGCCCGCGGTCCCCTTTAAGCGGAATCGAACCATGCTCATGTCCCTGTGGGGCGATATCTCCATCGTCGTGTTACTGATTACGGCCTCGGCTTTCTTTTCCGGCTCCGAAACCGCCCTGACCGGAGCCTCGCGGGCCCGGATGCACCAGTTGGAGCAGGAGGGCAACCGGCGGGCGGGCATCGTCAACCGCCTGCGCGAAAAGAAAGAGCGGGTGATCGGGGCCCTGCTGCTCGGCAATAGCGCGATTAATATTCTGGCCTCGGCCATCGCTACCGGGGCCTTGATCGAATTGATCGGCGACGCCGGCGTGTGGTGGGCGACCGGACTGATGACGGTGTTGATTTTGATCTTCGCCGAAGTCTTGCCCAAAACTTATGCACTCAACTTTGCCGACCGTTTTTCACTGGCCGTGGCCCCGCTGGTGCAAATCCTGATCGTGATTCTGGCCCCAGTTACAACCTCGGTTGATCTGATTGTGCGCCGCATCTTCAAGTTGTTCGGGGTGGAATTGCACACTCACGGCCTGCTTTCGACCGAAGAGGAATTGCGCGGCGCGATCGAGTTGCACCACGCCGAAGCCCAGGAACAGGGAATTCGCGAAGAGCGCGCCATGCTGCGCTCGATTCTCGACCTGAACGAGGTCGATGTTGGCCGAATCATGACTCATCGGCGCAATCTGGTCACAATCGACGCCGATCTGCCCGCAGCCGAAATCCTGGATGCGGTGCTGGACAGCCAGTTCACCCGCCTGCCGGTGTGGCGCGAGGATTCGGACAATATCGTCGGCGTGGTTCATGCCAAGGCGCTGCTGCGCGAGGTTCGCGCCTGCGGCGGCAAAATGGAAGGGCTGGACGTTCTGGCCATCGCGGCCGAACCGTGGTTCATCCCCGAGAGCACCACCCTATTCGACCAGTTGCAGGCCTTCCGCCGCCGCCGCGAGCATGTCGCCTTGGTGGTGGACGAATACGGCACGCTGCTGGGGCTGGTGACGCTGGAAGATATCCTGGAAGAAATCGTCGGCGATATCATTGATGAACACGACATCAATGTCCCCGGGGTGGTGGTCGATGCCGGTGGCAGCTACGTGGTCGAAGGCCGGGTGACGATTCGCGATCTCAACCGCGAATTTGAATGGCGGCTGCCGGACAGCAAGTTTTCCACCATCGCCGGATTGGTGCTCAACGAAGCAAGGCGAATTCCGGAGATTGGTCAGGTTTTCACCTTCTACGATTTTCGCTTCGAAATCCTCGATCGCCAACGCAATCAAATAACATCGATCCGGATTTTCCCGCCAAACATAAATGCAACAACCAAGCGTCCGGAAAGTGCGGACGCGCTTGGGTAATTTTTAGATGCTCCCAACTTTACCAGGCAATTGACGCTTGATCTTTCGGCACTTCTCGCTCATATCCACTTCATGACTGGTAAAATCATGGAGCGCCCTCTTGTCCTCGGCCCACCCACACCCCAAACGGCTAATCAGTTTGGTTCTCGCCGCACTTTTGGCGGTGTCGCCAGTGGTTGCCCTGGCCGCGACGGTCGTGGCCCAGCAGGAACCGGGGGCAAGTCCCCATCCAGACCTAGCACGACCGGAGATTGAATATGCCTATCCCGACCAGTCGGTGTGGACCGCCCGGGTGGATACCCAGGGCAATCCGGACAATCCCCTGTTGAAAGTGGCGTCGGCGCTGTTCGCGCGCGCCGGGGTTCTTTGGCATGGCAAGAGCTTGCCGGCGGCACGGTTGTTCATGCAGTTGCAGGAAGGCCGATCCCAGTTTGCTATGCTGGTTAAGGCACCAACGCTCGACCGGTGTTGCCTGTTCAGCCAGCATCCGATCGCCCGCACCGAATTGCGCGTCTATCGTTACAAAGACAAACCCCCGATCAAGACGATTTCTGACCTGGCTGGCAAGAGCGTAATCACCATCCGAGGCTACAGCTATAGCAAGATTCTGGATTTTATTACCGATGGTCACAACGCAATCACCAACAGCTCGGCTTCGACACACGAACTTTCCTTTCTGATGCTCAAATCAGGTCGCGGCGATTACCTGCTGGATTATGCCGGACCGGCTCGTGAGGTGCTGACCGACCACCCGATACCGGACCTCGACTTTGATGTGCTGGCGCAGCTTGAGGTTTATCTGATCCTGTCCAGAAACTATCCGGACGCGGCAACGGTGATGTCCCGTCTGGAAGAGATTGCCGCGACCCTGAATGTGACCGAGATCCTGGCGACCGTGACGCCATAGCCGCTCGTTTCGATCCCATCTGTCAGTACCCCCAAAGGTGCAAATCGACTTTTGCTCTCGGCCGTACTAAGCTCGCCGCCGCAGGACACAGCGACCCGCCGTCGTGGCCGTCGGCATGGGATAGGCCCAAACAGGCTTAACCAGCCCTCCCGCCACCAGGGGCAAAGGAAAGAGCGATGCACCACTATCCTGATGAAGAAAAAAATAACGACCATCTAAATGGTATTACTGATTTTTTCAACAAGCCATCGACTCACTACTCGCTCGGCGCTATATTGGTTTATGGTATTTTTGTTGGCGTGCTCTTTTGGGGCGCGTTCCACTGGGCAATAGAGCTTTCTAATACTCAAGCTTTCTGCGTTTCGTGCCACGAACACCGCGATAATGCCCTGCCGGAACTCCAGGCCAGCCGCCACTACAACAACGAATCCGGGATTCGCGCCCGCTGCCACGACTGCCATGTTCCCGATGAATGGGCCTATAAGCTTGGGCGCAAGGTCTATGTCACCAATGAGTTGTTCCATCATCTGCGGGGTTCGATCAGCACGCCGGAAAAATACGAGGCCAAACGCCTGCAAATGGCCAGCTACATCTGGCAATCGATGAAAAAATCCGATTCGCGCGAATGCCGCAACTGCCACAACTTTGACTACATGGATCTGAAGGCTCAAGACGGCGTCGCCGCCCGCCAGCACCGGTTGGCCCAGGAACAGAAAGTAACCTGCATCGAGTGCCACCAGGGTATCGCCCACAAGCTGCCGACCGGGGCCCCGGAACGGCACCTGCTGACCGAAATCCCGACTGAGGCGAAGAAGTAAGGACAGATGTCCCGCTTCGACACTCAATTTTCCGCTCACCTGGAGTCGCTGCGCGCCTGCCAGGGCCTGCGTCGCTTGCTCCCGGTTCGGGCGACCACCCCCGGCCGCGTGCTGCGCGACGGCCGGGAATTGCTTAATTTTTCCAGCAACGATTACCTGGGGCTGGCTCGCCACCCGGCCCTGATCGAGCGGTCCCGCGACTGGGCCGCGGCCTGGGGCAGCGGTGCTGGGGCCTCGCGGCTGGTGTGCGGCACACTCGACATTCATCAGGCGGTCGAAACCAAACTGGCCCAATTGAAGGGCTGCGAAGCGGCGCTGATTCTGACTTCCGGCTGGCAGGCCAACGCCGCGCTGCCGCCGGCGCTGTTCAACCGTGAGATCCTGGGGGCCGAGCCGGTGGTGTTCACCGATCGGCTGATTCACGCCAGCCTGCACCATGGCTGCCAAGCGGCCGGGGTGCGCCAGCACCGCTTTCGCCACAACGATCTTAACCATCTGGAAAGCCTGCTGCGGAACCGCTCCGACCAGCCGGGCTGCCGGTTCATCATCACCGAAAGCGTCTTCAGCATGGACGGCGACCGCGCCGACCTGCCCGGCCTGTGCGATCTGGCCGAGCGCTATCACGCCTTCCTGTTCGTCGATGAAGCCCACGCCACCGGCGTGCTCGGCCCGCACGGGATGGGCCTGTCCGGCGAGGTGCCGGGCCGGGTGGATCTGATCATGGGCACCTTCTCCAAGGGCCTCGGCGGATTCGGTGCCTATATCGCCTGTTCTAGGGTGCTGCGCGACTATCTGGTCAACCGCTGCTCCGGCTTCGTCTATGCCACCGCGCTGCCGCCGGCGGTGCTGGGGGCGATGGATGCGGCGCTGGATCTGGTTCCATGCCTGGACTGGGAGCGCGCCCACCTTGCCACCCAGTCCGAGCGGCTACGGCGGGGCCTGCGCACCGCCGGGATTGATACCGGTGCCTCCTCGACCCAGATTGTGCCGGCCATGGTCGGCACCGAGGACGCGGCGGTGGCGGTCAGCGCCGCGCTGGAACAAGCGGGGATACTTGGCATCGCGATCCGCCCGCCGACCGTGCCGCCAGGGTCAAGCCGAATTCGATTCGCGGTCAACGCCGTGCATCGTGCCGAAGACATCGACCTTCTGATCGCGGCCACGGTAAGCGCGATCAACGATGTCCGTGGCGATGGTGGAGCGCTGTCATGATCGGTTCCCGTCCACTCTTGATCCTGGTCCATGGCTGGGGTTTCGATGCCGGTTTCTGGCAGCCCCTGCGCGCCTGCCTGCCCGAATACGACTGCCGTTGCCTGGACTTTGGTTTCTTCGGCCCGCCAACCCCGATTCCCGAACTGGTTCCAGAACTTGCCCCCGGGCAGCCGGTGGTCGCAATCGGCCATTCGCTGGGCGCACAGTGGCTGCTGGCCATGCGGCCGCTGGCCTGGAGCGCACTGGTGGCGATCAACGGTTTCCCCCGCTTCACCGAAGCCCCCGGCTATACCCCGGCGGTACCGGCGCGGCCGCTGGAGCGGATGATTCGTCGCCTGCCCCAGGCTCCGGAGGTGACAACCGAGGCGTTTCGCCGTCGCTGCGGCTGCGCCGAGCCGCTGCCCGGCCTGCCGAACCCGGCCCGATTGCTGGAAGGCCTGGGCTGGCTGCGCGACCTGGATGGCCGCAGCCACGATCACGATGCCCCGATTCTCGCGTTAAGCGGGGGTGCCGATCCTATCCTGCCCCCGGGCATGGCCGAAAACTGCTGGTCCGGCTTCACTACGGTCGAGCGGCACGAGTTGGCCTCGGCCGGACACCTGCTGCCGCTGGAACACCCGCAGTGGTGCGCGGAGCGGCTGACCTCTTGGCTCGCGGGGAATTCGTGACCGGGCCAGCGGGCAAATCCCCAGCGTACAAATCTATGGTCGCGTCTGCGTTCGGTGCCGCCGCTTCCGGCTATGAAGCGACGGCCTCGGTACAAAAACAGGTTGCGGAACGGCTGGCGGCGCGCATCGCCGCCGAACCCCTGCCCGAAGCGCCGCGAATTCTGGAACTGGGCTGCGGCACCGGCTTCCTGACCCGCGCCATCGCCGGCCATCACCCACAGGCACACTGGCTGGTCACGGATTTGTCTCCGACCATGGTTCGGTACTGCCGTGACCACTCCCGGTTCCCACGCGCCTCGGCATCCTTCGTGGCCATGGACGGCGAGCGTCCTTCGCTGACCCCAACGAAAACCGGCGGCTTTGATCTGATTTGCACGAGTCTGGCCATGCAGTGGTTCACCACCCCGGCGGAGACACTGGCCGAACTGGCGGCGCTACTGGCCCCGGGTGGGCTGCTGGCCTGGAGCACGCTGGCCGCCGGCACCTTTGCCGAATGGCGGCAGGTTCATGCCGAGTTGGGATTGGTGGCCGGCGTGCCAAATTATCCCGAGCCAGCGACGCTGGCCGGTTTGTGGCCCACGGAGGGGGACGCGAACGGGCATGGCCAGATAGAAACCGAACGGCTGGTCAGCCATCATGCCGACGGCTATACATTCCTACGCGTGTTGCGCGCAATTGGCGCCGATGTCCCGGTCTCGGGACATCACCCCTTGCCGGCCGGCGCGTTGCGGCGGGTGCTGCGACGCTTTGCCGCCCCAGATGGGATTTCGGTCAGCCACGTCGTCGCCTTTGGTCTCTTTCGCCGGGCTGGCCCGGATATCCCTTGACGACACCGGATCGCGGTTGCGCCGAAGAGGCTTTTATGGTTTGTTCAGGCTATTACTGTTCGTTGCCCCTTCGATCCCGTCGCCCTTCGATCCTGATCGTCAGCCAAGCCGGAAGCCCATGACCCGCCGCTCCTCTCCCCCCGTTGCCGTGTTCTGTCTTGTCGTCCTATCGCTGGTGCTGTCCGCGTGCGGTATGCTCCCGGGTGGGAAAACAGAAACGATCGAAGAACGCGATAAGCAGACCATGTACAAGCATGGCAGCTTGTTCGGCGGCGAGGGTGGCATTCAGTTGTTCGGCCCCAAGCGCCGGGATGACCCCAGCCAGAGCGGCGGCATCGGCGTCAACAGCTTCTTGTGGCGCGCCGCACTCGACACCCTGGCCTTCATGCCGATCGCCTCGGCCGATCCGTTCGGCGGCGTGATTCTGACCGACTGGCATTCGCCGCCCGACACCCCCAACGAACGGTTCAAGATCAACCTGTACATCCTCGACCGCCAGTTGCGGGCCGACGCGATCAAAACCTCGGTCTTCAAGCAGGTCAAACGCGGCGCGGATGACTGGCGCGATACGTCGATCGGGGCTGAGACCGCCACCCAACTAGAAGATGCGATCCTGACCCGGGCGCGCCAATTGAGAATCGCTCAAGCCGGATCATAACCCCGGATCGCAACCGTTATTCCACGCATTCCGGGACCGCTCGCGGTCCCGGCGGTTCTTTGCCAATTGCCTTTTACCCCCAACCATAAATATGCCCCGACGGACACATGGCCCGCTATAATTTCAAGGAAACCGAGACGAAGTGGCAGGCGATCTGGGACCAGCGCGGTAGCTTCATCGCGAAGGAAGATTCCAGCCGGCCGAAATACTATGTGCTGGAAATGTTCCCTTATCCGTCGGGACGGCTGCACATTGGCCATGTTCGCAATTACGCGCTGGGTGATGTGGTCGCCCGCTTCAAGCGCGCTCAGGGATTTAACGTTCTGCATCCGATGGGCTGGGATGCCTTTGGCCTGCCGGCGGAAAACGCCGCGATCGCCAACAAGGTTCACCCCGCCGACTGGACCTACGAAAACATCCGGGTCATGGGCGACCAGTTGCGGCTGATGGGACTGGCCTATGACTGGACGCGAGAAATCGCTACCTGCGGCCCCGAATATTACCGCCACGAACAGAAGATGTTCCTGGACTTCTTGAAGGCCGGGCTGGCCTATCGCAAAGAGTCGTGGGTTAATTGGGATCCGGTTGAAAACACCGTGCTGGCCAACGAACAGGTGATCGATGGCTGCGGCTGGCGTTCGGGCGCGTTGGTCGAAAAGCGCAAGCTGTCGCAATGGTTCCTCCGCATCACCGATTTTGCCGACGATTTGCTGGAAGCACTCAAGACCCTGGACCGCTGGCCGGATAAGGTTCGGCTGATGCAGGAAAACTGGATCGGCAAATCAACGGGGGCTCGGCTGCGTTTCACCATCGTTCGGGGCGATGGCTCGCCGGCTCCGGATATCGAAGTGTTCACCACCCGGCCCGACACCCTGTTCGGGGCCTCATTTGTGGCGGTGTCGCCCAACCACCCACTGGCCACGGATCTGGCCGCGACCACCCCGGCCCTGGCCGGGTTCATCGCCGAAGCGAATCGCGTCGGCACCAGCGAAGCCGCGATCGAAACTGCGGAAAAGAAGGGCTTCGACACCGGGCAGCGCGCGCTCCATCCGTTTATCGACGGGGCCAGCGTGCCGGTCTATGTCGCGAATTTCGTGCTGATGGACTATGGCACCGGTGCGATCTTCGGTTGCCCGGCCCACGACCAGCGTGACCTCGATTTCGCCCGCAAATACGGTTTGGCGGTGCTGCCGGTGGTCCTGCCGCCGGGTCAGCATGGCGGCGGCTTCGAGATTGGAGTCGAAGCCTACACCGGCCCGGGCGCACTGATCAATTCCGGCTTTCTCAATGGCTTGGAGGTTGACGCCGGCAAAGCGGAGGCGATTGCACGCATCGAGCAGTTGGGCCGAGGCGGCGGCACGGTACAATACCGGCTACGCGATTGGGGCGTGTCGCGCCAACGCTACTGGGGCTGCCCGATTCCGGTGATTCACTGCGAGCCGTGCGGCATCGTGCCGGTACCCGAGAATCAATTGCCGGTGGAATTGCCACGCGATGTCAGCTTCGACCAGCCCGGCAATCCGCTAGAGCATCACCCAACCTGGAAACACACCTCCTGTCCACGGTGCGGCAAGCCGGCGCGGCGCGAAACCGACACCTTCGACACTTTCTTCGAGTCGTCGTGGTATTTTGCCCGCTTTACCTCGCCGCAAGCGACCGAAAGCGGTTTCGACCGCGCGGCGGCCGATTACTGGCTGCCGGTCGATCAGTACATTGGTGGCATTGAACATGCGGTCCTGCACCTGCTCTATTCACGCTTTTTTACCCGCGCACTTAACCACTGCGGCTATCTGACGGTCAAGGAGCCGTTCGCCGGCTTGATGACCCAAGGCATGGTCACTCATGCGACCTATCGCGACCATGACGGCGCTTGGCTATATCCGGAACAGGTTGAGATTCGCGACGGCCAGGCGGTGAAGATCGCCGATGGTGCGACGGTTGCGGTCGGCCGGCTGGAAAAGATGTCGAAGTCGAAAAAGAACGTGGTCGGGCTGGAGAAGGTGGTTGAGGCCTATGGTGCCGACACCGCCCGCCTGCTGCTGCTATCCGACAGCCCGCCGGAACGCGATTTGGAATGGTCGGAGTCCGGGATTGACGGTTCCTGGCGCTATCTCAACCGCTTGTGGCGCATGGTCAGCGAACCGCCGGTCGAGTTGCCGCCGCTGGGTGCGCCGCTGCCGGAAATCCTGTCGGGTGCGGCCCAGGCGGCACGACGGGCGATTCACAAGACCATCGCCGCAGTCAGTGACGATCTGCACAAATTCCATTTCAACAAGGCCGTGGCCCGGATTCGTGAATTGTCCAACACGCTGGGCGACCTGTCCGGCACGGGTGCGGGCGAAGCCTGGGTACTGCGCGAGGGCTGCGAGGTGTTGGCGAGGCTGATCGGGCCGATCACGCCGCATCTGGCCGAAGAGATGTGGCAGCATCTAGGGTGGCAAACCTTGCTGGCCGATGCGCCATGGCCCGAATTCCTACCCGAACTGATCGCGGACGACACGATAACCGTGCCAGTTCAAGTTAATGGCAAGTTGCGGGCAACGCTGTTCCTGCCGCGCGATTGCGGGGAAGAGGCGGCACGAGCCGCCGCCCTGGCCGATCCAGCGATCCAGCGTTTCCTGGACGGAAAACTTCCGCGTAAAATTATCGTCGTAGCCAACCGGGTGATCAATGTCGTGGCTTGATCGATCGCGGCCTTGGGCCGTCCGCTCGTTTCGGGTGCTGTTCGGCGGGTTTGCCGTGGGGGTGGCCCTGGTGGTTGCCGGATGCGGCTTTCATCCGCTCTATGGCGGTGGTGACGGCGACCGTGCTGCGGCGTTGGAACTGGCCAAGGTTGAAATCGGCACCCTGCCCAATCGCGAAGGCCACAAGCTGCGCAACCTGCTGATCGACCGGTTTCACGCCGATGGTCGCAGCCGAGAGCCGCGCTATCGTCTAGAGGTGTCCTTGAACGCCTCGGACCAAAAGATCGGTGTATCCAAGGATGCCACCGCCACCCGGGCCCAGTGGTACCTGACCGCCGTTTATACCTTGTCCGACCGCGCCAGCGGGAAACCACTGTTTAAAGGCCACAGCCGCTCAATCACCGGCTATGCCCTGCCCCAGGCCCAGTTCGGCTATCTTTCCAACCAGTTGGCCGCCTATGATGAAGGCCTGGAACAGTTGTCGAACGATATCACCACCGTGATCGGCATGTATCTCAACCGAGAACCCGAACTTCCGACGGCGGCCGGCGTCGCGAAATAGAAACCGACCTCGCCCCCGTGATGGAAATTCAGGTTTCAGCCGATGGCTGGCTGCGTTGGCCGGGAGGGGGGCCGGGAGGGGGGCCGAAAGAGGTCGTGCGGTGCGCATTGGGCCGCTCCGGGCTGGTGGCCGACAAGCGCGAAGGCGACGGCGGCACCCCGATCGGGCGGTTTCCTCTGCGACGGGTGTTATACCGACCGGACCGGGTGCCGGTGCCGGCCACCGCTTTGCCGGTCACGATGCTGACTCCAGCCGATGGCTGGTGCGATGATCCGGCCGACCCGGCCTATAATCAGCCGGTACAGCTTCCATTTGCGGCCAGCCATGAACGGTTATGGCGGGACGATCACATCTATGACCTGATCGTGGTTCTCGGACATAACGACCAGCCGGTGATCGCTGGGCGTGGCAGCGCCATCTTCCTTCACCTTACCCGCGACGACCATGCCCCCACCGCCGGCTGCGTTGCGTTGGCGCTGGCTGATTTGTCCGCCGTGCTGGCCCAAGCCGGTCCCGAGAGTGTGATGGTGATCGGTTGAGCGAAACAACGAATTGATTGTCCTCCGGAGGACAGGGGTTAAGAGCTTGGCCGAAGCGTTCGACAGCGCAACAGGAGCGGGACTGGCCGGCTTTGACGCCGAGGGTGGCCTGCGTTGGGCCAATCCCGCGTTCCGAGTCTGTTTTGGCTTCAGTGAGCAGATGCCACCCTTGGGTTTACCTCTGGCGGAACTGCTTACCCTCATCATAAACGGAAACGAAATCCAAGCTCATTGCGCCGCCCTCCTTCGCGGCGAACCGGTTGAGCACCCGTTGGCCAACGGCCGCTGGGGGACGCTCAGTCTGGGCCAAATGCCCGCAGACGGTGGCCAGGTGCTGACCGTGGTCCCGCACAGTGCGACTCGAACCCGGGAAGAACTGCTCCGCACCACTCTGGAACACCTGTCTCAGGGCGTCAGCGTGATCGATGGCGAATTGCGCTACATCGGCTGGAATCGGCGTTTCCTGGATCTGCTCGCCCTGCCCGATCATCTGGTTCAGGTCGGAAAGTCGATGGCGGACACGCTACGCCATAATGCCGAACGCGGCGAATATGGCCCTGGTGATATTGACGCCCTGGTTGGTGAACGGGTCGAGCGGGCTAAATTACACCTGCCTCATGTCTTCGAACGGCAGCGGCCCGACGGCCGGACCATCGAAATCAGCGGCACCCCGCTCCCCGGCGGCGGCTTCGTTTCGACTTATACCGATGTCACCCAGCGGCGGGCCGAGGAGCAACTGCTCAAAGATCTGGCTGAGAACCTGGAGCAACGAGTCAACGAACGCACCGCCGAACTGATCGAAGAGCGGACACTGTTGGCGACGACGTTGGAAGCGATGTCGGATGGCATCGCCGTGTTCGACGAACCTCACACCCTGGTGCTGTGGAATCAGAATTTCAGCGATATTCTGGGTTTTGAACCAGAGTTGATTAAAATCGGCACCCCCTATGAGCGCTTGGTCAGCGATGCCGCCCGCCGTGGCCTGATCGGCGGGGGCGAGGTCAAGTCACTGGTCAACGAACAGGTGAAGCGGGCCCATAGCCGCGAGCGGATGGGCTACCACCTGCGCACCGAAAACGGCACCCAGGTGATTCAAGTTCGGCACGTTCCGTTGCCGGATGGCGGCTTTCTGCGCACCTATACCGATGTTACCGCCCAGGTTCGGGGGGAAGAAGCCCAACGGCAATTGCTGGAAGCGATCGCCTTCCCGCTGATGGTCTCCCGGCGCAGGGATGGTATCGTCCTGTTTGCCAACCAGCCGGCCCTGGAGCTGCTCGGCGAGACCCGAGACAGCCAAATTGGCCGGCAGGCACGCAATTACTATGCCGATCCAGCCGACCGCGACCGCCTGTACGCCCTGCTCGATGACCGGGGCCAAGTTGATGATTTTGAAGCCCGTCTGCTCATTGGCGAAGGCCTGCCTTTGTGGGTGATGATGTCTCTGCGCCGATTCGACTATCAGGGCGACGAGGCGATGCTGACCTGCCTCAACGTCATCGATGAGCGCAAACGAGCCGAACAGGAATTGGCTTCGCAATGGGCCCAAACCCGCACTGTGCTGGAAAGCATTGGCCAGGGGTTAACCGCCTTCGATTCTGAATTGCGACTGGTGGCCTGGAATCAGCGCTTCCAGGATCTGCTCGGTTTCCCACGCGACTTCGCCTATTATCACCAGCCGTTTTCCGATTACATTCGCTTCAATGCTCGCCGCGGCGAATATGGCCCGGGCGACGTGGAAGAAATCATCGCCGCTCACATCGAGCGGGCCCGGCGCTTTCACCCGCACCGATTCGAACGAGTCCGTCCCGGTGGAACGGTGATCGAAGTTCAGGGCCAAGTCATGCCCGGTGGCGGTTTCGTCACCACTTACACCAACATTACCGAACGCAAACGGGCCGAAGAAGCGGTGCGCTCGGCCAAGGAACAGGCTGAAGCGGCGCTCGGCGATTTGCAGGAAGCGCAAACCCAACTGATCCAGTCGGAAAAAATGGCGGCGCTGGGATCATTGGTTGCCGGCATCGCCCATGAAATCAACACCCCGATCGGGGTGACGCTGACCGGGGCCTCGCTGCTGGCCGACAAGGCCAACGAATTGCGGACACTGTTCGTCGCCAATCAAATGCGGCGCAGTGATCTGGCCGACTATCTGGAGGCAACCACCGAAACCACCGAACTGATGCTGGCCAACATTCGCCGGGCTGCGGAACTGATTCAAAGCTTCAAGCAGGTCGCGGTGGATCAAACCAGTGAAGTTAGACGTAGATTTGGCCTGCGCGCCTATATCTATGAAGTTCTACGTAGCCTTGGGGTTAATCTAAAGAAGACCCCACATAAAGTTACTGTCAGGTGTCCGGATAGCTTGGAAATAGATGGCTATCCTGGTGCAATCAGCCAGATTCTAACTAATTTTATCATGAATTCGCTCAACCACGCCTTCGACCCCGGACAGGCCGGGCAGTTGTCGATCACGGTTACTCTCTCCACGCCAGAAATGCCCACGCCAGAAATGCCTGCATCCGAAATGCCTGCACCCGAGATCGTTGAATTGCGCTATGGCGACGACGGTCGCGGCATTCCCGCCCAGCATTGCAGCCGGGTGTTCGAGCCGTTCTTCACCACCGCGCGTGGGTCGGGCGGCAGCGGTTTGGGCCTGCATGTGGTCTACAACATCGTTACCCACACCCTTAAAGGGACAATCACTCTCGATAGCACCGAAGGCCGAGGCACCACCTTCACCGTCCGCTTTCCCCGCACCGCAGCCTGATCCCGATGTCATATCGATGCCATGACATTAACCCCAAGGGCAGGGTGCCAGCGCTCTTTTCCGCTCCGGTTCGTCCCTTATCGGAACCACCCTTGTTGCATTGGCCGCCAAAACCTCTTACTTGAGTGAACGGTTTCATTACAGCGCAAAGGGCAGGATCGTCATGGGCTACAAAGTTGCAGTGATCGGTGCCACCGGCAATGTTGGTCGCGAAATGCTTGCCACCCTCGCTGCGCGCGATTTTCCGGTCAGCGAAGTGGTGGCGCTAGCGTCCGAACGGTCGATCGGCAGGGAAGTCTCGTTTGGTGAAAAGACCGTACTCAAGGTCCAGGATCTGAACAGCTACGACTTCCGCGGCACCGATATCGCCCTGTCTTCGCCCGGCGCCAAGGTTTCGGCCGAATATTCGCCCAAGGCGGCCCGAGCCGGCTGTGTGGTGATCGACAACACCTCGTACTTCCGCATGGACCCGGATGTGCCGCTGGTGGTTCCAGAAGTCAACCCGGAAGCGATCGCTGGCTACACCAAGAGAAACATCATCGCCAACCCCAACTGTTCGACCATACAAATGATGGTGGCGCTAAAGCCGCTGCACGATCTGGCCACGATCAAGCGGATCGTGGTGTCCACCTATCAGTCGGTGTCGGGTGCCGGCAAAGACGCAATGGACGAGTTGTTCGAACAAACCCGCGCGATCTATACCAACGCCGTTGTAAAGCGCAACAAGTTCCCGAAACAAATTGCCTTCAACTTGATCCCACAGATCGATGTCTTCATTGATGACGGTTCGACCAAAGAAGAATGGAAGATGGTGGTCGAGACCAAGAAGATTCTTGATCCGGCGATCAAGGTTCACGCCACCTGCGTGCGTGTGCCGGTGTTCATCGGCCATTCCGAATCGATCAATCTAGAGTTCGAAAGGCCGATTTCTACCGCGGAAGCTCGTCTCGCACTCAGTCGGGCTCCAGGGGTGATGCTGGTTGACCGGCGCGAACCCGGTGGCTACATCACGCCGATGGAATCGGTCGGGGAAGATTCAGTGTTCGTGTCGCGGGTGCGTGAAGATCCAACCGTTGAGAATGGCTTGTCGTTGTGGTGCGTCAGCGACAATTTGCGCAAGGGTGCGGCACTGAATACGGTTCAAATCGCTGAACTGTTGATTAGGGATTATTTGAAGAAGTAACTCGCGCTTGCGGCGATCCTGGTAAATGAAGTGGGTCCAGGGCAAAGCCCTGGTCAGGAGGCCGGGGGGGCAAACCCCCGACTTCGATTAGCCTTTGCGCCCGCCACGCTGTTCCGTCTTTTCTCGGAACGAAGCGTAACGTCGGCGATCCACGATATGCAACCGCGGCGGATGAATGGGATCCCACGCGCGCAACTCATTGAACATTTTAGGATAGTCCCCAGTATCCAGAACAATCGAAAAGCCGCCGAACCGAACCACCATAGCAACATGAATCATGTTCATGACGATCTTGGTGTAGAACCCTTCAGCCGGCACCATGAATGGGTGCGGAACCAAAGCAACGCTGCTCCCCTTTGGCATTGACTGCTGAAGAACTGAGATAACTTGATCATAACTTTTTTCAACGTTTTTCTCGATTTTACGCTTAACTACGTTAAGCGTATCCTTGCGTTCGGTTAGAATGATGGTGTTAATTCCCTGCGAGAACTTTTTGCACGCGGCGATGTCTTTCTGCGGATCGATGGTGGCGAAATAGCCCTCGATTGCCTGCCGCAGGCCTTCCAATTCACGCCGCTTTCCTTCTTGAATATGTTCGCCCATATCTTCGAATGCGACCATGGCTTCGATGATCGTCGCCACCGACTTAGAAACCGAATCCCGCCATTGTTCAGCCGGCTGGTCGGCCCCGCGCGCCATAATGTCGCACAGTTCACCCAAACCGATCAGGGCCCGGTCCTTGGTTTGGGCGATGGTCGCCTCCAGTTCCAGCCGCTTGGCCTCATCCTCACTCAGCAGAGCCCCCGGGTCGGCAAGCAGGGCATCAATGGTTTCCACCGACTTACGGGTTTGCTGCAATTTGGCCAGCAATTCGCCGATATCGGGAACCTCCGCCCCCTCGGCAGCGGCCGACGGTGGGGAGGGGGCCGCCGGTTTGGGCTTGGCGACGGCCACACCCGCCGGCTTTTCGCCAGATTGGTCGTCATGATGCACCGTGCCCTTGCCCTCCTTGGATTTGCCAACCAAGACGCAGGGCCGGAATTCCAGCAAGATCCGTTTGCCGGAGGCGGAATCGACGACGAGGCCATTTTCGCGCATGAACACCATTCGGGTCAGCATCGTCGCCTGCCGCCCTTCTGCGGTAAATCGAATATAAGAAATTGAAACTTCCGCCTCGG
This sequence comes from uncultured Gammaproteobacteria bacterium, assembly GCA_963575695.1. Lineage (GTDB taxonomy): Bacteria > Pseudomonadota > Alphaproteobacteria > Azospirillales > Azospirillaceae > CAUYTZ01. The sequence continues at coordinate 3,423 of CAUYTZ010000334.1, read as the reverse complement.
GATTGTTCGGCAGCACACCATCGGGCAAGATGAACCAGAACTGATTGCCATCGCGAACGGTCAGAGTTAGCTCGCCCTTGATCCGCTCGGCTTCGGTACAAACACTGTCCAGGGTCGAGCTAAAAGATAGTGGCTCCGAACTTCCCGCCGACTTTGAGCTTGAAGGGTCCATTTTCTTGGCAGAGGTCATGGGTCACATTTCCGAAACGTAAATCACAGCACACTGAACCGTAGCTGGGGGCCGGAGGCGAGGCAACGAAAGATTTCCCCAGTTATACCAGCGAGCCTTGAAAATGACATACGGAGCCTTCGGCGACCAGGGCTTTGCCCTGGCCCCACCAGGAGCCTAGAGACCCCTGGACCCACTATATTTGAGACGAAACGATGAGCCTTCCCAAACCGTTGGGCATGTATGTCAATCATTAGGCTCGCCATCCTGGAATGCAAGAATGATTCTAGAAGCCCTAGAATACTTGGTGACGCCATGCCCTCCGTGGGCCCGACGGTTAGGCTTCCTGACCGAGGCGGTCAGTCTGCGCGCCCGCCACCACCGGTGCCGCCAAGCCTGGGCCGGTCATGTCGCCGAATGCCGACGGCTGGTGCTGGATGCCGCCGAATTGTGCAACCACCGACGCAGCGTCGCCATTCTCGGCTCCGGACTGCTGATCGAAATTCCCTTGGCCGAGTTGGCGCGCCGCTTCGAGCGTGTGGTCCTGATCGATGCCGTCCATCCGTGGCCAACCCGCTGGCAAAGTTGGCGATGGGACACCGTCGAACTGCTGACCCGTGATCTGACCGGAGTCGGCGAGGCTTTGATCACGGCGCTACGGACAACACCGTTCCTACCCTTACCCCGCCCGTACCCACCACGTCTGCCGGGAATGCCGTTTGATCTGGTGGTTTCGGCCAATCTACTATCGCAACTGCCGGTGCTGCCGCTCGATTACCTGGAAACCCGGGACACCGCCGGCCACTTTTCCACCCGTGACCGGGAACTTTTTGCCGACAGCCTGGTCCGCTCTCACCTGTCGTGGTTGCCGAGCATGGCCGAAGTCGCCTGCCTGTTTTCCGATATCCGCAGTGTGGTCCGCGACGGCACCCGCGAGGGGACCGCAGAATCGGTGCTGCCCGGCGTGGCCCTCCCCACCCCCGACCGAACCTGGAGTTGGGACATCGCCCCCCATCCCGAACAGCACCCGCGCTTCGATCGCCGCAACACGGTCGCCGGCTATCTGACCCTGGCAGGCATGGCCGAAGCTCCTGCATCCACTTTGCTTGGCACCAATGCTGCATAGCTTTCTCCAACCGATGGAGGCCGCCATGTCACGCTTCGAATGCACCGATGATTTCGGCAACCAATCCGTGATCGAGGAGCGGCATCATGCCATCGCCGTTTGCCGCCACGCGCTATCTTTCCTTGCCGGCTATTCCGCTCCGATCAAAAAATGCAGCGAGAGTCCGAGCGGGTGGCTGTACGAAGCCCTAGCCGTGGGCAACGGCAAGTTCGTTTATATCCATGTTGCCGAGATCTGACCCGGGGAAGTCAAGTTCGTTCGATCCAGATCGCGGTCAAATCATCCCGTAGCGGGCGCGGAATTCCGGCCAAAAAGCCATCCAGCATCGCCCCAACCGGGTCTTCCACCCGCTCGGCGATCGCACCCTGGACAAACCCGATCACACCATCTTGACCCAGCGTACGGTTAGTGGAATCCGGACATTCAATCAGCGCATCGCTGTACAGAAACAACCGGCTGCCGGGCGGGAACGATCGCGTCAGGTCATGATAGGTCGAGCGGCGGGAAATGCCGAGCAGGTAGCCGGCGGAATCGATCAGCACCGGTTCGCTTCCCGTCACAATCAACACCGGATTGGGCGAACCTGCGGTGGCATAGGTTAGGGTGTCGGCGGCGACATCAAGCACACAGTAAAAAGCGGTGGCGAATTGGCCGGTGGGCAGTACATCCTTTAGCGCCAAATTGAGCGCCGACAGCCATTCCGACGGTGTCTGACCCTGGGGGGGGATTCGTTCGATCAAAGTGTGCAGGCGAAAGGTGTTGATCGCCGCCGTGATGCCATGGCCGGCGAAATCGACGATCAAAACCCCGAGCCGGTCCTGATCCAACTCAAATACCGTCCACAGGTCGCCACCCAGTTCGGAGGAGGTTTCGAAATGAGTGCGCAACCTCAAACCGCGCCGGGCACCAATTTCGGCCCGTTTGCCGTCGGCGAATACCGGGAAATTGTGGAACACCGCCTGAAAATCGTCGGCCGCACCCGCGAGGCGATCTCGTTCACCACCAGCCCGGTCGTGTTCATGGATTATCGCATTGCCCAAGCCATCGACCCCATCTCCCTGTCCGGGCGGACCACCTACATCGTCGTCAAGCTGGCACCCGGCGCGGACATCGCGGCGGTCAGCGCGGAATTGCGCCGCCGCCTGCCCCACAACGATATCCACAGCAAAGCCGAATGGCGGGACATCTCCCGCGACTACTGGGTCACCAACACCGGCATAGGGCTGAACATGTATGTCAGCGCATTCCTCGGCGCCTTGGTGGGCGTAGTCATCGTCGCGCAAACGCTGTACGCATCGACCATGGCGCACCTGCGGGAATTTGGCGTCATCAAGGCGATTGGCGGTTCCAACGCCGATTGTTACAAGATACTGGCCCAACAGGGCGATATCCGGGGCAACTTATTTACAGAAACCATGTTGCACAAACAAATCGACTGCACCTTACGCTGTCCATCGCTTACAACAATGACGTTGGCTGACCGGGTGACCGTGATCTTGTCGCCGGTGCTGGTGACGATTGCCCCATCTGGCGTCGGCGTTCGCTTTTTGGTCAGGCTAGATTTGGCATATTCGTGCAGCATCTTCGCCGCAGTCTTTGGATTATCTGTCAGGTAGGTCAACATGCGCGTGGCAGCGTTTTCGGTGCCGTAAGGAACGCTCGTGGTGCGTTCGCCATCGGTCACGGTGATCTTGTCGCCGGTACGGGCTATGGTGATGTCAGTCATTTTTGGGAGCAAATTCGGCTTCACGTCGGGCTATCTCGGCATTCACTGTGACTAGCTGGGCCTTATAGTACTTAATTTCAGCCTGAGTTGCCTGGATTTTCGCCTCATTGGCTCTGATATTTGCAACAAGATGGCGGTTTTCGATCTTCTGACGTTTTTTTCGGCGCGTTCCGCGTCGGTCGTGGCCTCGACTCAGCGTTGGACGCGCTCACGGTTGGTGATGTGCTGGTGGTCTGGAAACTCGACCGACTGGGCCGGTCACTGCCGCATCTAATCGAGACCATTGCTAAGCTCGGCGCACGCGAAGTCGGCTTTCGGTCGTTGTCCAAGTTGATCGACACCGCCTCGGCCGGTGGCCGGTTGGTGTTCCATCTTATGGGGGCACTGGCCAAATTCGAGCGG
>CAUYTZ010000333.1:0-1186 GCA_963575695.1 uncultured Gammaproteobacteria bacterium | reverse complement strand
GCCAAGTTGGTATAGTTTTTTGTTATCGTGATTTCAAATAGTTAGCGGACGCCACCAAGGTTACGATTCGAAGGTTCCTTCGGTATCCGGCGCCAACCGGGATCGAATCAGTCGGTGAGTTGGCGGGGTTTTCGGGACTTTCCGGTGACCAACGGCATCAGAAAAACAGACCTGTGGGCCGGGAGAAACCATCAATGGCGAGGTCCTGGCCGCCCTTTTTGTGGTTACGACGCAGATTTGTCAGGATAGCCCTGCCAAAGCCGTGGTAATAGGGCCAGCCCCTTTGCTACGACTTGATCGGAAAGGCTGATTGTCCATGAACAAGGGTGAGTTCGTTGCGGCCGTTGCCGCCAAGACCAACCTTTCCCAAGCCGAAGCCAGCCGCGTCGTCGACGCCGTGCTCGGGACGGTAACCGAGACTCTGGCCAAGGGCGACGACATTCGTTTTACAGGCTTCGGCAGCTTCGAGGTGGTCGAGCAGGCGGCGCGCGTCGGTCGCAATCCGCGTACCGGCCAGGAGATCGCGATTCCTGCCTCAAAGGCGCCGAAGTTCCGGCCCGGTGCCACGCTGAAGTCCGCTGTCGGCGGGACCGGCGTGGAAGCCTGATCTGCCGATGTCCGGCAGTCAAATTCGCACTCCAGTTTCAACCGCATCCAGACACCGAAGCTCCCCGAACCCCGGCACGGCCGGCGGTTGGGGCTGCTCAGGAACGGCTTGAAGCCCCGACCGGGAGCGAATCGGCGGAACCGCAAAAGCGCGGCGAAGTGGTGGCGCTGGACGCCTTTCGCAAAAAGAATCTCTGAACAGATTCAGCCACACCCGCTGTCCGCGAGATAATGCGGCCATAATATTTTCTTGGCATGCCTTCGGCGACCAGGGCTTTGCCCTGGACCGACCAGGAGCCTGAAGGCCCCTGGACCCACGTTATATGAAACTCAAGCTTTTGATTGCAGGAAGAGAACACCGATGATTCGCTACAGTTTGCGCTGTTCATGCGGACACGAATTCGAACAGTGGTTCGATAACATGGCCGATTATGACCACCAAAAGGGCGAAGCCGCCCTGGCCTGCCCCGAGTGCAAGGGCCATGAGGTCGGCAAGGCAATCATGGCACCGAATGTGGGCAAGGCCAAATCAGCGCCAGCGATGCCGTCTTGCGCCAGACCGGATTGTTCCGGCGGCATG
>CAUYTZ010000332.1:0-3601 GCA_963575695.1 uncultured Gammaproteobacteria bacterium | reverse complement strand
GTCGAGGGCCTCAACTTCGCCACCCGCTTCGTCGAAGGCCAGGCTACGGTCACGCCCGACTTCTCCCAGGCCCCGCTGTGGCTGATCTCCGCCTGGACCAGCGCGGTGCAGGTGGTGCTGCCGCTGCCCGGCGACTGTCCTGGCCGAGTCGGGATCATCAAAAAGTCTGACCAGACCGCGCACACGGTCACCGTCACCCTGCCGTCCGGCTCCGGCCCGGACAACGACGCCATCACCCTGCGCGCCTACGGCAATTCCGTGACGATCGTGAGCAATGGTTCCGCCTGGCACATCGTCGCCCGCCATTACGACACGCCGATCGGCGGCTGGCAGAACCCGACCGGAACCGCCTTCTCCCGCGCCGCCTTCAACGCCGATGAACTGGAAAACGTCGGCTTTTCCTACGACCGCAACGTCTTGAACAACATCAACTATAGGCTTCACGACACCCGGGCCGTGCTCAGGGCGCTGATTCTGGATCTGAAAACCAAAGGCATTTTGGGCGACTGAACTCGTACCAGCGGCCTCGTCCATTAAACTATACCCATGACGATTGAGAACCCGGAAATTTAAAGTTTCCATGGAAACAAAATGTTACCCGAAACCGATGCGAGAAGCGAAACCCAAAACTTTAGACGCAGCATGTACCGACTCGGCCTTGGAAAAGAATCACTAACAGCCCAGTTTTTTCGGGTTCTCACGTGAACTGGGTATATAAAATTTTTTTATACAGCGGGCTGCGCATCAACTCCAGCATAAAAATTGCGGGTCAGGGTTGTCTGTCCCCCAGCCCTGATATAAATGAACCCTAAATGGATTCTGAAGGCGATTTTGCGTTATGGGTAAAAAGGTAATGGAAGAAAACATTCCAAACGCTCCCGTGCTACCCCTGATTGCGGAATGGGTGCTGCCCTGTGGCCGCAGTAGCGGCGACGCACCGCCCAGCCCCATGGTGCCCTTCCCGGCCGAAGTCGGGCAAGCCAAGCTGGATTATCTACGGTTGGGCGAAGATGGCTCGGGCATCTTCAGCTTAAAGGGGCAATGGCACAGCCCGATGATCGTCAAGTCAACCGTTCTGGTTGATGAACCGATCCTGTCGGTGCGGATTACGGCATCGGGCCGGACCCGGTTTGAACGCATCGGCACCAGCCCCCTGGAAGAATCGTCTGAAAGGTTCACCCTGAACTGTGTGGTCGACTCCCGAAGCCTGATTTATCACCAGCCGGGCGAAGTTAACGATGTCCTGGTTCCCTTCGTCACCGTCAGCAGGCTGCGGGCGATGATGGTCGGCTGTCGTGTGTCAGTCCCGATCCAGCGCCTGCTCGACGGTTCTAACGTCAACACCAGCACCCTTGCCCGCACCTCTCCGACCATGCATCGTATTGCCGCCTTGATTAAAGTCAATCCCTACCAGGGGGGGATGGCGACGCTTTATGCGCAGGGCAAAGTTTTTGAGCTGCTAGCCGAGGTCTTGACCAATCTGGCCGGAATCGAGGAGCCGGTCGGCCGCACGCTGTCGCTCGATCGGCAGCGGGCGATGACCGCGCGCGATATGATCATGAGCGATTTACTCAATCCACCATCGGCCGAGGAACTGGCCAGCCGGTTTGGCTTGTCTCAGCACCGCCTGAACGAGGTGTTTCGGGAACTGTTCGACGCTCCGGTGTTGAGCTGCATCGCGCATTGGCGTCTGGACCTGGCGCGTGATCTGCTGCGAGAAGGCCACATGTCGGTCAAGGAGATCGCCTTCCATTTGGGCTACGCCCATGTCAGTAGTTTCTCCGCCGCCTTCACCCGTCAGTTCGGAGTGGCACCGGCCAGCTATCGCAGATCAGTGATTTCTTCTTTTGCCGTCCCTGGCGATTTCGCCTAAATCTTATCAAAAACTCCTAAATCGCGACACTTTCTCGCGCCAGTTGTCTGATGTTTATTCTCTCTGCATTTTGTAGTGGAGAGTGGGTCATGGCTTGGCTGTCAATTTTTGGTCGCGGTGTCCTTGGCAATCGCGACCGCGGCGCTTTGGTGCCGGTTGGCGCGCCACCAACACCACCAGTTTCCCGGAAACATCCGCGTCGCATGGCCACCTCGCCGTTGGCGTGGGCGTTGGAGCCGCGCTATCTGTTCGATGGTGCGGGGGTGATTGCTGCGGCCGAGGCAGCCCACGACACCGGAGGCTCCCCGGTTGCGGGTCCGGACCCGCTGGCCGAAGCGCTGGCTAATCATGTTTTGCCCCCGGCCATCGAGGCTCCGGCTTCGGCTCCGCCGCCTGCGGTTGAGGCTCCGACCGAGCGTCATGACGTGGTGGCGGTGGACGCCAGCATTGGCGACATTCAGACGCTGTTGGCCGGGATTAAGCCCGGAACCGAGGTGATCACGCTTGATGCCTCCGGCGACGGTCTGCACCAATTGGCCCAGACGCTGGCCGGACGTAGCGACATCGACAGTCTGACTCTGCTCAGTCACGGCACGGTCGGAGCGTTGCGGATCGGGTTCGTATCAATCGACGGCTCGACTCTGACTGCTCATGGCGAGGATTTGAGCGTGATCGGTCAGGCGCTGCGCCCGGGGGGAGAAATTCTGCTCTATGGCTGCGATGTCGCCGGCAACGAGAGCGGCCAGGCCTTTGTTCAGAGCCTGGCCGCAATAACGGGCCGCACCATCGCCGCTTCGACCAACGTCACCGGCGGCGCGGGGCTGGGCGGCGATTGGACGCTGGAATATTCAACCGGTCCGGTCAGCGATCCGGGCGTGATCGACGCTGCCGCTGAACGCGCCTTTGTCGGCGATTTGGGTAACGCTCCGCCGGCGCTGGGCGTCGCCTCCAGCTATGGTAGCGTGTCGCTACCGGTATCCGTATTGGGATACAGCACCTATGCGGTTGTGGCGGGGGACTTCAATAACGATGGCATCACAGATCTGGTTGCGACCAGCTATTATCGCCCAGGTATGTCTGTTTTCCTTGGTCAAAGCGGTGGGGGGTACCAAGCCGAACGACAAATCAGTATTAGCGGCAACCCAAATGACATTAAGATTATTGATATCAACCATGACGGCAAACTTGATCTAGTCACATCTAACTATGATACGCGTTATAATTCCGCCACGGCATGGATCGGCGATGGTTTCGGCGGCTTTTCATCTGCGGGTAATTCCTCCGGCAATGGAGCCAATAACGTCGTGGTTGCGGATTTCAATGGCGACGGTTGGGATGATTACGCCACCACAAGCAGGCTTGTTGAAAATAAAGCAATCGTCATGATTAATAATAAAAGCGGCGTCTTTAACTCCAGCACATTTCAGGTTGGGTTCACCCCAAGCTATATCGCAGCCGGCGACATTAACAGCGACGGTAAAGTCGATCTGGTTACGGCCAATGGCGGAGGGGGTAGTTCACAGACTTTTTCAATTTTTCTCAACAATGGCACTGTTGGCGGAGCCGCCAGCTTTCAGGCCGCCACTTATCAATCCGTTTTCAGCGCAAGTAATGGGGGAAATCAAGTCGCCATCGGCGACATGAATGGCGATGGCAAGGCTGATCTACTGGGCATCGTCCTTGTTAGTTCCACCAGTACGGTTGGTGTTTGCCTCGGTAATAACGATG
>CAUYTZ010000331.1:0-5721 GCA_963575695.1 uncultured Gammaproteobacteria bacterium | reverse complement strand
GTCCCCCGCACCGCCGCTTCCCGAAGCGCTGCCCAAGACCATCCAGCTCGCGGCCACGGCCGGCCACATCGCGTTGTAGTGGGTCAGGAGTGGCTGGCCGGTGGTCGCCATCATCATGAGTTGGCCCAACGGCCGGCCGGTGGAACAGTGGGGGCGTCCGTCGCCAGGTTGGCTGGGGGAGACCAAACCGCGGACTAAGCCCCGGAAGGAAGTGCATGAAGTCTTGGGCACTGGCCTGAGCGTGCTGGCTCTGGGGCCAGAATCACCCCCCCTGACCCCCCTAATTCTTTTAAAAAATCATTAAAAAACGGCCCCCCCAGGGGATCGGCGGTTCTCCGCCCCCCAGGGAGGTGTCTCATTTCTTAGGAGTTGCCTTAAACGGTAAGGTGTCCCCCGATGCACACATTCGGGGCTCTGCCCCGGACCCCGCCACGGGCTTTGCCCCTGGACCCACTTTATTTACTCACTTTATTGGGGCTATACGCCAGGCCAGAAGTTTTCATCCATGAGTTGCGCAAACGACCACGGACAGGTCAGGGGAAAGCTTGGGTTTGGCAACCCGGTTTCCGCCGCAGCGTCGCGGCGTGCGCGGCGATAGGCCGAAATGATCGCTTCGGAAAGCATGGCCTTCAGGCTGGGATTGTCGGCCAAATGATCGGCCAAGTCGTCACGGGTATTGGCGATCGAGGCTTCCCAGCTTGCGCCGCGCCGATCAGGTTGAAATTGCCACTTCAGTAAGTGTAACAGCAGCACGGTCAAACGACTGACCAGTTCGCGCTTCTCGCTTCGGCCCATGCTCTCGATTTCCTCCGCGATATGCTCGATGTCGGCCGCATCCAGCTTTCCAGCCCGCAACAGAGCGGCCTGTTCATTGGCCCAGGCGAAGAAATCATGTTCGTAGAAGTTTGAACTCATCGTCCGTTCCTGTGGTTGCGGCCGATTCAAGCGCCTGCGCGACTTCCGCAATGACCTCGGCCCAGGCCCCCGGGCGCGGCTGACGGAACAGGCGCAGGCCAGGATACCAGACACTGTCGCTGCGCCCCAGCAGCCAGCGCCAATCAGGGGCGAATGGCAGCAGCACCCAGGCCGGACGCGCCAGTGCCCCGGCCAGATGCACCACCGCGGTATCGACCGAAATTACCAGATCCAACGCCGCGACCATGGCTGCGGTATCGCGAAAATCGGCGATCTCGCCGGAAAGGTCGGTAATCCGGTCGGACAGTCCGGCGGCGGTAAGATCGGCCGCGCGCGGTCCGACCTGAAGCCCGAACCAACGCACGCTGGGCAGACCCAGGAGCGGGGCCAGGAGCGAAGCCAGCGTGGCCAATGTCAGTGAGCGGTTGCGGTCGTTACGATGTGTCGAAGTCCCGGCCCAAGCCAGCCCGACGCTGATCCCACCACCGCTCAGACGCTGCCGCCACCGCGCGACTCGGCTCGGCTCGGCGGTCAGATAAGGCGTGGCAGCAGGAATCGTTTCCAGGGTCGTGCCGAAGGCACCGGGCAGATCAAGCAGCGATGCCTGCCATTGGAACGGCGGGGGCGTCTGGTGATTGCCGACCACGGCCTCGACTCCGGCCAACGTCCCCAGCAACCCGACCAGTTCGGTCTGGCATTGCACGATCACCCGCCCACCCCGCGCCTGAACCAGCGAGGCATAACGAGCGAATTGGATCGTGTCGCCCCGGCCCTGTTCGGCATGGAGCAAGATCGTTTGGCCTGCGAGCGGCTGACCGCGCCAGCGCGGCTCGACGAAACGACGCGGCACCAGTCCCGGCCGCCGCCAACGCCAATCGAATTCCGCCCAGCCGCCGGCCAGATTTCCAGCCAACAGCCGGGTTACGGCCAGACTCCAATGGGCCTCGCTATCGTCGGGGGCCAAGGCCAGGGCCCGGCCCAACCAGAATTCAGCCTGATCAATCTGGCCCGATGCGCTTAACAACGCGCCCAAACTGGTCAGCGCCGCAACATGGTTCGGCTGCCGATCGATCACGGCGCGATAACAATCCTCCGCTTGCTCCAATCGGCCCTGGTCGTGCAGTACCGCGCCCAGATTGTGCCGGGCGTCGAGTTGCCCGGGGGCCAGAGCCAGGGCCAGAACCAAGCAATCGCTGGCCTCTTCCAGCCGCCCCTGTTCGCGCAGCACCGCACCCAGATTTGAATGGAAATCGGCGTTGCCGTCGTCCAGGGCGATGGCGCGCCTGATCAGCGTTTCGGCCGGCTCCAGGCGCCGATTTTGCGCCGCAATCACGCCCAGCAAGTGCAAGCTGGGGGCGTGATCGGGTACAGCGGCCAGTATCGCTCGGTACACGTCAGCCGCCTCGGACAACTGCCCGACCTGGTGCAACCGGGTGGCACGGGCGAAGGCTTCGGCGAGTGTGGCCATGGCGACAATCCTACGGGAAAAATCGGTCTGGACAGGGTATCATCCACAGCCTGCAAAACACGAGGCGTCACAGGTCGGGACACGAACGATGTCAAAGAAGCTGGTACTGGGACTCACTGCGGCCATGGTGTTGTTTTGTTCAGCACTTTTGATCGGTCCACGGGTCAGCGATGCCGAGGCCGACCTGATGTGCGTGCGTAATTTTCGCTTCACTTCGTTCCTGGGCTTCTCGCTTAACTGCGATTCCCCGGGCCTAATCGCGGCAGCGCTCAACCCGCCGACACTCCTAGAGGAAGGCAACATCCGCCAGTCCCGGCCGGGGATGATCTATCTAGCCCACCTGATCTCGCTGCCGCTAAACCCAGTCATATCGCTGTTTCGCGGCCCGGATGCCGACAAAATCCACGGCCCAGAGTATCCACTTTACGTAAAGTCAGTATTCTTTGAATGGTTTCCGGTTTACTTGTCCTATGAAATCCTTAATTTCTCCATTTTGTTCTTGGCTGTGATTCTATATTTGCGGGTCGTCGCGCCGCTGGCTCCCGAAGCCTGGACGGTCCCGGCCGTCGGGTTGTTGCTCATCTTCAACGATGTGGTCAAGGCCTATTTCTGGTCGCCGCACATGCAGATGTTCAACGTGCTGGTGCCAGTATTCTGCATTTGGGTGTTTGTCGGCGTGTTGCGCTGGGGCTGGTTCGAGTCCTGGCGGATTCTTGTTCTGGCCGGGGGGGCCGGGCTGGGTGTGCTGGCCTACCCAACCTTCGCCCTGTTCATTCCTGTGGCTCTGGTGCCGCTGCCGTGGATTCGGGGCCACAGCCCATGGCCGGTGGTGGCCAGCCGGGCGACGGCGATCGTCGTCTTGTGTCTGGCACCAAGTGTGGTGTGGTGGGCCTATGTTATGACCACCGTCGGCAGTTACTATCAACACGAAGTGGTGCAATACAAGCAGGTGGTGTGGATGCTTGAGGCTGCCCGTCAAGGATTGCCGACACTGTTTTCGGCCCTGGCCGATAAGGGATCGATGATGCTGGGCTTCGCCATCGATCAGGGAGCGCCAGCGCTAACCATCCTGACTCTGTCGGTGGTGGTGGCGTTGACGACGCGGCCTGCCAGCATGGCCACACCGACGAAGGGCCACGGGTGGGCGGGTCGTGGCCGGCGCGACTCTGACCATCGTGCTGACGCTGGCGTTCACAACCGCAGTGGGCATGACCATCGCGCGTCTGGCTTACATGTTGGTTCCAGGCATGATCGTGACTGCCGGAGTCGTCGCCGGAGTGGCCGAGCAGCGGCTGAGTGGCCGCAACTTGATCGCCTTTCGCGCGGCGGTAATTGCGGCGGTGATTGAGGTCGCGTTGATGGAGCTGTGGAAGGACGGGCCGATTTCTGGCTGAGTGGGGGTAGAGATTAACGCGTTGGGTTATTGTCCCGCCGTGTTTCCGAGCAGTCTGGTCAGCACCGGAGTCAGCCCGGCCACCACCAGTTGATAGCCCTCCATCTTCATATGCGCGTAATCATGGAAGATCTGTTCGGGGTGGCGGTCGAAAAGCTGGCTCATGTCCACGAATACGGCGCGCTTACGGTCGCGAACCAGGGCGGTGAGGCCATCGCGCATCCGCCGATAGGCGACCACGGTGTAGTTGACGGTTGAGGCATAGTTACGAATCAGGGTGCTGTGCTCTTCAGGCGACAGCGGCGTCTTCAAATACAGGGTTGGTTGCAGCACGAAGATCACGGCGCTGTTCATCGCTGTCGCCGCTTCGGCGATCATGCGCTGATTGCGCAAGTAGAATTCGACCACCTCCCGGTTATAGGGATCGAAATCGGTGCGTTCGGCCACGGCCTCTCGATTCAGCGGCAAGACCAGTTCCGAATTCAGGTTGCCAGGGGGATAGGCGAAGGGTCCAGAACTCCATTGCTGTTCCTTGGCCACCATCGCCTGCGGTTGGCGGACCATCCGCGACGGCCCGAACAACAGCAGTTGTAGGCCGCTGATCAGCTTCATCTCGCCGAACATCGCCCACGGGCTGCCGCGCATCCAATCCTGGTAGCGCTGGAATGCCAGCATGGCGTGGTTGGCATAGGGGCGCATCACCGGTGCGAACATGGAATGATTGATGTCGTTAAACCCGTCGAAGACCACGATCACATCCGGATGCAGCAAGGGTGCGAATTCAAGAATCGCAATCAGTTCCTGAAATGATTTCCATGCCCCACTGCCCAAGTTGAAAATGGTAATTTTTCGTCCAGGGTATTGGTTGCTCAACGCCCGTTGCAACTGGTTGTCAAGGGTGCAGGCTTCGCCGACATTGAGGCTGATCGCCGCCGAGCCACCGGTGATAATCACACGCAGTTCATTGGATTGCTTGTCGCCTGCGGCCCAAAATTCGGGCGAGCGAAAGCCGTTGCTGTTGAAACGCGCGGACACACCGCCCTCGGCATCGCACTGACCCGCAGCGAAAAAGCCTTCAATCGGGTTGTTGGTGCGCCCCAAGACCAAGCCGGGTGGTTGGGTTGATACCGTGTAGTGGGCATAGGGAAACAGTTCGACATCAACCATGTATTGCTTGAACGGATAAACCTTATCGAGCAGATCGGCAATGGCCGGAACCGAAACCGCCAGCCTGAATCCAAGCTCAAGGGAGAAGATAAGACCAATCCCGAAGACAAGCATCAGCAAGATTGCGGATATGGCGAGAACAGCCTTCTTTCCGGCTGGAATTTTATTTTCTGCCTCAGCCATCAAACACCCCTTAAGCCTTGCATTTACTGCATAGCGTTAACCACTGTGGGGGTTTCGCCCCTCCCCACACATAGCTCAATGCGGCAACTGAGGTTGGGGTAGTATCGGTTTGTATCGAGAGATGGCGACCCGCACAAGCCTTAAGGCTTCCACCCGCACAACCGGTTCCACCGCTGGAATTGCCTTGCGTGACCGCCGCGCACCTGGCCGATACATTCACACATCCGGATCTTGCGTTCTTTCCGGCGATGCTCTAGTCTTGTTTTTAGCGCAAAGCGGTGCGCGGGTGTAGCTCAATGGTAGAGCAGAAGCTTCCCAAGCTTACGACGAGGGTTCGATTCCCTTCACCCGCTTCCTGACCAATGGCAAAATCTGCCTGACCAACAATGCGTCCGAGCGCTCGTTGCGCTGCGTTGCCTTGGGGCGAAAAAACTGGACCTTTTGCGGCTCCGACCCCGTGCCTTTCTCCATGCCGCTCGCCTTCAGTTTCGGACGGCCTTTCAAATCCTTCAGCCGGACGATCTCCTCAGTCAGGGCGATAATTTGCGCTTCTGCTTTCGCCAAACGCCCCAGCAACTCGATCACCAATGTCCGC
>CAUYTZ010000330.1:0-1559 GCA_963575695.1 uncultured Gammaproteobacteria bacterium | reverse complement strand
AGTTTCAGGGGGCAACTGTGGCGACTGGGTAATTGGGGGTTCGGTCATAACGGGTTCTGTCACAACTGGCGCAAGAGCCTCTGTGGCCACCGTTGGCAAGGGGGCTATCTGGGGTGACTTCAATTTAAGAACTGGACGATCTGCCATGTTACGCTGCCTTACCAATAATCCTCCGCCACCAGGGCCGTTTGGAATGCTCAACGGCACGGTCGAGACTCTGGAGCAAATACTTTTTGTCCGCATCCAATCTCTTGATTAAATCCCGCCACAACCGGGCATGGAGCTCCCATCTTGGTGTGGGGGCTGTAGTGGGTTCTGTGGGAAATATGCTCATATTAAGCCGCCTTCCGTGCCGACCATGGCCACCACCGACGCGGCTTTTCTTCCCGTCCAGTTTGGTCCGTGATTAATTTTGTCTCCAGGAGTGCCAGCAGCCTATCCTCCCGGACCTTGGCATCTGCTCTCTCTCGCCTGGCTTCCTCCAATTGCATCTCCAACATCTCTATCCTCACCTTGAGAATTGGCACCTCGCCTTGAGAATTTGGCGGATCAACCGGGTTCTCATGACATAACGCGGTTCTTATCACGTTATTATCAGGTGGCATGGACAGCTCGCCAAACACCCGGATCAGCTCCGAGATGTCAATGACCTTCCCGCCGTCGCGCGCGTTGGTTGCTGATAATTCTCCGGCCTTTATCTTGCGATACAGTGTCGGGACACTCTTGTTGACGTGCTTTGCTGCCTCGACGATGCTCAGTTGCATGGTGATAATCTCCTGTGTTACAGCATTGCATGAGAAGGGATGATTATCAATCCACGCGATTCTCATGCCGTAACGTGAGAAACAGCAGAACGATACTTCAACAGGCGATACCAATAGCCATCGACCGACACGATACCGCAACAGGCGATCTCTTCCGACCATTAGCAGGTCTGTCCATCGTCGTAACCGGACGACTGAAGACCATGACCCGACAACAGGCATGGGCGCATCTGGAGGAGTTGGGTGCGGTGATCCGCCGCCAAGTCACCCGGAAGACGGATCTGGTCTTGGTAGGGGATGCCCCTGGGCAAAATGCCCAACGTGCTGAGCAGTTCGGTGTACGGGTGATCAGGTGGAAAGGCGCGATCTTGGAGACGTGGACGATCGCCCCGGTCATGCCCCGGCGCACCGCGTGATCGAGGAACACCGAGTTGAGCACCTGGCGCGCCGCCGGGTTGAGCCCGAACGAGACGTTGGAGAGGCCGAGGACGATCTGGCAGTCCGGCATCTCGCGGGCGATCGCCTCGATCGCCTCCAGGGTCGAGAGGGCGAGCTTGCGGTCGTCCTCGTTGCCGGTGGCCACGGTGAAGGTCAGCGGGTCGAAGAGCAGGTCCGAGGGGGCGAGGCCGTGTTGGTTCACCGCAAAATCGTAGAGCCGGCGGGCGATCTCCAATTTCCTCTCGACCGAGCGCGCCATGCCCAGCTCGTCGATGGTGAGCGCGATCACCGCGGCGCCGAACTTTTTCGCCAGTTTGAGACGTGCCGCCGCCGGCTCCTTGCCGTCCTCGAAATTGA
>CAUYTZ010000329.1:0-1632 GCA_963575695.1 uncultured Gammaproteobacteria bacterium | reverse complement strand
CAAGAAATGCAGCCATCACAAAGTGAGCTGCATCAACGAAAAACACAACTCTTTTTCCTTCTTTAGCTTCTTTAAGCCTTGGTTCTAATTCATCTTTTTTGAATTTTTCCTGCTCATCCTTATCTGCCTTTGCTGGAATTGGCCGGTGGTGCGCTTCGCCCGGGTCGCCAGCGTTGGTTGCGGTTGAGCATTACGGCCGACTGGCCATGGTTCTGGCGGTGCTGGAGGCGCGCTGCGGGGTTTCAATCGGCGCGAACGACGTTTATTTGAATGTCGCCGGTGGGTTGCGGATTACCGAACCGGCGGCGGATCTGGCGGTGGCGGCGGCGCTGCTGGCGCGGAACAACGGTGCCATCGGAATGCCATCGGCGAGCAGAACACTCTGCCAGTCCAGGATGGTCAGTTGCCCCAGCGCCCGGGCCAGCGCCGCCTTGGCCTGCCCGAGCCGCCAGGACTCCTTGGCGGCGGCGGGTGGAACATCCTGGCCGCGTTCCCGCAGGTCGGCGGCGGCGGCGGCACGGGCGGCGGCGTCGGTGGCGGTATCCAGCGGACGCACATGCAACCGCACGCCGTGCGGCAGGTCCAGCCAGTGGGGTTCGCGCGGCAGATCGAGCCGGATCATGCGCAGGTCTCCACATCATTTTTAAGGGTTACGGTAACGAAGGAACCCGAAGCCGGCTTGGCGGCTTGCCAGTTGTATTTTGCCTCGATGCCGCCGGGGCCGCTGATCGGGTTCTTGGCTTTGGGCAGATAGACCGCCGGCAGGTCGAACAGCAGCGAGTGGTCGTCATCGATGATCCAGCCCAGGGTCAGCGCCACCGGCGTGCCCGAACTGGCGGCGTCGAGCAGCACGGTGTCGGCGAAGCGGACGCTGATCTGGCCGGTGCAAGCCGCCACCCCGAGATCGCAGCCGTCGATCTTGCCGTCATCGCGGATCGTGCGAACGGCCGAGAGCTTGTTGGCGTAGGTCAGTTCGCCGCCGGTGACGTTGCCGAGCGCCGTGCCGTCCTTCCGGACCACGCCCATCGACTGCTGGAACCGGCGCAGCACTCGGCTGGTCGGCGTGCCGCCGGTGCTGGTGGCGCCGTTGGCTTCGCCCTGGGCGATCACCGCCACCGTGGCGTTGGCCTTGCCCGAGGTCGCCCACGGGACCTTGATGCTGTCGACCATGCAGCCAAGGTTGAGGAAATAGCGCGGCACGTCGGGCATGCCGATTTCCAGCGCCAGCGAAGGCAGCGTGGTCGCCCCGCTGCTGAAGACATGTGTGAATGTAGGCGCGGTACCCGAGGTGACCGGTGGCCCGAACAGCCCGCGCAGCCACAAGCCGATGTCACGCAAATCGATCGGTACGACCAGATTGCCCTGGGCGGTGACCACGCCGCGCGACGGCTCGGGCGGATCGCGGCCAAGGCCAAGCACGTCGTTGGCTTCCAGCGGCTGCTCGGAACCCAGATCGCAACTGATGAACGGCAGACGGGCGAAGTTGCCGGTGGGGGCCGTGCCGTAGACGGCCTCTGGTTTTGCCAATAGTTGGGCATTCGCCCCAATCGCGCGAGCCACGTGAGAACCCTCCAGATAGAATGTGTGGGATTAGTTGAGCGGATCGCTGGTGCTGTAACTAAGCGTCACGAC
>CAUYTZ010000328.1:0-22835 GCA_963575695.1 uncultured Gammaproteobacteria bacterium | reverse complement strand
GTCGGCCACTGGCCGGGTTGCTGCGCCGCGCCGCCGCGTTGGATCTGCGCGCGACCACGCTCGATCTGCGCAATTCCGGCGATACCGCCGGCGATCGCTCGCGGGTGGTCGGCTATGGTGCCTATGCCTTTGAATACGCTGCCAATGCCCATCTAACGGACGCCCATCGCGGGCGGCTGCGCGATGCAGCGCGGACGGCGTTGAGTGAGGCGGCGGGGCACGGACGCCTAACCCCGGTGACGTTGAACGACTATCCGTTGCCGCTACGCGCGATCCGCAAGACTTTCGTGACTCTGGAGATTGAAGGCGAGTTGCGCGGCTGCATCGGTTCGGTCGCGACGGTCAATCCCCTGGTGGTGGATGTGGTCCAGAACACGTTCAAATCGGCGATGCAAGACCCGCGCTTCGGACCGCTAACCGTGGACGAAGTGCCGCGAATTGAAATCACGATTTCGATTCTCAGTCACCCGCGCCCGCTTCAATTTACCAATGAAGCCGATCTGGTCGAACGGTTGCGGCCGGAAGTGGACGGGCTGATTCTCCGAGACGGCGGCCACCAAGCCCTGTTCTTGCCCAAGGTCTGGCACCAGTTGCCGCAAGCACGGCAGTTCTTGCGCCATTTAAAGGCCAAAGCCGGGCTGAACCCGGATCACGAAAGCGGAACCTTGCGCGCCTTCCGCTTCAGTGCGGAGACCTTTTAGGCATTATAGCTTCCAGCAGCCGCTCGATCTGCGTCCGCCAACTCAGCCCGGCCAGTAAGGCCGCGCCGCGCGCGCCGCGTTCAATCGCGGCGGCCCGGTTCTGGTACGAACACTCCAACGCCTCGACCATTTCTTCGATTTCACTTTCACCCCAACCGTCGGTGCCGTTCATGCCGCCGGTTCCGTCAGGGATTGGCCTTTGCCTGGTCAGCGACAAACAGGTGTCGTCACCGATCAAATCAAGATGGCCGGTGTTGGCCGATAGAATGACCGGCACCCCGCAAGCCATGCATTCCATCGCCACCAGATTGGTGCCGGCCTCGGCGCGGTTGGCGAACAACGCCACATCCATTTCCCGCAGCAGGCGCGGCATTTGGGCATTGGCCACCGTCCCCAGGTCCAGCACCTGTTCGGCGGCGATGCCGTTGGCCACCGCCCAGCCAACCACATCGATCTGCCCCTGATCGTTTTGCGGTACCGGCGCGATGTGGCCGATCCCGGCCAGAGATTTGGCCACCGCCGGCCAAGGCGAGTGCCAGGCCGTAACCAGCAGCGCCTTGGGATGGCGTTGGGCGAAAACCCGAAATGCCGACAAAACCAGATCCTGGCCCTTGCGATATTCCAGCTTGCCACCGGAAAATACCGTGAAACGGTCGCGCAGCCAGCCGCCACGCGGCCCGGGATGAAACAGGGTTGGATCAACCCCTTGCAGCACAGTAACCACGTTGTTTAGTCCCGCCGATTCCAGCACTTGCCGATTCCAGGTCGAGCCGGCAACCAGCAAATCCATTGCCGCAGCCTCAGCGCGCGTGGTCGCGCTCAGCGTGGTTTGCTCCATGAACACCACGCCGATGGTCGAAGCACCACGCAGTCGAACGTTGTGCGCGACCGGATTGCCGGTGAGGTTATTACCCAAAGCCAGCAGCACCGGTACCGACACGCGCACCGCTTCGCCGGCAAATGGGGCCAAATTACGCACCAGCGCCTCTGATTGGGCCAGGAACGGGGTCAGGGCCCGCCGTTCCAGCGCCGACAACACCAACGACTCCGGATTGATCGGCCAGGCGCACAGGGGTTGGAATCGGCCCCCGGCAGCAGCGGCCAAAGCCAGGTTGATCCCATACACCCCCCAGCCGAAGAAGCTGGATACCGACCAGTCAAAAATCACCACCCGGCGGTCGTCCACAGCGGCGGCGTCAAGCCCAGCGGTCAGGGCCTGGCCATGGCAGGTGCGCGCTTCTTCGGCCAGTCCGGCCCGCGTATAAACTTCGGCCAGCAAGCGCAGGGTGTGCATTTGGCCCGGCGTTGCCTCTAGAATCCGCTGGGCGATGAGTTCGGCTTCCGGCAACCGACCGGCTTCCAGGTGATCGGCGGCGGCGGCATACGCTTCGTGCAAAGAGGCCATCGAAGTAAAGTCCCGCCGTGGTTGTCCCTGTCGATCCAGCGTCGATCCAGCGGACAGTATAGCGTGATAGCCTCGTTTGCGGGTAAAATGGGGAGCGATGCGTCTGGACAACAACGGAAAAGACGACAACGGAAAGGCCGGCACCATGGCGACGATGACCGAACACAGCTTCCAGGGTTTAAGTGCGGTGGGATTTCATCGCGTGGTTTATTCGCAATGGGCCGGGGATGATCCTTCCGCAGGTGCCGGCAGACGAACCGTGGTCTGTGTTCATGGCCTGACCCGCAACGGCGGCGATTTCGATGTTCTGGCCGCAGCACTGGCCGAGGGCGGGGCCCGGGTGGTGTGTCCGGATGTGGTTGGGCGCGGCCGCTCCGAGTGGTTGGCCATCGCCGATCTGTATGGCTATCCTCAGTATTTGGCCGACATGGTCGCACTGCTGGCACGGTTGGATGGAACTTCGGTGGACTGGGTTGGCACCTCGATGGGCGGGGTGATCGGGATGCTGCTCGCCTCCAAGCCCAACTCGCCGATTCGCCGACTGGTGATCAATGATATCGGTCCCTTCGTACCCAAGGCGGCGCTGGACCGTATCGGCGACTACGTCGGTGCCGATCCGGTGTTCGAGGATTTGCGCGCGGTCGAAGCCTATCTGCGTTTCGTTTACCTCAGCTTCGGTGAATTAACCGATCAGCAGTGGCGGTTGATGGCCGAACACAGCGCCCGCCTGCGCCCCGATGGCCGCTATGGTTTGGCCTATGACCCCGGCATCGGCAAAATTTTTAAGTCCCAGCCGATGACGGATGTCGATCTCTGGCCGGTGTGGGAGACGATCCGTTGTCCGGTGCTGGTGCTGCGCGGGGCCTTGTCCGATCTGCTTACCGTTGAAACCGCCTGTGGCATGGCCGAGCGGGGGCCACGCGCCCGAGTGGTGGAGATTCCCGGCGCGGGCCATGCGCCAAGCTTGATGAGCGACGATCAGGTGGCGCTGGTCCGTGATTTTCTCACCGCAGTGTGACCTAAGGAGGTGCGCAAAGATCAAGGGGACATGGTGTCATTCGATTCAGGGTGATCGTTGTCGGGCTTGATGTCTGCGGCGTAGGTGTCAGTGTCAAGCTCGCGCTGAAGGGTAAGATCATGGTGGACAGCCAGCCCGGCCAGGGTGCCACCTTTACCCTGAGTTTTTCGCGCCAGGCTTGAGCGAGCCAGCAGACGGGGGACCGCAGCGGGCAGACCCGTGTTTTCCCCGTATTGACCTGAAATTAAACATTACCCATTTAGGGTGTGGATTGGATCGGGATAAACTGCCAGGGGCTACGCAGGCCAAGCCTGAAGACGGCAACAGAGCGGACGTTCCAGGTGTCGGCCTCAGGTTGTGGTTGAAGTCGCCGGGGTTGTCACGCAGTATCGCGTTATTTGGATAAGCGAGTTACGAACATGAACACCACCTTGCAGCTCACCCCCCCTTTGTCGTCGCAGGATCTGGCTACGTTCGGATTGAACGTGGTTGCCTACGTTAAGCCGGTGGTGGTCGATGGCGCGCCGATGTTCGCGATTCACGCGGCCGATGGCACCCCCTTGACCGTAGTCGCCGGACGCGACAACGCCTTCCTCACCGTGCTGCAACATGAATTGCATCCGGTCAGCGTGCATTGAGCGGCGATGGGAGCGGCGATGGTTCAGATCTGAGTCCGGAGGCAAATACGGCGATCAGGCCCAAGCCACTAATTCTTCCAGCGCATCGACCACCGCTGGAATCGGAATCGCGGTGATTTCGGAAGAGCCGAATTGCTGCGCGCGCACGATTACGCCGCAGCTAACCCGGGGGGCTAATTTGTCTGGACTGGTCGGACCGAACAGGCTGACCAACGGACAATCGGCGGCACCGATCATATGGCTGGTGCCGCTGTCGTTGGCCACCGCCGCCACCAACCGGGTGGCGATCGCGATCGTCCGCTCGACCGTCAGCGGCTTGGCCCCCCACACCCGCTCATCCTGCAACGGAAATAGGGCCCCGGGCACGGCATCGGCGAGCGCGGTTTGCAACTCGATCTCGGTCGGCCCCAGCAGGAACACCGGCCGACGGCCCCGCGCCTCCTGTATCACCGCCACTTCGATGAACCGAGCCAGTGGCCAGATCTTGTGATCCATGCTTGCCCCAGGCGCGAAGCCGACATAAATCGACTCCGACGGCAAGGCCTGCGCCGCCAACTCCATGACCTCCTTCGGCAACGCCAGCGCCCCGTTCAGCGGCTCTGGGTGGCGGCCGGTGGCCAGCCACAGCAGGTCGTTCAAGCGATCGACGATGTGAGCCGGCTTGCGATAGGTTAGACCCGGCCGGGCATCGGCAAACAGGAACCGGGCCGCTGGACTAATGAAGCGGCCGTGGGCGACGCGACGCGAACATGCCGCCTGCTGCCAGCGGCCACGGGTATCGATCAGCAGATCGAAACGGCGGGTGAAGGCCTGCGGACGAAACAGATCACGGAAGCGGCTGCCGATCGGGGCCCGCTCGACCACTTCGTCGATCAGCGGTGCCGTCACCGTGCGCAGCATCCCGCCGAACACCGTGGCCCCTTCAGTGGTGATCCAGGTGATTTTTGCTGCCGGCAAGGCCGCACGCATCGCGCGCAGGAACGGCAGTTTATAGAGGCCGTCGCCAATCAGATCCTGGCCGACGATCACCCCAACCGTATGCAGGCCAACCGTCTGCAGGTTCGTTTCGGCCATCTCTCGCCTGCCGTGTTGTGGGTCCACTCTCTAGACAGCGGCACTGTCGCACACCTGGCCCGGTTCGCCCAGACCCAGTTCGTCTAGCGCCGCCTTTGGCGTTCTGTGGCGAGGCAATGTATGATCGGTCCCGGCTTTGGCCTTTTTCGTCACCGAAGATAAAGGAACGGCGCACAATGAGCGAATGCCAGGTTTGTGGCGGCACCGAGTTTGCGCCGTTGGTGACTCAAGGCCGGTTCGAGTGGTGCCGCTGCCGTGGCTGCGGGCTGGCTCGGCTTAAGGACATGCCGTCCGACCAAGAAGCGCGCGAGTTTCAAGATCACAGCTTGGCCGAGGGCTATATCGGCGACTACCGCGACCGTGCCGAAAAGAAGTTGCGCCGTTTTACCCGCCGCGTGCGACGAATGAAACGGCGCATGCCTGGCCCTAATCTGCTCGATGTCGGCAGTAATCTGGGCTTTTTTGTCGAAGCGGCACGCCGTCAGGGGCTGGTTCCGGTTGGAGTCGAAATCAATCCCGAACTGGTTGAAGCGGCGCGGCGGCAGTATCCCGAATGCAGCTTCATCGCCAGCACGATCGAAGATGCGGATTTCGGTGGCCGGCTGTTCGACGGTGCCAATTGTTCAGAAGTGATCGAACATGTTCCGGAATGTCGGCGACTGATAACCCGCATCGCCGAGCTGCTGCGTCCTGGAGCGATACTGTACCTAACCACGCCGCACATTCGCGAATACACTCGCGGGTTTAGCCCGGCCCGGTGGCGAGACTTCAACGCCCCGGATCATAAGTTGTATTTCGATAACCAAACCATCACCCGGCTGTTGACCGGGTGCGGTTTCACCGACGTGCGAATCGAGTTTTCGTTCTTCCGTGGCATCAAGCTGTTCGCGCGTCGCGCTTAGTCTTAAGTTATTCGCGCGCCGCGCTTAATGGTCTTCGGCGTGGAGGGCAGGGGCCAAGCCCCTGCCCTCCGAAACCGAATCAGCGCAGCGCGGCGCAGGCGCGCTGAATCCGTCCGCAAGCATCCGTCAGCAACGCCATAGATGTGGCATAGGAGATACGGAAGAACGGGCTCAAGCCAAAGGCCACGCCCTGCACCGCCGCCACCCCTTCCGTCTCCAGCAGATAGGTCACGAAATCCTCATCGCTGGAAATAACCTTGCCCTGCGGTGTGGTCTTGCCGATGGTGCCAGCGCACGACGGATAGACGTAAAACGCGCCTTCCGGCTTGTGGCAAAACAGACCCTGGGCCTCATTGAGCATGGCCACGACCAAATCCCGACGCTGACGGAATGCTTCCGCCCGTTCCGTGATAAAGTCCTGCGGGCCGTTCAAGGCTTCAACCGCCGCCGCCTGGCTGATCGAGCACGGATTGCTGGTGCTCTGGCTTTGAATGATGCCCATGGCCTTGATCAACGCCTTGGGACCACCGGCATAGCCGATTCGCCAGCCGGTCATGGCATAGGCCTTGGATACCCCATTGACGGTCAGAGTGCGGTCGTAAAGTCCGGGTTCGACTTGGGCCGGAGTCGCAAAAGTGAAACCATCATAGAGCAAGTGCTCGTACATGTCGTCGGTCATCACCCACACTTGGGGATGACGCAACAGCACGTCGGTCAGTGCCTTCAATTCACTGTGACTATAGGCGGCACCAGTCGGGTTGCTGGGCGAATTCAGAATCAGCCATTTGGTCTTGGCTGTGATCGCCTGTTCCAGATCGGCCGGTTGAAGCTTGAAGCCGTTGTCGGCCGAGCATTCCACGATCACCGGCGTGCCTTCAGCCAGCAACACCATATCCGGGTAAGACACCCAGTACGGGGCGGGAATGATCACCTCATCGCCCGGATCGAGCGTGGCGACCAAAGCATTATACAGCACCTGCTTGCCACCGGTACCAACCGTGATCTGGTCAGCGGCGTAGTTCAACCCGTTTTCACGCTTGAACTTGGCGATAATCGCTTTCTTCAACGCCGGAGTACCGTCTACGGCGGTGTATTTGGTGTCGCCGGCGGCAATCGCCTTCGCGGCGGCGGCCTTGATGTTATCCGGGGTGTCAAAATCCGGCTCGCCGGCACCCAGGCCGATCACGTCACGGCCAGCGGCCTGAAGGTCACGCGCCTTCTGGGTTACGGCGATGGTCGGCGACGGCTTGATGCGGGCAAGGCGGGAAGCGATGAACGCCATGGCGGGTTATCCCTTGGTTTGCGAGCATTACTTCGCCGGTACGGGCACCGGTCGAACAAAGAAGCGGTAGATGCCGTAAAGGTAATGGGCTGCGAGCATACCGCCGGTGGCGGTAACGACAGTGACCACCCGGCTTTGCGCGACCAGCGCCAGCGGCGGACCGAACACCCTCGCCGCTCCCGCCCGAGCCCCCGCCTGAACCGCGGTCCGCACCGCCGCACCCGCCATCACGGCCGTAACTGGGGCCGGAGCGGCCCTCACCACGGTGGAAGCCACCGACGTGGAAGCTGCCGACAACGCCGGGCCACCACGGAACAGGCTGGCAACCGCCCGGCCGGCAACCCGAACCGTGGCACCGGCGAACTGGGCCATGCGCCCCAGAACCGGGAACACCGGCTCCAGCAGCCAGATGCCGACGTTATACGAGACCACGCCGACCATGGCACCGATGCCGACCGCAACCAGCCGGTAATCCGGCCGTGGCATCCGTTGGGCTTCAATTTCTTCCCGGCTCATGCCCTGCGCCGCGACCGGAGCCGACACCGCCATCGGTGCCAAAGCCAGCATCGCCGCCAGGACGAAAACGATCATAGCGCGCATGCGAACCTCCGCCAGCATCAGTGGCCATACATCCAGTTGGCGACCCAGGCACCGATCACAGCGCTGATCACGGTCACATTGCGGCTCATCGAAATCTGAGCGGCAGCGGCAGCGGTCGGACTGACCGGCACCGTACGCGCCAGATAAGGGATGGTCTGAAGTCCGCCGGTGGCGACGTTGAACAACACGGTGCCGGCAATCGCCCCCAGACCGATCACGATCGGATAGACCGGATCATAAGGTTTCGCTGCGGTCGCGGGATTAGTCTGAGTCTGGGCACGCACGTTGCCGACCGGAGCGGCGGCGATCAGAGCGACCAGAAGCAAAAACAACAACTTACGCATAAAACAGCTCCGTCGCGAAAAACAGTGGACGGCCCATCACAAATCCACAAAACCGGCCGGGCCGCCAGCAAGACCAAGTAACCATGAATCCGGGCCAGCCGGCAATCAGGAAAACGCCCAATCTTGTCTCTAAAAATAAAAAAGCGGCCCGATCTATTGCGGAATTTGTGGCAGAGAGGGCAACCGACGCCGTTCGGCCAATGCCTGGGTTACTTCCTTGGCCTTAACCGGGTCCATCGCCGCCAGCACCGCCCCGACCTTGGTTTCCTTCATCCGCTCGATTACCTCCAGCAGCACCGGCATATCCAGTGCCTGGAAGATCGGTGCCGCCTCTTTTGGCTTCATCGACTCGTAGATTTTGACCAAACTTTCAATCTGGGCTTTCTGTTTGTCGTCCACCTGCTTGAGCAGACCTTGAATCTGATTGCGGAGACTCTGAAGTTCTGTGACCTTCTGCTCCAACCGCTGTTCGAACGCGGCCAGCTCGGCGGTCCGGGTTTGCAGTTGTCGTTCACGTCGGTCCAACTCCGTCCGCCGCTCGGCCAGATGCTTGATCAGTTCCTGATCGATCGGTCCCGGGGTTCGTTCCGCTTCCGGCGGCTCCCGCTTGCTACCTTCCGCCGCTGGTTTGCCCTTGCCGTCGGCGACCGGCGTCGGCTTGCCCTTATCTGCGGCAGGAGGCGTCTGGGCTTGAAGCGTCGCCATCTCTGGCAGCCGGGCATCGCGACTGAACAGCACCTGGCCGACTTCGACCACGCGCACGCCCAGCATCAGCACTGCGGCAAAGATGGTGAGCGGCAACAGGCGGAAGCTGATTTTACGTCGCACGACAGCGGCAGCCTTGGCTTTCGTTGCCGGTTTGGCCCCGGCCCGAACCGTGGGCTTGGCCACCGGCCGGACCGGGGCTTGGCGCGGTTGTGCCTGCTGAGGCGGACTCTGCGAGGGATTAGCCGGAGTCTTGGTTGTGGCCGGGGGTGTGGCCGGTTGAGCGGAGTCGGCACCTTGAGGCGGCAAGCCTTGGTCCTGCATGGTCTTGCTCCATCGTCACTGCGGCTGGATCGAAACCAGCGATCAGCGATTGTTTTCCAACGCCTGCAACAATTCTCGTTCCGCCCGTGACAAATTATCCGTGCTCTCGCGGTTTGAGCGCGATTCCGGTCCCAGTTCGGCCATTGCCGGTCGCCGGCTACCGCCGCCACTGGTCACGGGCCGGGCCCCAGCCACCGGCCCATCGATCAACCGTTCCGCGAACCGTTCCGCCAGCCGCTCGCTGTCATCGGAAGAGGAAGACGGTGTCCGACCACCGCCACCAGCCGGCATCCCACCACCCCTTCGCGCAGCCAGACCGCCACCGCTGTTCGCTGATGGAGCTTGGGACGAAGCTTGGGACGAAGCTTGGGTTTGGGCCGGCATCAGCGAGCGCGGCCGGTCTCCCGACGCGGCACCCTCCAGCCGGTTGGCCAGCGCATCGGCGGATTCGATCATCATCTTCAAATCATCTTGCAGCGCCTGGCCCTGCTCGATGGTCTTTTGCAGGCCTTCCCCGGTTTCGACCGCCGCCCGCCTCAACCCCTTAACCGCCGACTCGGCGCGGGTCGTGGATTCGGCCAACCCTTTGACCAGATTCTCCAAATCGGCCCGGCTTTCACGCAGCACGACCAAGCGCCGGTTGAGCATCACGGCATAGGTGATGGTGGCCCCGAGCAGGACGATAACCACCATATCCAAGATCACAGTTACCATTCCGGTCATCCGCGATCCCCCCCCTGTTCCTTGGGAAATTCTTTATCGATCCGGACCGCAATGTTGCCGCCCTTACGGCCCATCCGGCCCTGAAACATGGACGAGTCGCCGCAGCGTAGTTCAATCACGCCATCTGGAGATTGATTAAGCAGTATCCGGCTGCCAACTTTCCATTCCAGCACGTCATGCAGCGACATCGTTACTTCATCGAGCACGGCATTGATATCGACATTGGTGACCATCAATTCACTGGCCAAGTGGTTTTCCCAAATCGAGTCGCGGCCGAACTTTTCACCCATGAACATTTGCAGCAGCAGTTCGCGCACCGGTTCCAGGGTGGCGTAGGGGATCATCAATTCCAGTCGGCCGCCGCGGTCTTCCATATCGATACGCAGCTTGACCAGCACCGCAGCGTTGGCCTGACGGGCGATGGTGGCGAAACGCGGGTTGGTTTCCAGCCGGTCGAAACGGAAGGTGACCGGCGACAACGGATCGAACGCCGCCGACAGATCGCTAAGCACGACGTGAACCATGCGTTCGACCAGATTGCGTTCGATGGTGGTGTAGGGACGGCCTTCGATCCGCATCGCCGCCGTCCCGCGCCGACCACCGAGCAACACGTCCACGATCGAATAAATCAGCGCGCTATCGACCACCAGCAGGCCATAGTTATCCCATTCCTCGGCTTTGAACACCGACAGCATCGCCGGCAGCGGAATTGAATTGAGATAATCGCCAAAACGAACACTGGAAATCTGATCCAAAGACACTTCCACGTTATCGGAGGTGAAATTGCGTAGACTGGTGGACATCATGCGCACCAGCCGATCGAACACCACCTCCAACATCGGCAGGCGTTCGTAATTGACCAACGCGCTGTTGACCAGCGCCATGATCCCGGAATTCTCGCCGTCGCCACCGGCCCCCTGATCGAACCCGAGCAGGCTGTCGATTTCGTCCTGATTGAGCACACGAGTCGAGCCGCCGGACACGGTGGCGTCGCCGCCGTCACCATCCCCGCCGCCGCCATCCCCGCCGCCGCCATCGTCGGCCATCGCCGCCCATTCTGCGGCAAGGCGTTCTTCTTCGCTTGGCTCCGGCCCACTCATCGCCCGCTCTCCGCCACCTAACCCCCAGTCTGCCCCTAACCTGTCCTCAACCTGTTCCAGGTCGCGCACCGTTTACTGAATCAACATTTCCTTGAACAGCACGTCTTTGATTTTAATCGGCTGCGCCGCCAGACTGACCCTGGTCAGCAGCTCTTCGCGCAAGCGATAGATGCCCGCCGAACCGCGCAAATCCTCTAGCCTCAATTCACGCAAATAGACCTGAAAATTGTCAATAATCCTGGGCATAACCTTCGTCAGTGCGTCCTTATCTGATTCCCGACCGATTTGAATCGAGATGCTAACCTTCAAAAACACCGACCGTTTACTGGTGCTGTTGAGGTTAACCATGATATCGGGAATATCGAAGAACACCGGATCGACCGATTCCGGTTCCACGACCGGCGGCGCGTGCTCCGCGTGTTCATCAACCTTTGGCTTGGTCCCGAGCAGAGAATCGAGAATGCCGCTGAAATAAAGCCCGGCCCCCCCGCCCACCAGCAGTAGAATCGGCAACACAACGAACATGATCAGCTTTTTGCCGCTAAACTTCTTACGCGGTAGGCCATCGGCATCTTCTTCGCCGCCGCCAGCCGCGGCCGATCCGTGCTCAGTCATCCGCTTGCTCTGCACACATAAAAATTTCGGGTGCGACCCGCTGTCGCCCCGATTCAAGCCCCGCGATGGTTAATATGTGGTTATTTCCGCCTGAAGCGCAAGGTTTCGTTCCGCCTCAATTTACCACGCCTTCGGCGACCAGAGGGCTTGGCCCCTGGTCGCCGTTCGTTGGGGATGGTTCGATCTAGAGGCGAAACAACGCCGGAGGAAAACCGTTACGGTGGCGGTGGCAGTGATCTGATCAGCATCCGCCGCCCGTCTGGCGACAGCGCGTTCAGCACCGCGAAGACCAGGGTTTGCAACCGGTCCTCTAACGCACGATTGGCCACGCTCACTCGGTCAAAGGCGTGCGAAAGCCTGGCAGGATCGAACGGCTCCCGAGCCAGTACCTTGGCCACTTCTGCCCGGGCATCCTCGCCGGCGCGCGAAGCCGCCACGATTTCATCCCTCTGCGCAGAAAATGTCAGACGCAACACCTGGCCATCCGCATCAGGCAGGCCGCGCGCCAGATGCTCCACGAATCCGCCCAGGGCATGGTGGGGTGGTGGCGGTGGGAACCGTCCAAATGGCGGCCCCATCAGCCAACGCGCGCTGAGCGCCCCGACGAAAATTAGATTGCAGCACACCGAAACCACCAGAGCGACTGACACCCAGCGGTTATTGCGCACCCACTCCGACATCGAGTCTTTACTCCTGTTCTTTCCAGAGCTTACCGGCCGCGCCTCTTCTCCCTGGTTGGGCGAAAACGCTTCCGACAAACGACACCCCTTTAGGTGCCGAACACTGGTGGAAACCTCACTGAAAACTGAACGAAACTATCGGGTCGGTCAACGCCAGCAGGCCCGATACGGTGGTCACTCGCTGGGGAGCGGGCCACGGGTCCAACCCGGCCAGCCCGGCGGCAAAACCAATCGCGATCATCATCAGAAACAGACCGGCGAACGCCGCCGGCCGACCTGACCTGGACCGGCCGCTTCCCCGTGTTTGCGCCAGCCTGCGCGCGGCCAGTTCCGGAACCAGACCTCCCGACATCTCCGCCGCAGCGTCGATCCGAGCTTCGATCCCGCCCCGCAAGCGCGCCAGAAGCGCCTCATTGATATCCGGCGGCGGCAGGCTATCGAGAGCGGCATCAAGGGCTGCGGCTTTGGTCAGCAGCGACAAGGCCTCAGGCGATCTCGCCAGCAGCCGGCGAGCCCCGACCTGATCGGCGTGCGGCCAGCGTGCCAGGGCGGCACCACGGGCCGCTATCAGTTTGGCGAAGCGTTCCAAGGTCATGTCAGCCTCCCTGAGCCGGAGCAAGCATCTTCAAGCGATCCCGCAAGGTTCTGCGGGCCCGAATCAGCAGTGATTCCAATGCCGACACCGTTACCGACAGCATCCGGGCGGCTTCAGCGTTAGAATGTTCCTCATAGTAACACAGCACCAGCGCCACCCGTTGTCGCTCGGGCAGGGCCGCGACCGCAGCCGCGATCAGCTTACGCTGGTCGGTCGCGACCAGCCGTGCAAGACCGTCGGGGGCTGGGTCATCCGCTTCCGGTGCCGCTTCCAGCGGCAATGGCATCGGTTTACGCAAACGATCCAGACACAGATTGACCACCACCCGATTGAGCCAGGCGGTGAACGGTGCCGCCGTCGGCTGAAACCGGTCGGCATGCCGCCAGACCCGGAGAAACGCCTCTTGCGCCACATCCTCAGCGTCAGCCAAGTTCCCGACCACCCGAGCCGCGAGCCGGTAGACGAAAGGCAGATGTCGGTCCATCAAGGTCCGAAATGCCTCTCGCTCCCCGCACGCGATTCGGGCCATCAGGTCCGCGTCGCTGTCCTCTCCCTTTGGGAAAGGGTCATTCATTCAACCACCCCCGAGTGTCCGGCACGCCAGCTCAACCACCGATCACGCCGCCAACGCCTGAGTTTGCAAAAGCGTGGACAGAGTCTTTGAATTTAGCAGACCGAAGCCGTTGCCCGACTGGTTGGCTGCCGAGCCGCCACGCCCGCTCGAACCACTCTTCATCCAGAATGGCATACTATCGGAGCCGCTGCTTTGAGACTGTCCCGACTGTTGGCTTTCGAACATCGCGCTCAATTCGTCGGCGGTCAGCGCCCCATCACCGTTGCTATCCCCGGCCTTGACCAGATCTTCAGCCGACGGCGGTTTGGATCGTGAGCTGCTTGCTGAATTCTTCGCTTGTTTGCTTTCAAACAGCGAATTCAACTCGTCCGCACTGAGCAAGCCATCGCCATCGGTATCGCCTGCTTTGATGAGGTCGGCAGCCGACGGGGCTTTGAAGCTGGTAGACGAGGTCGTGGATGTCGAAGTGGAACTAGAACTGGACGTAGCGGATGTACTGGATGACGCTTCATCCTTCGGGCGCACACTTTCGAATGCGGCGGTCAGTTCGTCCGCACTCAGCTTGCCGTCTCCATCCGTGTCCCCGGCCTTGACCAAATCCGTAGCCGACGGTGCCTTTCCACCACCGGCACCACCGGCACCACCAGGACCACCGGCCGGAGGAGGGCCGGGAGGAGGACCGGAACCACCGGGACCACCAGAATCTCCACCACTTTCCCGCATCATCGTCATAAACCGTCCAGTCTGCGATCCCATCAGACTGCCGGTCGTACCGGTAGTGGCACCCGAGCTTTGGCTTGACTCCGACTTACGCGACTCAAAGGCTGTTTTTAGTTCACTCGCATCAAGCTTGCCGTCACCGCTGGTATCGGCCGACTTAACAAACTGCTCCTGCATTTTCTTGATCGTGGCCGCATCCGGGCGCGGCATCGACGACATCGCCGTCGAGCTGCCATAGCCACTCATGGAACCGATCATCCCCTGCTTCCTTCCCTTAGAAGGATCGTCGCCACGGCTGTCTGTCGGGCGCGTCACCCGTAAAACGGCGACGGGGAAAAAACCCTGCGCTGAAAAGTTAAATCTATTTGCCTTCGGCGACCAGGGGCGCTTCGCCCCCGGTCGCTATCCCTTGGGAAGGTTCTCAGTTTCGTTTCCCTCTAAATGTGGATCGCCCGGCCATAAGCGGCCAGCACCGCTTCATGCATCATTTCCGACAAGGTCGGATGCGGGAACACGGTGTGCATCAACTCGGTCTCGGTGGTTTCCAGCGTCCGGGCCACGACATAGCCCTGAATCATCTCCGTCACCTCGGCCCCGATCATGTGCGCACCCAGCAGTTCGCCTGAGTCGGCGTCGAACACGGTTTTGATCATGCCTTCCGGTTCGCCCAGCGCGATCGCCTTGCCGTTGCCGATGAACGGGAACTTGCCGACCTTAACTTTGTGGCCCTTGGCCTTGGCCCCGGCTTCGGTTAGGCCAACGCTGGCCACCTGCGGTTGTGCATAAGTGCAGCCGGGCACCGCGCGTGGATCGAGCGGATGCACACCCTTGACCCCGGCGATCTTTTCCACGCAGATCACACCTTCATGGCTGGCCTTGTGCGCCAGCCATGGCGCACCGGCGATGTCGCCGATGGCGTAGACTCCGGGTTCGCTGGTTTCCAGCCACTCGTTGACCACAATGTGAGTCTTCTCAACTTTGATCCTGGTTCCTTCCAGGCCCAAGTTTTCGACATTGCCGACGATGCCCGCCGCCACGATCACCCGGTCGGCGGTGATGGTTTCCTTGCCGGCGACGGTTTCGATCACGGCGGTCACGCTGTCGGCGCCCTTGACCAGCGGTCCGACCTTGGCCCCGGTCAGGAAGCGCATACCCTGCTTTTCAAAAGCCTTCCGCGCCAGAAGTGAGATTTCCTCGTCTTCCACCGGCAAAATCCGCTCCAAGACCTCGGCCACCACCACCTTCGCGCCGAACGCGTTGTAGAAACTGGCGAATTCGATTCCGATCGCGCCAGAGCCGATCACCAGCAGCGATTTCGGCATCGCCGTCGGTACCATGGCCTCACGGTAAGTCCAAACCAGCTTGCCGTCCGGCTCCATCCCCGGCAACACCCGAGCCCGGGCCCCGGTGGCCAGGATGATGTGTTGGGCCTGAAGCGTGGCCACCGGCTTATCACCACCAGTCCCAGTCCCAGTCACCGCGACCTTGCCGCCGCCGGCCAGCTTGCCGTGACCATCGATCACGGTAACTTTGTTCTTCTTCAGCAGGTGCTTGACCCCACCGGCCAGTTGGCTCGAAATCTGACGCGAGCGCTTGACGATCTTCTCCAGATCGAACCCGGGCTGGGCGGCTGAAAGTCCAAACTCGGCCAGGTGGTGCAGGTGGCGATAGATTTCAGCCGAGCGCAGCAACGCCTTGGTCGGAATGCAGCCCCAGTTCAGGCAAATACCGCCCAGGTGCTCGCGTTCAATCAGCGCGGTCTTCATGCCCAACTGCGCGGCGCGAATCGCCGCCA
The DNA here is from genome assembly GCA_963575695.1 of uncultured Gammaproteobacteria bacterium. GTDB lineage: Bacteria > Pseudomonadota > Alphaproteobacteria > Azospirillales > Azospirillaceae > CAUYTZ01. The sequence continues at coordinate 7,040 of CAUYTZ010000328.1, read as the reverse complement.
CATAACCGCCCGGTCCGCCGCCGATCACGATCAGGTCAAAATTAGTTTCGGTCATGGCTTATGAACTCCCGTCAGCGTAGCGTCGTGGCCACGGTTAAAAAATGTATTCTCGGGACTGGCAACTGGAACGATACTCATCGGCGATTACGCCAGCGGATGCAACGCCTCCCACACCGCCCGTGCCTGGGTGGTTTCACCGACATCATGCACCCGCAGAATCTGCGCCCCCTGGTTCAGCCCTTCCAAGCCGGCAGCCAGAGAACCCGGAACCCGCTGCTTGGGCGACGGCGCACCGTTCGCCAGGGCCGCGATGAAACGCTTACGCGAAACGCCCAGCGCCAGCGCCGCACCCAGACCATGGAACAGGCTTAACTGACGCAGAATATCCAGGTTATGGCCCAGGGTCTTACCAAAGCCGATCCCGGGATCGACCGCGATTCGGGATAGAGGGATTCCAGCCGCGACCGCCGCCACCACCCGCCGCTCCAGCCAGTCAAACACATCCAAAGCGGCATCGTCATAGTGCGGTGCCTCCTGCATCGTGTCCGGCTCACCCTGCATGTGCATCAACACCACCGCTGCCCCGGCTTCCGCCACCGCCGACGCCGCCGTGTGGTCATGGGTCAGGGCCGAAATGTCGTTGACCACCGCCGCTCCGGCGACCAAAGCCGCGCGCATGGTTTTGGCGTTGCGGGTGTCGATCGAAATCGGCACCCCACGGCCGGCGAAATGAGCGATGATCGGCAGCACCCGGCGCAGTTCTTCGGCCGGCGCAATCGGCACCGCCCCCGGCCGGGTTGATTCGCCGCCAATGTCGAGCCAATCGGCCCCGGCTGTGAGCAGGGCCTCGCCATGGCTGATCGCCGTCGCCTGGTCGAAGAAATCACCGCCGTCGGAAAAACTGTCCGGGGTAACGTTGACGATTCCCATCAGTCGCGGCCGGTTCAAGTCCAGGCCGCCGAACGGTTCCCGACGCCGGGTCAGAGCGGCCAGCAACTGATCGAGTCGGGTCGCGACCGCCCGCCCGCGCTGCCAGCCCCAGGCCATAATCTGGTCCAACGGCGCGATCGCACGGGTAATGGCGGCCCGGTCACGAACAATCACCTCGGCACTGGCGAATGCGTGTCGACCGCCCGCCAAAGGCACAGCCGCCCCAGCCGCCCACGCCGCCACCGGCATCAGCCCCAGTGGGCGCAGATAGACTTGGGCCTGTTCGCCGAGCGCGGGCATGAAGCCGGCCAAGGCTTCGGCGACGGAAGCGGGTGGCATGGCGGACGTGGAGCTTTCGTTATGACTCTGTGGCGACGCTCATTATTCCGGCGCTGGGGCTGCTGTTGGCCGGACAACAATATCTGGTGGCTTATAGCCTAGAGGTGCTACCTTTGCGCCCGCATCCCCTAGCGGCGGCGGCCTAATCGCCGAAATGTCGGTCGCCAGCGGCACGCAGCGCGGCGCGCAACTCATGTCCTCGATTGCATCCTTACCGACTCCCCGATTAACCGTGAGCGTGCGGTTGGTTTGCGGCGTAACGGAGATCTGCGCGACCAGCATCTCGTTGCCATCGGCATCGAGCACAATCAGACTGGTCTGGCCAATTCGCCGGCCGACGACAAAGATTTTCCGTTGCGCAATGGTCGGGACATCGGCAATCTCTGGGTTGGCGAGGTAAATTGTGTTGGGGATGCCGGATAGAGTGACGGTGGTTACGGTATTAATCTGAACCTTAATCGCTTGATCGCCCCCCCAGGCGGTTGAGGTCGCCACAAATGCCGTCAGCGCCCCAGCCAAGAGTAGCGCCCGTGACTCCAGACACAGTTTCATGTCACCTTCCCCGCTCCGGTCACGCACCAAGCCCGGATCAATCGGTAGTCCGGTGGTCCCCATGATGACACTGCTTGACAGTTTGTCCAAGTCTTTCGGCCGCTTGGTCTTCACCCTGGCCATGGCCCTGGTTCTGGGTGCCTGCCAGACCGGCTCTATGGATTCTCGACTTGAAGAAGCGGTGGCCGACGCCGCCAGAGAGGCGGAAATCAACCATGACTATGCCGGTGCCGTCACCCGCTATTTGACTCTTTACGAAACGAATCGGGATGATCTGAACCTGATTTTGGCTCTAGCCAGGAACCTACGCTACGCTGGCCGGATACACGACGCGCGGACGCTGTTGGACGATAGCTTGTCCCGCTTTGGCCCGTTGACCCCGCTGCTGACCGAACAAGGCAAGGTGGATATCACCTCTGGCCGGGCGGAACTGGCGGCGCAAACGTTGGTTCTGGCCAAAAGCCAAGACCCGAAAGACTGGCAGCCGCCAGCGGTGTTGGCGGTGGCTTACGACCGGCTCGGCCGTTACGACGAGGCCGCCGCGAATTATCGACAGAGCTTAGAAATCAATCCGACCAATGCCGAAACGCTCAACAATTATGCCTTGTCGCGCGGTTTGGCCGGCGATCTTCCCGAAGCGTTGAAGTTGGCCCGGCAAGCGGTGGCGATGCCGGGGACGACGCAGAGGATTCGTGATAATCTGGCGTTGCTGGAAGGCTTGGTGCCGCTGGCTTCCTCCCGGCCGTTGATACCCAACCGGTTGCCGATGCCGGATGTGGTCTCTATGCCTTCGTCCCGGCCGGCAGTCGCCGACTCCAGACCGCCCAGACCGCCCAGGTCGCGTTTGTCTCAGCCCTAGATCCCCCTAGTCAGTGATCCGCCCGTACCGGCGGATTTGGCTTCAAGTTTCACGGAGAGTGTTCATGCCCTCGATTTCTTGGTGCCGGCCCCGATTCGCGTCGTTCGCTGCGACGCTGGTGCTGACTCTGCTCCTTGGACTGGCCGGTACGGTGCCAGGACGCGCCGCCGATGTTGCCCCGGTCGATGCCCCGGTTGATGTCTCGGCCCCGGCCCCGGCCCCAGCCCCAGCCCCAGCCCCAGCCCCAGCCGATGCCGCCCCGCTGCTGGCCGACCGGATGCTGGGCAACGCCGACGCACCGGTAACGATTCTGGATTTTTCGTCGCTGACCTGCTCGCACTGTTCCGCGTTTCATACCGAAACCTTGCCCAAACTGAAGGAGCGGTACATCGATACCGGCAAGGTTAAGTTGATCTTCCGCGATTTTCCACTCGATCGGGCCGCGCTGCGCGCGGCGATGATGGCCCGTTGCGCCCCGACCGAACGCTATTTCCCGTTGCTGGACGTGCTGTTTAAGCAGCAGGCGCGCTGGGGCCGGGCCGCCGACCCGATCAAGGATCTGGCCACCATCGGGCGCCTGGCCGGAATCAGCCAAGCTGATTTCGATGCCTGCCAGGCCAACAAGGGGCTGGAAACCGGGCTGATTGAACGGGTGATGGAAGCCCAGAAGCGCTTCAACATCACCTCGACGCCGACGTTCATCATTAATGAAACCGAGCGGGTTGAAGGGGCGTTTCCGTTCGACCATTTTGCCGCGATCATCGATCGTCTGCTCGCGCGCTGAGCGGCTAAAAATGTATCGCTTACGCGATTGGGCTGCCGCCCAACCCCGCCTGGGGAAAGAATTCCCCAGGCCCCATCTTCTTTTGTGAATTATGAGCCTCGCCAAGAAACTAAACGCCGCCCACGCCGCGTTGAAGGCGGGGCAACCGGCGGTGGCCGAGCGGGCCTGTCGCGAGGTTCTTAAAGCCGATCGCGGCAACGCCCCCGCCACCCATCTGCTGGGTGTGATCGCTTTCAAAGCCGAGCAGTTGCCCCAAGCGCTCGACTGGTTCACTCGGGCCATTGCGCTTGACGGTCAAGTGGCCGACACCCATTATAATCAGGGCTTGGTGCGGCAGAGACTGGGTGACGCCGAGCGAGCGGCCATTAGCTACCGGCGGGCGCTGGAGCTGGCTCCAGACTATCATTCGGCCGCGCTCAATCTGGGTAATCTCCATCACGCCTGCGGCGAGACCGAACCCGCGATCGTCTGGTACCGCAAGGCCCTGGCGCTGAAGACGGATGATTCCGACGCGCTCTACAACCTAGCCAATACCCTGCGCGAAGCCGGGCGGGCGGAAGAAGCCATCCCGCTCTACGAGCGGGCCTTGCGACTCAACCCCAGGTTTTCGGAAACGCGCAACAACCTTGGCTTGGCTCTGGCCGACCTTGGCCGACTCGATCAGGCGATCGAGCGGTTCGAACAGGCTCTGCGCCTCATGCCCGATTTTCCCGACGCGCTCAACAATCTGGGCAATGTCCTGCTGGCGCAAGGCCGGTTTCAGGCGGCGGCGATTCGATTCGTCCGCGCACTCGATCTCGACCAGGGCTTTATCGATGCCCGCATCAGCCTGGGCATTACCCGCTACAGTCTGGGCGATGCGGCTGGCGCGGCCGAGTTGTTCCGGCAGGTGGTGTGTCTGGCCCCGGGAGAGGTCAAGGGTCATTACAATCTCGGCAACGTCTTGCGCGACCAGGGCCGGATTGAAGCGGCGGTGGACTGCTATCGCCGAGTCCTGGCCCTCTGTCCCGATTACGGCGCGGTGCTCAACAATCTGGGGCTGGCCTGTCTGGCTTTGAATCGAACCGATGAGGCGGAGGCGCTGTTCCAGCGCGTGTTAACGATCAATCCGGCCGATGCCGAAGCGGCCAACAATCTTGGGGTTACGGCTCAGGCGCGTGGCGCTGTGGGCGAGGCCCTGAACCACTTTCGCCGGGCTCAGAGGCTCGATCCGAGCTTCGCCCAAGCACAGGCCAGCGAGGGCATGGTCCATCTGCTGCGGGGCGATTTTACCGTAGGTTGGCCCCTGTACCAGTTCCGGTTAAAACGTCGCTATAACTCGGCGGGAACCGATGGCGGGGTTGCAGGCGGAGTCGGCCGGAACTGGCAGGGTGAGAGCCTGAAGGACCGAACCATCGTGCTTTATGCCGAGCAAGGGGCAGGCGACACCCTCCAGTTCATCCGCTACGCCCGGCCGCTTAAAAATCTGGGTGCCGCACGGGTGGTCTTTTCCGGCCCCCCGAATCTGACCAGCCTGCTTGATGGGGCGCCTGGACTGGATTGGGTCGTCAATCCAGAAGATACGGCTGCACAGGGTGATTTTCACCTGCCGCTGCTGTGCTGCCCGCGCCTGCTTGGCACCACGCTCGCGACGATTCCGGCCGAAGTGCCTTATCTTTTTCCTCAGTCCGAAAGGGTTTCGACCTGGGCCGCGCGTCTGGCCGAGTTGCCGGGACTAAAGGTCGGCCTGGTTTGGCGCGGCAATCCGCACTTTCGCAACGATCGTCAGCGCTCGATTGCTGCCGCCCTGTTGGCCCCTTTGGCCGGGGTTCCCGGCGTGACCCTGGTTGGACTGCAAAAAAATGCCCAAGAAGGCGAACTCGAAACCCTGACCGCGACCGGCTCATTTCTGGATTTGGGCGGCGTGCTTGGTGATTTCGCCGACACCGCCGCGGTCCTCGCCGGACTTGACCTCGTAATTTCGGTCGATACGGCGGTGGCCCATTTGGCCGGGGCTTTGGCCCGTCCGGTGTGGTTGTTGTTGCCGTTCGCGCCCGACTGGCGCTGGCTGCTGGAGCGGGAGGACTCGCCCTGGTATCCAACCGCACGCCTGTTCCGCCAGCGGCAGCCCGGAGATTGGCCGGCGGTGATCGAGCGGGTTAGACAGTCGCTAATTTCCCATTAAGTTGAAAATAATGCGGGTCCAGGGGCCTTGGGCTCCTGGTGGGTCCAGGGCGAAACCCTGCGTCAGGCCGACCAGGACAACGCCGATACCTCGCGCGAGATTCTGGAGCAGGCCAGCCGGATCGCCGAGGACGGCTTTGCGGCGCGGGTGAACCTGGAACGCCAGTTCTGGACCGAAAACCAGGGCATCGAGGAGGCCGGCGGCAGGACGGCGCTGGAGGTGATGACCGCCGCGCTCGACGAGCAGAACGCGGTGATGGCCGAGGAACTGGCCAAGCGCAACCAGACCGCGCGCGAGCAGACTGCCGAACTCCGGACCACGCTCGACGACGCCTTCAAGGAATATCTGGCTCCGGCGGTCGGCATGGCCGGCGATACCCAGGCCAACAACCGTGCCCTGGTGCCGACCGGTGGCGCCATGCTCAATCAGGCGCTGGAACAGGCGGGCTATGGTCCGGCCGACCAGACCTGGCAGGAAACGGTGGTTCGGAGCATCGTCGACGGGCTGGAGACCATCGGCGCCACCGGCGAACGGGCTTTCGCCACCCTGAAGGAGTCCGGCGCCTCGGCCTTGCATGAGATCGCTGCCGGTACGGAGACCGCTGAACAGGCCACTTCCGCTTTCGGCACGGTGCTCGACGGCATCGGCCATGCCGCCTCGGCGGCGGTGGACGGGTTGGGGCGGCTGGTTCACGACGGCTTGCAGGCTGCCGAACAAGCGTTCGCCGATACCAGGATGGCCGCCGGCACCGCCGGGCGGGAGGTGGTTGCGGCCACCACAGAAGTCGGGGCTGGTGGCGCCGCGATGGGCCGTGAGGTGGCCGAGGGGGCAGAGGCCGGCGGCGCTGGTCTTTCCGAAATGGCGGCCGTAGCGGAAGGGGCGGCGATCGGCATGGCGGCGCGGGCCGGCATGGTCGGACAGGCATTGCGCTCGCTCGGGCCGATCGGCCTCGGCGCGGCGGCGGCGGTCGGCGTCCTGTGGCTGGCCTTCGACGACGCCAAAAAAGGCGAGGAGGAACTGACCGCGATCAATCAGGCGCTGGCGCGCACCGGCGCCGCCGCGACTCTGACCGCGAAGGATGTTCAGGCCCTGGCCAATCAAATGGCCGCCGGCACCATGGCCAGCCGCGCCGAGCTGCTCCAGGCCGAACAGGAGCTGATGCAGTATCATACCGTGCTCGGTGATAATTTCGAGCGCACGTTGCGGCTCTCGGCTGACCTCTCGGCGGCGTTCGGCGGCAGCCTGACCAGCAACGTCAAGCTGCTCGGCGCCGCGCTCGACGAACCGGAACAGGCGCTGGAGAACCTGGAACGGGCCGGCGTGCGCTTCACCGATGGCCAGCGTGACTTGATCGAAAGCCTGGTCGAGTCCGGCCGGACCTTCGAAGCCCAGCAGGCGATTCTCGACGCCGT
>CAUYTZ010000327.1:0-2324 GCA_963575695.1 uncultured Gammaproteobacteria bacterium | reverse complement strand
TGCATGCTCTTCGAACTTATACCCACCATGCCAGAAAATCGCCTCAGTCCCCTTATGAGGCGTTTCAGCGAAATCATCAACGAAATTAAAATGTTCAGTGAGGCGTTCGCCGCTATCTAATAATGAGGGGATGGATGAGGGAAGCGGTCGCCGCTGTACAGCGATTGATAATAGCCCCACGGCCGATAGACCCGGCGATGGTGATTGGTTTCGGCATAGCCTTGGCTGCGCAGACGTTCGACCAATCCCTTGACATCCTGAACCTTGCGCCGGTCGGCGACCAGCACCGCATCCAGCGTCGCCACCACCACCGCGTCTTCCAGGCCAAGCACAGTGACCAGGGCCCCTTCGCTACGAATGTAGCTGTTGCGCACGTCTTCGGTCACGACATCGCCGATGCGGACATTACCGTCGGCATCCTTGGTCGAAACCTCCCACAGCGATGACCACGCGCCGACATCGGTCCAGCCGATTTCGGCCGGCACCACCGCTGCTCGGTCGGTGCGCTCCATCACCGCACAGTCGATCGAAATGGCGGGAATGGCGGTGAAGGCGGCGGCGTCCAGACGCAGGAAATCCAGATCCGGTCGGGCCCCGGCCAGCGCTGCCCGGCTACCCTCCAGCACTTGGGGTTCGAAGCGCTCGATCTCGGCCAGAAAGGTTTGGGCGGCAAACAAGAACATGCCGCTGTTCCACCAATAGCCGCCTTCGGCCAGGAACTGTTCGGCGCGCTCTAACGGCGGTTTTTCCACGAATTCCACCACCTCGAACACACCATCTAGTCCGGTGCCGGCCTGTCCGGCGCAGGCCGCACCCCGGCGGATATAGCCATAGCCGGTTTCAGGCTTGGTCGGCACGATACCGAAGGTGACCAGCCGGCCGGCGGCGGCGGCGGCGGCGGCCTGTTCAACCACGGCCATGAATGCCGTTTGATCCCTGATCAGGTGATCGGCCGGCAGTAGCAACAGCAGCGCTTCTGGATCTTGTTCGGCGATGGTCAAGGCGGCGACGGTGGCCGGAGCGGCGGTGTTGCGCCCAACCGGTTCAACGATGATTGTCCCAGCGGCCGCGCCGCGCAACATTCCAGCGGCCGCGCCGCGCAATGTCCCTGCGGCCGCGCCGCGCAACTGTTCGCCGACGATGAACCGGTGGTCTTCGTTACAGATCACCAGCGGTGGTGCGAAGCGGCTGGCATCGGCGACCCGGGCCACGGTGTCCTGAAGCATGGACTGTTCGGATACCAAAGGCAGGAACTGCTTGGGATAGCTGTCGCGCGACATCGGCCACAGCCGCGAGCCGCTGCCGCCGGCCAGAAGTACCGGGTAAATCCGCCGCACCGCCGCACCGTTCATCCGCTGGTTCCCTTGCTCTCATCTTGCCTTTGACGACTAGGGCCTTTGTCCTTCCGGATCAAGTCCGGGGGCAGGCTCTGGGCCCGTTTCCTTGGGCCGTTTCCTTGGGCCCGCTTCCTTGGGAAGGTTTTGCGCGGCCACGAACCAATCATAGGTTGAAACCAGCCCCTGACGCAGAGTGATGCTGGCGCTCCAGCCCAAGTCGCGCAGCCGACGAACATCAACCAGTTTGCGCGGTGAGCCGTCCGGCTTGCTGGCATCGAAGGTGAACTTTCCGGAGAACCCAACCACCTCGGCGATCCGTTGGGCCAACTCGCGAATACTGATCTCCGCGCCACTGCCGACGTTGAGATGTGGTGCATCCGAATAGTGTTGGAGCAGGAAGACCAAGGCGTCGGCCAGATCATCGACGTGCAGGAATTCGCGCAACGGCGTGCCGGTGCCCCAGATTTCAACCGCAGCCGCGCCGGCCAGTTTGGCATCATGCAGCTTGCGGATCAGCGCCGGAATCACATGGCTGGCGTTAAGGTCAAAATTGTCGCCCGGGCCATAGAGGTTGGTCGGTTGGGCCGAGATGAAATCGCAACCGTACTGGCGGCGATAGGCTTGGCACAGCTTGATGCCGGCGATCTTGGCCACCGCATACCATTCGTTGGTTGGCTCTAGCGGCCCGGTCAATAGGGCTTCTTCGGCCATCGGCTGTGGCGCAAGCTTGGGATAAATGCACGATGAACCCAGAAACAACAGCTTGGCCACCCCGTTTCGCCACGCGGCATCAATCAGATTGGCCTCGATCATCAGGTTGTCGCGGATAAATTCGGCCGGATAGGTTGAATTGGCCAGAATGCCGCCGACCCGGGCCGCCGCCACCACCACCACCTCTGGCCGGTTGGCGGTTATCCAGGCTTCGACCGCAGCTTGACGGGTCAAATCCAACTCAGCGTGCGTCGCGGTCAGTATCGTGCAGTTCTC
>CAUYTZ010000326.1:0-20074 GCA_963575695.1 uncultured Gammaproteobacteria bacterium | reverse complement strand
TTGGGCTGCCGCCCAAACCCGCAAGGGCGGATGAATTCCCCGGACCCCATTCTTTTTTGTGAACTTATAAATTCACAGAAAAAAAAGGGGGGCTGCTGGGTAAGATAGTCGCGACGCTTTCGCCGCCATGGACTGTTAATACCGTGATTTATCTGGATTACAATGCTTCGGTGCCGGTAAAGCCGGCGGTGCGCGCGGCGGTGATCGCCGCGTTGGATGTGACCGGCAACCCGTCTTCGATTCACCGGGCGGGTCGGGCCTGCCGGGCGTTGATGGAAGACGCGCGAGAACGGGTTGGTGCTTTGGTTGGGGTGGCACCACGGCAGGTGATTTTCACCAGCGGCGGCACCGAAGCCAACGCTCTGGCCTTGCGTGCGGCGTGCGGCGCGCGGATGCTGGTGTCGGCGATCGAGCATGATTCGGTGGCGGTGTCGGCGGCGGCGGTCGGGGCGGGACAGATCCCGGTCACTGCCGCAGGTGTGATCGATTTGGCGGCCCTGGCGGTGGCGTTGGCCCGCGATCCGGCCCCAATGCTGGTCTCGGTGATGCTGGTCAACAATGAAACCGGGGTGATTCAACCGGTGGCGGAAGCGGCGCGGTTGGCCCACCAACGCGGCGCGCTGGTCCATTGCGATGCGGTGCAGGCTGCCGGTCGGGTGCCGCTTGATCTCGCGGCGCTAGGGGTGGATCTGCTCAGTTTGTCGGCGCACAAGCTGGGGGGACCGAAAGGGGTGGGCGCGTTGGTGGTGCGCGACGGGGCGCTGGTGGTTCCGCTGTTGACCGGTGGCGGCCAGGAGCGGCGACTCCGTGCCGGGACGGAAAACCTGTCGGGAATCGTTGGTTTCGGCGTTGCGGCGCAGTTGGCCGAGGAGGATTTGGCCGACGTACCGCGACTGGCCGCTTTGCGTGACCTGTGGGAGCGGCGGGCGCTGGCCTTGCGTCCGGCGGTGCGGGTAATTGGCGCTGAAGCGCCGCAGATAATTGGCGCTGAAGCGCCGCGGGTGGCCAACACCAGTTGCGTGGCTCTGCCCGGCGTGGCGGCGGCGCTCCAGGTTATGGCGCTGGATCTCGCCGGCATTGCGGTCAGCGCGGGTGCGGCCTGTTCTAGCGGCAAGGTTGGGCCGTCGCGGGTGCTGACGGCGATGGGGGTTGAGCCGGGGCTTGCTTCGGCGGCGATTCGGCTCAGTTTGGGTTGGGCTAGTCGCCATGAGGATATCGAGGCTTTTTGTGCGGCATGGGCGCGTCTGGGGGAAGGCCAATGACCAAGCCACGCATCGTCGTTGCCATGTCCGGCGGGGTTGATTCCTCGGTCACAGCAGCCCTGCTTCAGCAGCAGGGCTGGGAGGTGATCGGCGTTACCCTGCAACTCTATGATCATGGCCAAGCCATCGGTCGCAAGGGGGCCTGTTGCGCCGGGCAGGACATCTATGACGCTCGCCGCATTGCCGACCAGTTGGGCATCGTCCACTACGTGCTCGATTACGAAGCCCGGTTTCACCAAGCGGTGATTGATGATTTCGCCGACAGCTACCTGCGTGGTGAAACGCCGATTCCGTGTGTACGTTGTAATCAGGAGATCAAGTTCGGCGACTTGCTGGAGACCGCGCGCGGATTGGGCGCTCAAGCCCTGGCCACGGGCCATTACGCGCGGCGGGTGGAGGGGGCGTGCGGGGTCGAGCTGTGGCGCGGTGCCGACCACGCCCGCGACCAGAGCTATTTCCTGTTCGCCACCACCCGCGCTCAATTGGCGTTTCTCCGTTTCCCGCTTGCCGATCTGACCAAGGCCGAAACCCGGGCCCTCGCACGGGCGCTGGAATTGCCGGTGGCGTCCAAGCCCGACAGCCAGGACATTTGTTTCGTGCCCGACGGCAATTATGCCGCAGTGGTGGCGCGGCTGCGTCCGCTGGCCGCTGCGACTGAACCGGGGGATATTGTTAATATCGAAGGCGAAACGATCGGCCATCACCAGGGGGTGGTTCACTATACCATCGGCCAACGTCGCGGTCTGGGCATCGGCGGCCGACGCGGCGCGCCCGAACAGCCGCTCTATGTCGCGGCACTCGATCCGCAACGCCGGCAAGTGGTGGTGGGGCCGCGTACCGCCCTGGCCCGAACCAGAGTCACGGTTCATAGCGTCAACTGGCTTGATCCCGACCCGCCGCCGGCCGAAGGCATCGCGGCGCAGGTTCGGCTGCGTTCAACCCAGCCGCCGGCTGCGGCCAGAGTCTGGCTGGAGGTGCGGACCGGCATTGCGCAAGTGGCGCTAGAAGCGCCGCAATACGGCGTCGCTCCCGGTCAGGCCTGTGTGGTCTATTGCGGGGAACGGGTGGTGGGTGGCGGTTGGATCGCGGGGGCGACCTAGGCTTTAAGGGTGGACATGGAGATCACAACCGATCACCTGCTGGGCGGGCGGGTCTGCCTGCGCCAGCCGCAAACCGGCTATCGGGTGGCGATCGATGCCGTGCTGCTTGCCGCCGCCACGCCGGCCGTACCCGGTCAACGTATTCTGGATCTGGGCACCGGGGTGGGGGCTGCGGCGCTGTGCCTGGCGACTCGGGTGGCGGACACGACCGTGATCGGGCTGGAATTTCAGCCGGAACTGGCCACCCTGGCCCGGGATAACATCACCGCCAACGCTCTGGACGGGCGGGTTCGGGTGATCGAAGGCGATCTTCTGGCCCCGCCCCCGGAGTTGTTTCGTGACCGGTTCGATTTGGTGATGGCCAATCCGCCGTTTCTGAAGGCCGGGGCCCATACCCCGGCCGCTAACCGTTCGCGTGCCGCCGCCAACGGCGAGGGTGAGGCGACGCTGGCCGATTGGATCGCCTGCGCCGCAACTCTGCTGCGACCGCGCGGCACGCTCACTCTGATTCACCGTGCCGACCGAGTCGATGAGGTTCTGGCCAGGCTTCATCCGCGTTTCGGCGGTGTGGTGCTGTTTCCGCTGTGGCCGCGTGCGGGGGCGGTCGCGGCGAAGCGGATTCTGGTTTCAGCGCGCAAAGACGTGCGCAGCCCGGCGACGTTTGCGGCGGGGCTGGTGCTGCACAATGACGGCCGAGGCTATTCAGCCCAAACCGAAATGATCCTTTTCGGCGGTGAGTCGTTGCAGATTCGTAATCAGCCGTTGGGCCGGGCATAGACCGGTGCGGTATAGGTTGGTACCGGCAGCATCACCGGCAGTACCGCTGCCGGAGCCGAGGGTATCGGCCCGGCTGCGCCCTGACCGCCGGCTCCGATCGGCATCGCGCCTCCATAGCCAATCGACATAGTTCCGGTACCGCAACCATTACCGGCCGGTATCGTTCCGCCTCCGCAACCATAGCCGATCGACGCTGCCCCGTTATAGCCCGGCTGTGCGACCGCCGTTGTGGCCGGCATCATCGTGGTCCCGATCGTGGTCACTGCCGGAGCGTAAAGCACCGGCACCAGGCCGGGAGTAGCCATCATTCCGGGGCCGGACAGAGCCGGCTGCCCCATGGCCCCGATCGGCATCACCCCGGTTCCGCCAACCCTACCACCGGCCATCACCCGGCCCGGTGGAGCCGGTGCCGGCGGCATGCTGTAGGCTACCGGGCTGGTGTTGATGGTCAGTGCGGTTGGGCGGGTTTCGGCCGTGGTGCAGCCAGCGGCCAAGCCCAAAAGTGCCAGCGCCAGCGCGGCCTGGGGAATGGTACAGAGCAAGGGTTGAGCCATGATTCGCCTCCCTCCGGTTTATGGGCCGGTTTATGGGCTGTAAGGTGCCGGCACGATCGGCGGGGCCTTGACCGGGTATTTGTGGTCCACGCGCGGCAGAATGGTTATGCGTTGGATTGGCATGTCGGTGATATAGCCATAGTTATGGTCGCCACGGTAGACCATTTTCACCAACAGATTATTGAAATCGAAAAACATATGAACGCGGTCAACCAGTTCACTGCGGGTAACGCCGTTGGGTAACTGAGTTTCAACTTGAACTACCGGCGATGGGAAGATGTAAACGATTTCACGGGTATTGCTATAGGCATTGAAGCGCGGCCCAATTGCCGGCTGGCCGAGCATCGAAGTCACGTCATTATACTGGACCCCAAGCGCGAAGACATACGACGGTTCGACCACCGCCACCCGGTTGGCCGGCATCGGCGTTCCTAGCGGCCCGCAGCCTGACAGAGCGCTGGCCAGGGCCGCGAAGAAAACCGCAGCGGCCGGAGCCGCCCTCAGCAGTGCCGCTAATCTTTGCGGTAGGGGCCAAAATCTTCCGCTCATGGTTGGGTCCAGGCTTTGGGCAGGGCGACCACGGTGCCCGGCGGCAGCGTCAGTTCTGCCGACAGGGCCGGGTTAAGCCGTCGCAAATCGCTGAGGTGGGTGCCGGTACGGTGTGCGACATCGGCCAAGCGGCCGCCTTTGACGATGGTGTAATAGCCACGCGGCACACTGGACATGACCGTGGCCGCAGACACAGTTTGAGTTTGTGTGGCATAGCCGACCGGCGCGGCCGGCGCGGCCATGGCCGGATAAGTGACCATAGTCACTGAGCGCCAGGAAGGCCGCTCTGGTGTGGGAGCCATCATCGGCATTCCGGCCATCGCTGGGGGCACCGCCACCGCTGGCGGCATGGCCACGGCAATCGGCATGATCGGCGAGCCGCCATAGACATAGCTCTGCTGGGCCAGAACGGCGCTGGGGTTGGCGATCACTGTGGCGAGCATTGCTGCCGGCAGGACCAACCGAAACGGGAGCTGGGCCATAGACTTTCTCCGCGAGTTAATGAGGGGGGGGTGGCTGCGTTCACCAAAATCCCGGCCCCGAGCGGAGAATTCTCGGGCCGGGACCATGAATCAAATCTTAATTCGCCCGCCGGGTGGGATCATGTCGGCCCCAGTCTGCCGCCCCAGTCTGCCGCCCCAGTCTGCCGTTCGGCTGGCCAGTTAGCCGATCGAAGAGTAGGAAAAGACCTCCTGGACCATCCGGCGATCATCGACCACAATGTGGGTTAGAAACAAATTGCCCAATACGCGCAGGTTCTCGACAGAAATCTTTCTTTGGTCGATATCGAACTGGTAAAGCAAAATCGAAAGTTGGCGTTCAAAATAACGATGCTTGGCTTCGTGCTCGGGTAGGCCGCTGTATTTAACGATACGCATGATCTGTTCTTCGCGCCAGAAATGGTCGCTCATGGCGTCCACCAGCTCTCCGAACACGTCCAAAATCAACTTTTTGTCATTATTTTCAAGGAGATAATCGTCGAGACGATTAAAGATCGAAAGCAGGTTCTCGTGATCGCGGTCTAGCGTCCGCTGTTGCACCGACAGATCGTCGTTCCACTGAGCCAGCATGTCCGATCACTTTAATCACGGCCCCCGACCATCGGGGTGCCCTGGATCGTTATCATATACCATCGAGACGAATGATTGACATATCGGTTGCTGGGAACCGCCCCCACCCCAACCCTTCCCCGCAACCGGGTGGGGGCATGGCAAGGTAAATATGACTCCGAGTCGCCGAGGCATGGTCGGGAAGTGGCGGCTCCGTAGCCCAGGAATTGCATCCTTAGGGTGCGCAATGGGATCACGGTACCCCCGGCAACGTTGAGATAACTGAGTCGTGAAATGCCGGATTGATTTTTTTTGGATTGTTCAAAACACAGGCTTGGCGTGACCGACAAAATGGTTTAGGCATGACAGAGGCGGTCACATGGGCGATCGCCGTTCCATCATTTAGCAACGAGACTCCCCTTCGATGTTTGAACGTCGTCCCTCCACCAGGACTTCCGCACCGCTCGTAAAGTGCGACGTTGTCGCCACCGTCAAATGGTTCAACGTTAGCAAGGGGTTCGGCTTCGTGTCTCCCCAGGACGGCACGCCGGACGCCTTCTGCCACGTCAGCGTCGTAAACGCGCTGGGTTACGATAGCTTGCCGGAAGGGGCCACGATTACCTGTGACCTGTCTCAGGGACCGAAGGGTTTGCAGGTTGCTGCGATCCATGCAATGGAAGGGCCCGCTCCGGGCAGTGCCCCTTCTTC
This sequence comes from uncultured Gammaproteobacteria bacterium, assembly GCA_963575695.1. Lineage (GTDB taxonomy): Bacteria > Pseudomonadota > Alphaproteobacteria > Azospirillales > Azospirillaceae > CAUYTZ01. The sequence goes on along the minus strand of CAUYTZ010000326.1, from coordinate 14,075 downwards.
TGAGCGTCGCCGGGACAGCTACGCTTCCGACCAGGATGGCGAAGGCGACGACACCACGGGCGTAGTCAAGTGGTTCAACGAAACCAAGGGGTTCGGCTTCATCGTGCCCGATAACGGCGGCAAGGATATCTTCGTTCACCAGTCGGTGGTGCGGCGGTCGGGCCGGGTATCGCTGGGCGAGGGCGAGCGGCTGCGGATCAAGACCAAGGCTGGGCTGAAGGGTCCGGAGGCGATCGAAATCGAAGCCATGTAATTAATGGGGCGTGCGCGATTCGGCTTCGGTCGAGTCGTGTTCGCTCAAGGGTTTGGCTCCGGTGCTGTGGGGAGATTTCCCCAGCAGCACCGGAGTTTTTTTGTCCGGATGGCGAGAGAAGCTAGGAAAAAAAGCTAGGATGCTTTTTCGTTTCCGATCTCGCCGTTCATTTCCGACGGATCGGGGGCCACCACGTCCAGCGGCGTGCCGGTAACGTGGGCGTAGAGGATGACATCATTGATGAATTCGGCTTCACGGTCGGCGGCGTCGCTGTTGCGGCGCAGGGCCACTACCCGTTCAACCGCCTTGACGTTGAAGCCATCACTTTTGATCTCGCCTTTGAGATCTTTGAGTGATTCCTTCAGGCCATCGATTTCATCGAGCATCCGTTCCAGACGTTCGACATAGGACTTGAGTTTATCGCCGGTCGTATTGTGCTGTTCCATCGGGATTTTTCTCCCTGCCACGAGGTGGGCGGGTGGATACCCTGCGGCGACGGTTCCGGCAAGGCCTAATTATCCAGACCCCCTTTCAAGGGGGATGAAACTCACTCTCCCAGCCGGCGGCGGGCCTCGGTCAGCGCCTGTGGGGTGCCGATGTGATACCAGGCACCGTCATGGACCATGCCCCATAGCCGGCCGGCGGCCTCGGCCCGGTTCCAGACCAGATTGTTGGAAAACGGCCCCTCCGGCGTGTCATGGAACGCTTCCGGGCAGGTGATCTGAACCCCGGCGAAGACATAAGGGGCGGTTGTATCCGGCCGACGTCGGGCCAGCCGTCCGCAACCCTTCCCCTCACCATCCAGTCCGCCGCCCGGCCCACCGTCCGCCAGGGTAAAATCCCCGTCCCCGTCATAACCAAAGGCGCGTTCGACCGGCATCATCAGCAGCAGGGCATCCATGCGTTCGCCGTCCCATTGCCGGGCCATACCCGCCAGCGCCGACTCCGCACCATCGAACCATAGGATATCGGCATTGGCGACCGCGAATGGTTCGGGACCAAGCCAGGGCAGGGATCGGCGCACGCCCCCGCCGGTTTCGAGCAACGCGGGCTCGACCGAAACCTCGACCGTTGGCCGGAGGCGGCCGCGAACCGCCTCAACCACCATCTCGGCCTTATAATGGGCATTGACCAAGGCCCGCTCGACTCCGGCCTTCGCCAGACGGTCGAGGGCATGGTCGAGCATGGTTGTGCCGGCCACGCTCAACAGCGGCTTGGGCCGTTCCAGCGTCAACGGCCGCATTCTCAGCCCCAATCCGGCGGCCAGCACCATCGCTCGTCGCAGTTTGATTCCTTGCGCCACGATTCCCCCATTTTTTCGGTCTGGCCGGCGGTCGGGCCAGATTTTTTTCGTGTCAGCCCCTACATTCAAGCGGTCCGACCATTCATGCGGATGACTTGACGACGGCCAGCGACTATATTGACAGGAAAGCTGGACCACACGGCCGAATCTAAGGAGCCAGGGTAATGAAAACCTTCGACGATCGCGAGCAGGCGTTCGAAAACAGATTCAAGTACGATGAGGACCAGAAGTTCAAGGTTCTTAGCCGTCGGGCCCGGTTGGTCGGCCTGTGGGCGGCGGAAAAGCTTGGCATCACCGGTGATGCCGCTGAAGAGTATGCCCTAACCGTGGTTCATGCTGACCTTGAAGAGCCGGGCTACCAGGATATCATCCGCAAGTTTCGTGCGGATTTCGATGCCAAGGGCGTGGATGTCAGCGACCACCGGATTGAGCGGGAGTTGGAGCGGCAATTGGAAATCGCTCGCCAGCAAGTGGCCACAGGCGAGGTCTGAGTGCGCGGAGAGGGTCTCTGATTGATTTCCCATTCGCCGGAGTCTGCCCGACTCCGGCTTTTCTTCGTTGCCCCCCCAGAAAAACAAATACGAAACCACCTTTGTCCGTGATTGAGCAAGGAGCGGCGGCCTATGTCCCCGGTTATCAGTGCCTATGATCGTGATCTCGATCGCAATGACGCCAACGCTGTGCCGTTGTCGCCGTTGTCGTTCATCCGGCGTACGGCGGCGGTTTATCCCCACCGCATCGCGGTGATTCACGGCCCTGTGCGTCGAACTTGGGCTGAAACCTATCGTCGCTGCGTGCTGTTGGCCTCGGCGCTGGTTCGGCGCGGCATCGGCACCGGTGACACCGTAGCGGTGATGGCCCCCAACATTCCGGAACTGTTCGAAGCCCATTTCGGTGTGCCGATGGCCGGCGCGGTGCTGAATGCGCTCAATGTTCGCCTGGATGCCGAAGCGCTGGCCTTCATGCTTCAACACGCCGAGGCCAAGGTTCTGATTACCGACCGCGAATTCTCGCCGATAATCGAAAAGGCGCTGGTGCTGATTCCGCAAGATCAGCGGCCGCTGGTGATCGATATCGATGATCCTCAAGCCAAGACCGGTAGTCTGATTGGTGCTTTGAGTTACGAACAATTTCTGGTGGAAGGTGATCAGAATTTTCAGTGGAAACTGCCTGATGACGAGTGGCAGGCTATTTCACTTAACTATACTTCAGGAACCACCGGTAATCCCAAGGGGGTGGTTTATCATCACCGTGGGGCTTATTTGAATTCGATTGGTAACGTTATGACCTGGGCTTTGCCCCAGCATCCGGTCTATTTGTGGACCCTGCCGATGTTTCATTGCAACGGCTGGTGCTTTCCCTGGACCGTTACCGCGATGGCCGGGGTTCATGTTTGCTTGCGCACCCTGTCCGCCAAGACGATCTGGGACGCGCTGGCCGATCATCATGTTACTCATTTCTGTGGTGCCCCGATCATCATGGGTTTGCTGGTTAACGCCAAGGAGTCTGATCGGCGCGAAATTGGCCCCGGGGTTAAGATGATGACCGCTGGTGCCGCGCCGCCAGCGGCGGTGATCGCGCGCATGGAGCGAATCGGCATCGACATTACCCACGTCTATGGCCTGACCGAGGTTTACGGCCCGGTTACGGTTTGCGCTTGGCATGAGGTGTGGAACGAACTGCCGCTGGAGCAACGTGCGATCTATAAGGCGCGCCAGGGGGTCAACTATCAGGTGCTGGAAGGGTTGATGGTTGCTGATTCGGTAACGCTGAAGCCGGTCCCGGCCGATGGCGAGACCATCGGCGAAATCTTCATGCGCGGTAACGTGGTCATGAAGGGCTACCTGAAGAACCCCAAGGCGACTCAGGAGGCCTTTGAAGGTGGCTGGTTTCATTCCGGCGACCTGGGCGTGATGCACGAAAACGGCTATATCGAACTCAAGGACCGTTCTAAGGACATCATCATTTCCGGCGGGGAGAACATCTCCACGTTGGAAGTCGAATCGGTGCTTTATCGCCATCCTGCGGTGTTGGAAGCGGCGGTGGTGGCGCGGCCGGATGAAAAATGGGGCGAAACCCCGTGCGCGTTCATTACCCCGAAGGACGATGTTGTCGTGACCGAAGCCGAGATCATCGCCTTTTGTCGTCAGCACTTGGCCCATTTCAAATGTCCGCGCACGGTGGTCTTCTCGGCGTTGCCTAAGACTTCGACCGGTAAGATCCAGAAGCATGTTCTGCGTACCAAGGTTAAGGAACTGTAATGGTGAGCGGGTCCAGGGGCCTTACATGCCTCTGGACCCGCGTTATTTTGGATTAGACAAAATCATGCTTGATGCCCTGATCGCTGAAACCGCCGGCCATGTGGTGGATTTCTGCCGCCGTCAGGCCCGGGGAATTGTGGCTCTGGCCGTACTTCTGACCGTGGCCGCTGCTGTCTATACCGCCGGTCACCTCGGCATGAACACCGATCTGGATAAACTGTTCGACCAGTCGCTGGATTGGCAGCAGCGCGAAGACGCCCTGACGCTCGCCTTTCCCCAGAATTCCGACCGGGTGGCGATCGTGATCGACGGGGCCACGCCGGACCTGGCTGAAGACGCCGCCGTGGTGCTGGCCAAGCGTCTGGCGGGGCGGCCGGACTTGTTTCGCTCGGTGCGACGGCCGGATGCCGATCCGTTTTTTCGTCGTAATGGCCTGCTGTTCCTGTCGCTTGAGGAGCTGGCTCAGACCGTTAACCCCATCATCGAAGCCGAACCGTTGCTGGGCGCGTTGGCCGCTGATCCCAGTGCGCGCGGGCTATTTTCCGCGCTTAGTTTGTTTTTGGACGGGATCGCCCGAGGGGCCGCCGACTTGGAGCGGTTGGAACGGCCGTTGACCCTGATCGGCGAGACTGTGGCCGGTGTGGTTGCGGGTAAAACGCGGCCGCTGTCGTGGAGCGTGCTGATGAGCGACCAGCCGCCGCGCCGCGAAGAGTTGCGGCGATTCGTGGTCGTGCAGCCGGTGTTGAATTATGGCGCGCTGGAAGCGGCGGGCAAGGCGCTGGACGAGGTGCGGGCGGCGATTCGCGATCTGGGTCTCAAGGGCGACCTTACCTCTGATGCTGGCGTGCGCGCACGGTTGACCGGCGACGTGGTTATTTCGGATGAAGAACTGGCCACGATCACCGAAAATGCTTGGTTGTCCACGGTGCTGTCCTTTTTTCTGGTCTGCCTGCTGCTGTTTCTGGCCTTGCGTTCGTGGCGGTTGATCGTGCCGGTGGTGCTGACTCTGGTCGTGGGGCTGGTGCTGACCACCGGTTTCGCCGCAGTCACGGTCGGTACGCTCAATCCAATTTCGGTTGCGTTCGCGGTTATGTTTATCGGCGTTGGGGTCGATTTCAGCATTCAGGTCGGCACCCGTGACCGTCAGGAACGTTTCTTGACCGGAGATCCCGATCAGGCGTTGCGCCGCACCGCCGCCGGCATCACCAAGCCGTTGTTGCTGGCCGCTGTCACTACCGCCGCCGGGTTTCTGTCTTTCCTGCCGACCGATTACGTCGGGGTTTCGCAACTGGGCCTGATCGCCGGGGCCGGCATGATCATCGCCTTCGCCCTTAACCTGACCCTGTTTCCGGCGTTGATCACGTTGTTCCATCCTCCGGGCGAGCCGGCGTCGGTCGGATTCGTCCGGTTGCGGCCGCTGGATGACTGGCTGGTGGCCAAACGACGGCCGGTGATCGCGGCCGGGCTGGTCTTGGGCCTGATCGGGATGGCGGCGCTGCCCTGGTTGCGCTTCGATTTCAACCCGCTCAACCTGCGCGATCCCAAAGCCGAATCGATCGCCACCGCTTTCGACCTCATGGCCGATCCGGGTACAACCCCGTTCACCATCGACATTCTGGCTGCGGACATCCCGGCCGCTGCGACGTTGGGTGAGCGGCTGGAAAAGCTGCCCGAGGTCTACCGGGTGATTTCAATCAGCGATCTGGTGCCCGGTCAGCAGGCGGAGAAACTGGCGATTTTGTCCGATGCCACGCTGCTGCTGGCCCCAGTGTTGGCCCCATTGAAGGTGGCACCGCCGCCGACGCTGGCCGCGACCCGCGCCGCCTTGGTCAAGGTTGCCGCCGCCTTGCGCGCCGCAGCGCCGGATCCGGCTAAACCGGGTGCCGTTGCCGCGCTGACTCTGGCCTCGCGGCTTGATCGGGTGGCCGCTGGCGACGAGGCTCAGATTCAGGCACTGGATGTGGCGTTGGTTTCTGGTTTGTCGGCCCGGTTGGAGGCGTTGCGGCTGGCGTTCGATGCCGGCCCAGTCTCGTTGGCGACCATGCCCGACTCGATCCGCCGCGACTGGGTAACTGCCGATGGCCGGGCCCGGGTGGAGGTGGCACCCAGGGCTTCGGGAGCCGATAACCCCGCCATGGCCCAGTTCGTGGCTGCGATTCGGGCCATCGCTCCCGATGCCACCGGCACGCCGGTCTCGATTCAGGAATCGGCTCTGACCATCGTTAACGCTTTTCTGCAAGCCGCCGCTGGGGCGGTGTTCTCGATCACGTTGATTCTGGCCTTGACGCTGGGCCGTGGTCGCGATGTGGCGCTGGTGCTGGCCCCGCTGGCCTTGGCCGCCTTGATGACCGTGATCACTTGCGTGCTGTTTGGTCCGGCGCTTAATTATGCCAACATTATCGCCCTGCCGCTGCTGCTGGGTATCGGTGTCGCCTTCAATATCTACTATGTGGTCAACTGGCGCGCCGGTTTGGCTAACCCCCTGGCCTCGGCCACGACCCGAGCGATCCTGTTCAGCGCCCTGACGACCGTCGTTGCGTTTGGCAGTCTCGCGGTTTCCACCCATCCGGGCACCGCATCGTTGGGTATTCTGTTGACCGTCGCCTTGATTAATACCCTGATTTCGACGTTTTTGTTCCTGCCTGCGCTGCTGGGACCGGTGCAGAACGCACGCACCGGGGAAAAATGTGGTAATTGGTGAGGGATGCCCCACCAGCAACCTTGACTTATCGAGGGGTATCGGCAAGGTTGGTGCCGTTGTCCGTCATCCTGGATCAGTTAGCTTGGACGAGCGTCATGCGGAATAAATCGGCACAATTGGGAGTGGTCCTTGGTCTGGTCGGCGCGATGGCGCTGCTCGCCGGCTGCGCGACCCCCCCTTCAGATCCCGCGGCTCGGGCCGAGTTCGAACAGGTCAACGACCCGATCGAGCCGTTCAACCGCTACATCTTCGAAGTTAACCGGCTGTTGGATTTCCTGTTCCTGAAGCCAGCGGCGGATACGTATCGTCGCGTGGTGCCGGATATTGGTCAGACGGCGGTTCACCATGTGCTCGAAAACATGAATGAGCCGGTTGTGTTCGCGAACTCCCTGTTTCAGGGCCGGTTTGAAGATACCGCCACCACCTTTGGGCGCTTCCTGATCAATTCCACGGCTGGCCTCGGCGGCCTGTTCGATGTCGCCACCGCAGCCGGTTTGCCGGCCAAGGAAGCCGATTTCGGTCAGACCCTCTATACTTACGGTGCCGGCGATGGCCCGTATTTGGTGCTGCCGATTCTGGGGCCGTCCAATCCGCGTGATGCGTTCGGTTTCGGTGTTGACGCGGTCATGGACCCGACCAGCTACGCCTTCTCAGTCCCAGGTTATAAGCCGGTCAATTATGGTCGGAATCTTGGCACCGCGCTGGACAAGCGGTCTCGCTGGATCGACGAGCTTGACTCGGTTGAACGGACTTCGCTCGACTTCTACTCTCAGATGCGCAGCATGTCCCGTCAGTTCCGTACCAAGCAGTTGACCGGTCAAGCGCCTGTGTCGCCCTTCGACACCGACGACGCCAAGAAGCACTAACCGATACCCAATGCGGACAACAAAGGCGGCGAGTGTACTCGCCGCCTTTTCCGTAGGCGCGCTCTTAGGTGGGGGTGTCAGGGTGTCTGCGGCGTGACCGCATAGGGCGCGACTTTGCCCTCCGGGGCGACCAGGACTTGACAACGCGACGTGTCGGCATCCCGAAAGAAATAGATGTATCCGGTTTTGGCCTTGGTCTGCGGGTCATGGAGCGTGCGCCCGTCTGCGGCACCGACGCCGTAAACCCGTTCCGGACTGCGGGCAAAGAGTCGGCCGCCGAATTGGGGCTGGCCGAAAGCGCCCAGACGGCACAACCGGGACAGCGCGTTGTCGGGCACCGTCAGCGTTTCCAGTGGTTTGGGGAAATTATAAACCAGATAGCTGTGTTCGCGACCCGGCCATAATGGCCGCAGATACGGCGTTTGGTGGGGCAGTGTCCGTGGCTTGAGATGTTCGGGATTGGTGTGGTCCAGGCGCAGATCCTGAGCCGGCGTGCCGGTCGAACCGAATCCCGCCCAGACCGCGATCAACGTCGTGGCCAGAAGGGTGAGCCCCTCACGCCTGGTGCGCATCGATGATGCCTCGGCGGATGGCGCGGGTGCGGGTGAATTTTTCCTGCAACACCTCACCCTCGCCCCAGCGAATCGCACGTTGTAATGCGGTCAGGTCTTCGGTAAAGCGTTGAATAATTTCCAATACGGCTTCACGGTTGTTAAGAAATACGTCCCGCCACATCACCGGATCGGATGCGGCGATCCGGGTGAAATCGCGAAAGCCACTGGCGGAAAACTTGATTACTTCTGACTTGATCGATTCTTCCAGATCCACCGCAGTCCCGACGATGGTGTAGGCGATCAGGTGTGGCAGGTGCGAGGTGATCGCCAGGACCCGGTCGTGGTGGCTGGGTTCCATGACCTCAACCATCGAGCCGCAGCCTTGCCAAAACGCGACCATGCGCGCCACCATTGTCTCATCGGCCCCAGGCAGCGGCGTTAGAATCGACCAGCGGCCCTGAAACAGTTCGGCGAAGCCGGCTTCCGGGCCGGAATTTTCGGTGCCGGCGATCGGATGGCCGGGAATGAAGTGAACGTGATCGGGCAGTAGCGGCCCGACATCGCGAATCACCGCCTGCTTGACCGAGCCAACGTCTGACACCACCGCTCCGTGACGAAAGCGGCCACCGATTTGGGCTGCGACATCGCCGCAGGCCCCGACCGGAACACAGAGCATGACCAGATCGGCATCCCAGGTGGCCTCGCCCGGATCGGCATAGGCGGCATCGACCAGCCCCAATTCCAGTGCCTTGGCCCGCACCGCCGGATTGCTGTCGGCCCCAACCACCGAGCCGGCCAAGCCATAGTGCTTCGCTGCCCGCGCCAGTGAAGCCCCGATTAGGCCAATGCCGATGATGGCCATACGTTTAAACAAGGGCGAGGAGGGCTGGGTCATCGGCTCGAAAATCGGTTGCGGTCAGGGCGCGCAGCATACTCCCGCCGTTGAAGAACCGACAGTGGAGATGCGATAATCCTGGAGACGGACACACCGGTTGCCGGGAGGTTCACCGCCCTTACTCTCGACCAGGGCTTTGCCCTGGGCCCACTGTCTTTTAAATGGGTGACATATCCGCCGTCGCACCCTATGTTCAAAAAGCTGAACGGACAAATTGTCCGTCTTACGCAAACGGCCTCGACGAACGAGGCCGATGGATCGGTTGGAGTTTTCCATGAGTGTTGGTGTCAGCCAGAGCGAGCCGATTGACCCACGGACCCTGTGGGGCATGGACCTTTCGGAAGTGGAAGGCTCTTTTCTGCGCGGCAAGGCCATCACCGATTTGCCCACGTTTTTGGATAGCCGCGTGCCGGCTCAGGGTAGCGTGTTGCTTGACCGGATTGTGAATATCGATGACATCGTTCCCGCCGTTTCATGGTGGAATCGCTTGGTTTGGAAAATTTCGAGAACTTGCGCCCGCCACAGGTCTGGCTGCTGTGACCGGGGTTAATTAATCAGAGCGGTGTGCGGCCATGTTTTTGGGCAGTGGTGGTGATGTGCGCTTTACCAGCGCAGGGCAGCTTATTGATGCCGCTAAGGAAAAAGCAGAAAATCTGTCAGAGCATCTTAAGCACAGTATCTTTACTTACTATATATGTCGCTACTTAGTCGCAGTTTATGAGGCGCGGCATGGAGAGATTCCGATCCAGGTTTGGAATGAGCACAGGAATACTCTCGATCATTTTTATCGCTATGTAACGACGGTTGCTCCTGATCAGCTTTTCAGAGAAGCCTCAGATCACTTAAAGAAAATGGAAGCGCACACTTTGCGTGCGGCGCTTGATATGTGTAAAATATCATGTCATCGCAATCACGATTACGTAAAAAAGATGATTGATGATGCTGGCGAAGGGTTAAAGCTTCTTGATGGCGGGGGATTTCACTTAAAGATAAACGGTGATCTTCGTTGTGCATCCAAAGCGTTTGAAGACGCAAAAATTTCAGATGTTGCTCTTGGCGGTGATTCAATAATAAATTCTGAATTGGTTAATGGTTACGTAGAGGCGGTGTTTAATTATGAAATTATCGCTATATCGATTGAGGGGAGATGGCATGATATAGAGCATATCCAGCTTGGTTGCGGGGGGTATATCTTTGTTTCTGGATAAAATCTGGACACTAAGCACATCGTGGATAATGTTAAAGGCTGCGATTGTATGAACTTTATTGTAACTGCTCGGGTAAGTTACGATTGGGCTGCCGCCCAAACCCGCCAGGGGGAGATCCCCCTGTCCCCCCTTTTTTCTATCGATTTGTAAGTTCACAGAAAAAGAAGGGGTCAGGGGAATTCGTTCCCCTGGCGGGTTTGGGCGGCAGCCCAATGGTTTTCCGGCTCCCACCGCGAGGGGCGATGGTATTGGCATTGAAAACGAAGTCGTCACAACCGCTGAATCCCTTACGGGCGTGGTGTGTGCTGGCGCTGCTGGTCGTCGTGCTGGCCGGGTGCGGGATCGGTCCCAACGGCACGATCAATGCCAACGCCCTGATTTTGTCCAGTATGCCGCCGCTGTCACCCACGGGAGCGAAACCAGCCCCGCTGCGCATGGGCAAACTGGTCTCCAACATTCGCAATGGGCAGCCGGTCGGTACCCATGTCTTTGGGTTGGCGTGCTGGCCGCCGTTCTCCACCTTTACCTGGAGCACGGTTCGTCATTGGATGGCCGGTTTGGGGTATCGCGAACAGTTTTACGGCGCTCTGGCCGATGCCGGGTTCGATGTCGCCGGCGCGCCGACCAAGCTTTATGACGAGGAAGAAGATGAGGCGCGCGCAGAACTGACCGTGCATGCTCTGATCATCGACCTGAAGGCCAGCCTGTGCCGCGATCACGATTGGCTGACCAAGGCTCCGGATGGCGAAAGCGGTTCGCTCAGTGTAACCATCGAGTGGGTGGCCTATTCCCGACTGGTGCGGCGGCCAATCTATAAGGTGGTCACGTCCGGCCGGGCGGAAACCAACCAGCCCCGCTACGGCGCGGCCGGACTGCTCATGGAAGAGGCGTTTGGCCGGGCTGCGGTTGAACTCAGTCGCGATCCCGGCTTTCGGGCTGCGGTCCATGCCCCAGACAACACCCGGCCACGCTCCGTTCTGCAAGGCCCGGGCAAGCCTGATCCAACCGCGCCGCAGGTGCCGCCGCCATCGCTGACCCTGGCCAGTTTGCCGTTGCGAACCACCACGGTGGCCAAAGAAGGCGGGGAGGTGGTCGCGGCCACGGTTGTGGTTGGCTCGGGTACAGGCCACGGTTCGGGCTTTTTTATTGGCCAGAGCGGCGACGGCGGTGGTCTGCTGGTGACCAATAACCATGTCGTGGGCGATTCGGAACGGGTGCGGGTGGTGTTGGCCGATGGGACGCCGTTGATCGGGCTGGTTGATCGTCGTCATCGGATTCGTGATGTCGCCCTGGTGCGCCTCGATCAGCCGCCGCCGGCGGTTCTGTCGATACGCCAGCGCCCCCTGGTGGTCGGTGAGCCGGTTCATGCCATCGGTGCTCCTATGGGCGAAAAAATGCGTGGCACGTTCACCCATGGCGTGGTCAGCGCCTTTCGTCGGGATCCGTTGACCGGTCTGGATCGAATTCAGGCCGACGTTATGATCCAGCACGGCAGCAGCGGCGGGCCGTTGGTCGATGAAGCCGGCAACGTGGTCGGATTATGTTTCGCTGGAATGAGCCTCGGAGCGGGACCAAGTATGGGCCTGAACTTTTTCATTCCGATCATGGATGCGCTGGATAAGTTGGATATAACTCTGCGGCCGGCTGCGGCCAGCGCTGTTCCTGCGACCGGGCGGCGGGTGCCGCTCCCTCCAACCGAGATCGATGATCCGCGCGAGCCGAAGCTTCCCGAAGACCGAGCCGGCCCCGACATTCTGGTTCCGGATCGGCTTGATCCAGAACTGATGATAAGATAGTCCCGCTGTGACACAGCCAATCGAGGAACAGATGAGTTCATTTCCACACTGGCACGGCACGACCATTCTGGCAGTACGCAAAGGGGACGAGGTGGTCATCGCCGGCGACGGTCAGGTTTCGATGGGGGCGACCGTGGTTAAGGCTAATGCGCGCAAGGTGCGGCGGATCGGAACCACCGGCAACGTGATTGCCGGTTTCGCGGGAGCCACCGCTGACGCCTTCGCCCTGTTCGAGCGGTTGGAAGCCAAGCTGGAGCAGCACCCCAATCAACTGGCCCGCGCTTGCGTGGAAATGGCCAAAGATTGGCGCACCGATCGCTATCTACGTCGGCTGGAAGCGATGATGGCGGTGGCCGACAAGTCGGTTAGCCTGATTCTATCCGGTACCGGCGACGTGCTGGAACCGGAAGATGGCCTGATTGGGATTGGGTCCGGCGGTGCCTTCGCGCTTGCGGCGGCGCGGGCCTTGATTGATATCGATGGGCTGGACGCGGAAACAATCGCGCGTAAGGCGGTCGGGATCGCCGCTGATATCTGCGTTTATACCAACCGTAATATTACGATCGAAAAGCTTGTCGCCGATCGGACGTAGCCTCTTCCCCAAAAACGCCTCTTCCCCAAAAACCGGCCGGCCCGGCTATGGTATCAGTGTTATGGTATCGGTCTGTCCGCTGAACTTTGAACTTTCTGCTTAAGGTAAGTCCCGCTCATGTCGATCAATGCCTTTAGCCCCCGCGAGATCGTGTCCGAACTCGATCGGTTCATCGTCGGCCAGAACGAAGCCAAACGGGCGGTGGCCATCGCGCTCCGTAACCGTTGGCGGCGGCAACAACTGCCCGAAGGGTTGCGGGAGGAGGTTCAGCCCAAGAACATCCTGATGATCGGCCCGACCGGAGTTGGTAAAACCGAAATCGCCCGTCGGCTGGCCAAACTGGCTCAGGCACCGTTCCTGAAGGTGGAGGCGACCAAGTTCACCGAAGTTGGCTATGTCGGGCGCGATGTTGAGCAGATTATTCGCGATCTGGTTGAAATCGCAATCAATATGACTCGTGAACGCCTGCGCAAGGAGGTCGCGGCCAAGGCCGAGATTCGCGCCGAGGATCGGGTGTTGGATGTGCTGTGCGGCGAAAATGCCAGCGCCGATACCCGGGCGAAATTCCGTCGGATGTTGCGCGAAGGCAAACTCAACGATAAGGAAATCGAGGTCCAGGTTGCCGACGGTGGCGGTGGGTCGCTGCCAACCTTCGATGTTCCGGGTATGCCTGGGGCCCAAATGGGCATGCTCAACCTCAACGAAATCTTCGGCAAAGCTATGGGGGGACGGACCAAGACCCGGCGTATGACCGTGGCCGAATCCTTCGACGTGCTGATGGCCGAGGAATCGGACAAGATGCTCGATCAGGAAAAGGTGGTCAGCGAGGCGATTCATGCGGTTGAGCAGAACGGCATCGTGTTTCTGGATGAAATCGACAAGATTTCGGCCCGATCTGAGGGGCGTAGTGGTGCCGACGTTAGCCGCGAGGGTGTGCAGCGTGATTTGTTGCCGCTGATTGAAGGCACTTCAGTCGCGACGAAACATGGCGCGGTCAAGACCGACCATGTGTTGTTCATCGCTTCGGGTGCGTTTCACTTGGCCAAGCCGTCGGACCTGTTGCCCGAACTGCAAGGCCGGCTGCCGATTAGGGTTGAGCTGAAGCCGTTGACCCGGGAAGACCTTCGCCGCATTCTGTTGGAGCCGGAAGCCAGCCTGATCAAGCAGTATAAGGCGCTGCTGGCGACCGAGGAGGTGACTCTGGAGTTCACCGACGACGCGATCGATGAATTGGCCGGCCTCGCGGCGGAAATCAACTCTTCGGTCGAGAACATCGGCGCACGGCGGCTGCACACGGTGATGGAACGGTTGCTGGAGGAAATCAGCTTCACGGCTTCTGACACGTCGGCGATCTCAGTGACCATCGACGCCGCCTATGTTCGTGACAAGGTGGCGGCGCTGGCCAGAAATTCAGATCTGTCGAAGTTTATTCTCTAGAAACGTAACTGCAACTTTATAAGTTCACAGAAAAAGAAGAGGTCCGGGGAATTTATTCCCCGGGCGGGTTTGGGCGGCAGCCCAATCGTGTATTTGGGCGGCAGCCCAGTCGCGTATTTGGGCGGCAGCCCAATCGCGTAAGCGATACATTTTTAGCCGCCCCCCACCGCAATGTCCACCGCCCGTCGTCCGAGCACACCGATCAGGTG
>CAUYTZ010000325.1:0-1679 GCA_963575695.1 uncultured Gammaproteobacteria bacterium | reverse complement strand
TCAAAATCCAGACGATCGATTGTAGATCCCAGTCGATTGCCGAGGTTATGAAGTGGCGTGTTCCTCAAGGCGTCAGTGATGGCGGGCACACTCTTGGTGGCAAGGAAGCTGCTTTTCAAGACCAAGGTTCGGATGTCGGTCAACTGGTTTTTCAATTCCATAACCAATCCGGGGTCGAGGCGCAGATTTCCCTTTTCATCGGCTCTTCCCTCCAACGATACCGGCGATACCGGCGTGGCGAACCGTGATGCCGCGAGGGTTGCAGACGCCATAGCGTCTTTCAACGCTGCCCGCAACCGGTCGAGATCAAGGCTGGATGCCCAGTCGGGCAGGCCCGCAGCGTATTCGATTTCCTGTGCCGCAGCCGCCAATTCCCGAGCTCCGATCTGCAACGCCGTTCCCTTCAGGGTATGAGCGAGCCGTTGGGCCAACTCCTGATTGTTCGCCAGGACGGCAGCAGCGATGTCATCCGGGGCGGTTGAAAAGTCCGAGACAAAATTGCGCAAGAACTTAGCGAGAAGTCCGACGTTGTTCTCCAACCGCCCCAGAGCGTGCGCAAGGTCGATGCCAACCAGGGCCTCCGGCAGCGGCGAGATGGCGTCACGCGGGGTGGGGGCCGTTACCGTCCGCCCAACCCAGCGACCGATGACCTCGCCGATCTGCCGGATGTCGAACGGTTTCGCGATGTAGTCGCTCATACCCGCCGCCAGACATTTTTCCCGATCCGCCGCCAGGGCGTTGGCCGTGATCGCGATGATCGGCAGATCCTGCCAGCGCGGGTTCTCTCTAATGCGGCGGGTGGTTTGGTAGCCATCGATTCCCGGCATCTGAATATCCATCAAAATGGCATCGAAAACGACCGTGCCTTTGTCAATCCACCTCAGCGCCTCCATGCCGTTGCCAGCGACCTCGACATTGGCCCCCATGTTGATCAGGATATCTTGGGCAACCTGTTGGTTGATGCTGTTATCCTCAACCACCAGAACCCGTATCCCAGACAGATGTCGTGTGGAGGGTTCCACGGCCAGGGGCAAAGAGCGAGAAATGATATCTTTGCCCTCGCTGGCGGCATAAACATTAATCACGGTATCCAGGAGGGTTGAAGCTGTCACCGGTTTTTCGAGGAAGGCATCGGGACTGATCCCCAATTCGCGGGAGCGCCGCATCATAACATCGCGACCAAAAGCGCTAACCATGATGACCATCGGCGGTACGCCATGGCGGCTGGTTTTCCTGATCTTCTGGCAGGCCTCCAGGCCATCCATGTCGGGCATATTCCAATCCATCAGCACGACCTCGACCGGCGGTGCCTCAACGGCCTGTTTGAACAACTCGACCGCCTCGGATCCAGACCCAACCGCCATGCCTTTCCAGCCGATCGCCTCTGCGGTTTGAGAGAGGATGGTTCGAGCCGTGGGGTTATCGTCCACCACCAAAACCGTAAGCTTTTCCGGAAGCGGATGCCGATGGCTGGTCCGCAGGTCCGAGCGGTGCCGGGACCAGCCGAAGACGGCGGTGAAGCTGAACGTGCTGCCCTTGCCGGGTTCGCTTTCAACGCTGATTTCGCCGCCCATCATCGCAACCAGCCGGCTGCTGATCGCAAGCCCCAGTCCGGTGCCGCCAAAACGGCGGGTGGTGGTACTGTCGCCCTGGGTGAAAGGTTGGAACAGGCGATGACG
>CAUYTZ010000324.1:0-1855 GCA_963575695.1 uncultured Gammaproteobacteria bacterium | reverse complement strand
GCGGCGGGCGAGCGGTTGCGGGGGGCACTGGCCATCGACCTGCTGGCTGTCACCCTGAGCGAACAGGGGATCGCCCTGCTGGCAGAGGCGCAGACGCCCCGCCGCATTCCCGCCATGGCTTTTTGACTGAGCAAATGCCGTCCAGCACCGATCCAGACACCAACAGCACCCGCCTGGGGATCAAACTCAAAATCTTCGACAACTGATGCGGACCTTGCTGGCTCCTCTGGGGGGGCCGCCCCACATCTGCCCGCCTAATATTCGGCCAAAACCACTGCATAACCCTCAATTTCCAGTTGCAGCAAGGCATTTGCCAACCCCCAAACCAACCCACAAATCCCAACCCACAAACCACCCCCCAAATCGTCCGTGGATTGTGGTGGAGTGCGATGGACGTGTAAATACCCCCCTTCGCAGAAGTCTGTTGATCGTTATGAATTCCCGGTTACAGCTTAGACGTGTATAGATGGCTATGGACACCAGTTAGACGGACACCCTATCCGCCAATATTGCTCGTAAGTGATTGAACATGACCGTCGCAAAGATTGTCGCCCGCCGCGTCCGGATCCCGACACTCCTACCGCCGTAACCAGGAATAGATCCACGACAGCGCGGCGGGGCCGGCCAGCATCGCTCACACCTTGGCTGATGGGCCTTGGTGGCAAATGAGGGCAGGGATGGACGTGCGCTGGGGGGCGCAAGCGTGGTAATAGCCACGGCAGCCATCGGTGACTCCCTAGTAAGTCGATCGTGGTCAGGCCGGTTGGGATGGTTCTTACACCCCTTCCGGCCGCCTTGATTCCTGCACCAGACCGGCGGCGAAGTCAAGCACCCAACCGGCAACGAATCTCGCCTCTTGCCAAGGTGGTGCGCTAGTGGCAATCGGGTGGCCCGGCTGGTCAGGCCGCGGCCCTGCCCTGGGCCAGCCGGTTCCGCTAACCGGATTTCCACCGCATCGCCGAACTGGACAACCGGCGATTGGTCCCGACGACGGCGGGATGGCTTTTCACCCCTTGATTGATCTTTAGTCCCCCCCGTCGATGAGGGTTAGCCATCGGCCGGACTTTTGCGTCACGTCGGCCCGCGTCATTCGTGCTCCCGCTTTGAGTCGGCTATCAAGAGCAATTCGCACCCGTCCACAGCGATCCACTGAAGGTCAAGGTCCGCTGATTGACTCCTCCCGCCCCCAGGCGCATGTTTAGGGGGTGACGACGGGAGTGCGCAATGCTGGACCATGAAGTAAAGGCTCTGCTCAAGCAGATTTTGGATATTCTTCCGACGCTGGCGACGAAAGCGGACATTGCGCGCGTTGACGCCAAGGTAGACCGCGTTGACGCCAAGGTGGGCCACGTTGACGCCAAGGTAGACCGTGTTGACGCCAAGGTGGGCCACATTGACGCCAAGGTGGGCCACCTTGACGCCAAGGTGGATGCCATGGCGGTTGACCTTGCGGTTGTGAAAGCCGACGTGGCAGAACTGAAGACTGGTCAGGCCATCATCCTAGATCACCTGGACGTGGCGGAACTGAAGGGCCGGGTTGAAGAGCAGAGCCGCACCATCGCGCGGTTGATCCCGACCAGAGTTGCAGCAGTGCCCGGCCGATGACGGAGAACAGCCCATGACGGCAGTCGCCTTTGACACACTGAGGGCAGCCCAGAAGCTTCAGGATGCCGGTTTCACCCGCAAGCAGGCGGCAGGGGTGGCCGATCGGTCGAGCAAGGAAGCCGTTGTCGAGTCTGTCGAAGCGCTTGGGCGGGCGGTGGACAAACGCTTCACCAAGCTGGAAGCCGGGCAGGTGGAACTACGGGCCGACGTGGCCGACCTCAAAGCCGGACAAGCGGCCCACAGCCAAACC
>CAUYTZ010000323.1:0-22283 GCA_963575695.1 uncultured Gammaproteobacteria bacterium | reverse complement strand
CGCCGGCCACCTGATCGCTGAAATCGGCCTGGGTATGGAGTTCGGCGCTTCGGCGGAGGATATCGCCCGCACCTGCCATGCCCACCCGACCTTGAGCGAGGTGGTCAAGGAAGCGGCACTCGCGGTGGATGGTCGGCCAATTCACATCTGATCCCAGGGGCTAAGTGACCCTGGTGAGGTTCCAAGGGGCAAAGCCCCTTGGTCGCCGAAGGAAAGCCCAATCAGCCAACCCGCGCACCTTGCGATATGGGCTTTTGACTGATCAGATGCAGAGTCGTGACTGATTAAACTCGATAGTCCGGACCAGAGAAGTTCCGATCGTGCTTGAGTGCGGGAATCATAGACCGAACTTCAGCCACACGAGTCAAATCAACCTCTGCGGTAATAACCCCAGGCTGATCCCCCCCATCGGCCAGAACCTCGCCCCAGGGATCAATAATCAAAGAGTGACCGAAAGTGCGGCGGCCTTCGTCATGCACCCCGCACTGCGCTGGGGCAACGATGAAACTGCCGGTTTCGATCGCGCGCGCCCGCAGCAAAACATGCCAGTGGGCCCGGCCGGTGGGGGCGGTAAACGCCGCCGGCACCGTGATCAGCCCCGCTCCAGCCTTAGCCAAAGCCCGAAACAAATAAGAGAAACGCAGGTCATAACAAATAGTTAGACCAACAATACCCCAGGGTGAGGCACTAACGACCGCGCGGTCACCGGGTTGAAACGTGGTTGATTCCCGGTAACTTTCACCATCTGGTAAGTCAACGTCAAACATATGTATCTTGTCGTACCAGGCCGCGACTCGGCCACCGGAATCGATCAGGTAGGAACGGTTGGCCACTTTTCCGAAGCCAAGCAGTACGCCCAGTGACCCAACAAGTAACCATGCCTCAGTTTCCTTGGCCAGGTTACAAAAAAACGCCAACGTCGGGTTGTCTTTTTCGGGCTTAACCCGGTCCAAAATCTTTTGCCGCCCTTGCACGACTGTGGCCACGTTTTCCGGGGTGGCGATCAACTCGGCCCCGGCATCACGCGCCTTACGAATCAGCTTCTCAACCTGCTTAAGATTGGGCTCGATTTCTGGCCCGGCATTGACCTGCACACAGGCCACGCGCAGCCGTCCCGTCGTCCACGTTTCCAAGCTCTGCCCCTTTCCTGGTTCAAGACACCGCCGCCAGCAACGAATCAAGTTCACCTTGGCGATCCAACTCGTGCAAATCATCGCACCCACCGACCGCTTTCCCATCAATAAAGATTTGCGGCACGGTGGTGCGACCGCCGGCGCGCGCGGTCATTTCCTGACGACGGTCAGGCCGGGCGACGATATCGATTTCCTCGAACCTGATCCCCTTGGCCAACAGAGTCGCCTTCGCGCGCAGGCAATAGGGGCAAGTCGGCTTGGTATAAATTTCAACTTTGGCCATCGCGAGGGATTCCTTGTCTTAGCCGTTGTCTTAGCCGTTGAGATCGGATTGGAAAATAACGCCTCACCCTCCCTTAGCGTTTGGGCCCTTTGGCATACGGATTATCACCCTTGCGCTGCAACAAGCGCAGCGGCACGCCGGGCAGGTCGAAAGCTTCCCGCAAGCCGCCGATCAGGTAGCGCAGATAGCTTTCCGGCAGATCGGCCGGCTTATTCAGCCACAAGGCGAAGGTCGGCGGTCGCGCCTTGACTTGAGTCATGTAGCGAATCTTGATTCTGCGACCATGAACCAACGGTGGTGGGTGGTGCTCCAGCACCCCTTCCAACCAACGGTTAAGCCGGGAGGTCGACACGCGCCGGTTCCATGTCTGATGTGCGCCGAACACCGCTTCACAGAGCTCATCAAGGTTGCGGCCGTGCAGGGCGGAAACGGTCACGGTCGGAATGCCGCGCGCCTGGGGCAACGACGCTTCCAGCCGGTCGCTCAATCGTGCCAGGGCCTCGGTGCGGTTGGTAACGGTGTCCCATTTGTTGACGGCAACCACCAACGCCCGCCCCTCTTCCAGGACATGACGGGCAATGTTTAGATCCTGCTTATCCAGAATCGCCTCGGCGTCGAGAACCAAAATGACGACCTCGGCCATCCGCAACACACGCAGGGTATCGGCGGTGGCCAGTTTCTCCAGCTTTTCTTCAATCCGGGCCTGGCGGCGCAGCCCGGCGGTATCGACCAATCTCAGCCGCCGCCCGTGCCACTGCCATTCGACGGTGATGGCGTCGCGGGTCATGCCCGGTTCGGGACCGGTCAGCACCCGCTCCTGACCAACCAGAGCATTGAGCAGTGTTGATTTGCCGACATTGGGTCGGCCGACGATGGCCAACGCCAGCGGCTTGGTCTCGTAGTCGAGCGGTTCTTCCTCCTCATCATCCTCCCCGACCGCTCCTCCGTCGAAACCTCCCCACGCGCGCACCTCCGCAACCGCCCCTCCCGGCTCCGCCTTCGTGGTTGGCTCGGGCGGCATATAAGGCAGCAACGCCTCGACCAGATCGGCCAAGCCCTCGCCATGCTCGGCCGACAGCGGCACCGGATCGCCCAGCCCCAGTTCATAGGCCTCGTACAGGCCGGGCATGCCTTCCCGCCCTTCGCATTTGTTCGCAACCAGAACCACCGGCGTCGGCTGACGGCGCAGCCACAACGAAAAGTGGCGATCAAGTGGAGTCAACCCGGTGCGCGCGTCGATCAAAAACAGGCAGACATCGGCTTCGGCCAACGCGCGCTCGGTCTGGCGACGCATACGCGCCTCCAGGCTCCCGTCAAACACCTCCTCCAGCCCGGCGGTGTCGATCACGGTAAACTCAATGCCGCCGACCCGCCCAGGGGCCGAGCGCCAGTCGCGGGTTACGCCCGGGGTGGCATCGACCAGCGCCAGCCGCTTGCCGGCCAGACGGTTGAACAGGGTAGATTTGCCGACATTGGGTCGGCCGACGATGACGAGTGAGAGCATCAGTTACCAGAGGACGGAGGACAAAGGACGAAGGATGAATAAACTAAAAAGACCATGCGTCGGCGGACGAGGTTTGGCAAGCGGAACCGCACCCCTTGTTCCCAGGCCAACCGACACCATGTCCAAATCAGGAACGATCAGCGGTTCTGAAACGGGAGGACGCGCTTAACCCATTGCTTGTGGTAGGTATTTTTTGCCGATCGAGTGGGCAAAATCTGCCCACTATTAACCTATTGTTAATCTTGACCGCCGATACAATACCCCATCACCTGCCCTGCCCCTGATCATGTCCGCGAGCGGCGACCACGCCGCGCCGGAATCGGGAGCGGGCCACCGTCCCAGACCACCGCTCGTTTTCACTGCCTCGTTTTCACTGCCCAGCTCGGAACAACGCCCATGGAAAACTTCATTCAGACCATGCGCTCTCTGGGTCCGGCCAAAATCGGGGCCTTGGTCGCGGTGGCGCTGGGCGTGATCGGCTTCTTCTTTTATCTAACCTCGCGCATATCCACGCCCAGTCTGGATCTGCTCTATTCTGAGCTTCAGACCAGCGACGCGGCGGCGATTGTTAAGAAACTGGACGAACTAAAGGTACCCTACAAGCTGGATACCACCGGCACTAAAATTTTGGTGCCGTCGGATCAGGTCGGCAAAGTGCGGATGCAGATGGCCCAGGCCGGGCTACCCGCAGGCGGCTCGATGGGGTACGAAATCTTTGATCGCCAAGAAGGGTTTGGCGCAACCAGCTTCATTCAAAACATGAACCAGTTGCGCGCGATGGAAGGGGAGTTGGCCCGGACCATCGGCTCCCTGGCCGGCGTCCACACCGCGCGGGTCCATCTGGTGCTGCCCAAGCGTGAGTTGTTTAGCCGCGACAAGAACGCCGCCACCGCCAGCGTATTCTTGAAACTGCGCCCGGGGACGCAGTTGTCGCGCGAACAGATCGCAGCGGTTCAGCACCTGATCGCAGCGGCGGTGCCGCATCTGGAACCCTCGCAAATTTCAATTGTGGACGACAAGGGCGCGCTGCTGGCGCGCGGCGTCGGCTCCAACACCGAAGACTATGCCCAACAGAATGGCGAGGATAAAAAGCTGGCGTTCGAACGCCGCACCGCGCGCATGATCGAAGACCTGCTCGGGCGCTCGGTGGGCTTCGGCAAGGTTCGGGCCGAGATATCGGCCGATCTCGATTTCGACCGAGTCACGACCAGTTCGGAAATCTACGATCCGGAAAGCCAAGTGGTTCGTTCCAGCCAGACGGTCAGCGAGCAAAACAACAATCAGGATCGCGATCCGCTGGAATCAGTCTCGGTCGGCAACAACGTGCCTAACACCAGCTCCAACGCCTCCGACACCAAGGGGGCCGGGCCAATCAGTTCCAGCCGCACCAACCGCACCGAGGAAACCACCAATTACGAGATCAGCAAAACCGTCAAGCAGCATGTGCGCGAAGCCGGGCAGGTGCGGCGGATGTCGGTAGCGGTGCTGGTCGATGGCGAATACAAAACCACCAACGGCCAGCAGGAGTACAGTCCGCGGCCGCAGGAACAGCTCGATAAAATCGCGGCCCTGGTGCGCTCGGCCGCCGGCATCGATGCGGTGCGCGGCGACTCCCTGGAAGTGGTCAACATGCGCTTCGCGCCGCCCGAAATCGATACCGGGCCGGAAGAGGAAAAAATCCTGGGCCTGCCCAAGCAGGATGCGTTCCGTCTGGCCGAGATGCTGATTTTGGGCATCGTCGCGATTCTGATCATCCTGCTGGTGGTCCGCCCGCTGATCAACAAGGCGTTTGAGCGGTCGGTCGAAACCGAAGAGGAAATGGATAAGCTGCTGGCCGACCAGAGCGCCATGCAGGCGGCACTGCCGCCACCGACCGGCGCGCTGGCCCAGGATCTGGCGCTGGAGGCGGCCCAGGCCGACGAGGAACTGGAACAGATGATCGATATCAACCGGGTTGAAGGCCGGGTCCGCGCCTCTTCGCTGCGCAAGGTTGGTGAAATCGTCGAAAAACACCCGGAAGAGGCCGTGGCGATTTTGCGCAGTTGGATGTATCAGGAAACCTGACGCGCCCTGGACTTTGGAATCTGGACTTTGGAATCGTGATGGCTTTGATGACATTGGGGCATGGGGGAGAGTAAGTCGTGGCACCGTTGCGGGTTCGCGAAGATTATCGGACGCTGACCGGCCCGGAAAAGGCCGCGATCCTCATGCTCGCGCTGGGCGAAGAGCATGCGTCCAAACTGTTCGGCATGATGGACGACGAAGAGATCAAGGAAATGTCCCAGGTCATGGCCAACCTGGGCACGGTCAGCGCCAATCTGATCGAGCGGCTGTTCGTGGAATTCGCCGAACAGATGTCGGCCACCGGCTCGCTGGTCGGCACCTTCGACAGCACCGAGCGTCTGCTCCAGAAAGTCTTGTCCAAGGACAAGGTCAGCCAGATCATGGAAGATATCCGTGGTCCGGCCGGGCGCACCATGTGGGACAAACTGGGCAACGTGAATGAAAACGTGCTCGCCAACTATTTGAAAAACGAATATCCGCAAACTGTGGCTGTGGTGTTGTCGAAGATCAAGCCGGAACACGCCTCCCGCGTGTTGGGGCTGTTGCCGGAAAGCTTCGGCATGGAAGTGATCATGCGGATGCTGCGCATGGAATCGGTGCAAAAGGAAGTTTTGGACGACGTGGAACGCACGTTGAGGACGGAATTCATGACCAACCTAGCCCGCACCAATCGCCGCGATTCTCACGAAATGCTGGCGGAAATCTTCAATAACTTTGACCGCGCGACCGAACACCGCTTCCTGGCCGCGCTTGAAGAACGTAACCGTGATAGCGCCGAGAGAATCAAGGCCCTGATGTTCACCTTTGAAGATCTGGGCAAGCTGGATCCGGCCGGGGTACAGACGCTGATGCGCTCGGTGGACAAATCCAAGCTGGCAATCGCACTCAAAGGCGCATCCGAAACCCTACGCGACCTATTCTTCACCAACATGTCTGAACGCGCCGGTAAGATCATGCGCGAAGACATGGCCTCGCTGGGGCCAATCCGGCTCCGCGACGTTGATGAGGCGCAGATGTACATGGTGCAACTGGCCAAAGATATGGCCGCGCGCGGTGAGTTGCTGATTTCTGAAGGTAAGGGCGAAGACGAACTGGTTTACTAGTGCGACGACAAAAATACCCCGAACCGATGATTCCATGTCTGATACGCACTAGATTCATAGATCTCGGCTTCTAATGATTGCGGATGGAAATCATCCCTGGTCATCGGAATACCGGGTAGGGCATGCCGAACCCCGGCCTGCTGGAGACTGGGTATGAGCACGGTACATAAGTTTCAGTTTGACGAGGATTTCGAGCCTGGTGCGCCCCGGCCGCAGAAGCGCGCCCAAACCGTTGCCAAACCTGAACCGCCCCCGCCCCCACCGCCCCCGCCGCCAGCCCCAACCTTCAGCGCCGACCAGATTGGCCAGGCTCGAACCCAGGCCTATCAGCAAGGCGAGGCCGCTGGGCGCAACGCCGGCTACCAAGCCGGCAAATCGGAAGCGGAAAGCGAGATCGAACACATGATCGGCCAGTCGCTGGCCCGCGTTGCCGATGGCGTCGGCCGGCTGGTCACGACGATGGATGCGGCGCAAGCGGAGCGCCGAACCCTGCCGGTACAACTGGCGCTGACCATCGTCACCAAGCTCATGCCAGAACTTGCCCGTCGCCACGGCCTGGATGAGGTCGAGGGGCTGGTGCTGGCCTGCTTGGGCGATGCGCTGGACGAGCCACGATTGATGATCAACGTCAACCCCAATTTCCTACAAACGGCCAAGGAGCGGATTGTCCCGCTGGTAGAATCGCGCGGCTTTTCCGGCCGGGTCGTGGTTCTGGCCGACGACCGGGTTGGGCTGGCCGACGCCCGGGTAGAATGGGCTTCTGGCGGTGCCGAACGCGACACCAGCCGATTGCTGGCTGAAATCGAACAAACTCTGGCACGGCTGCTGGCCGACGCCCAGGCCGGGTAAGCTTGCCGGATGACAACTTACCCGATGACAGTGGAGACGGATCATGAGTGACAGCTTCAGCCTAGAAGAAATCGACGGCGGCCATGGCCAAACATCCGGCTATGAAAGCGGGTCGATGCCGGCGAAGGATCTGGAAGCGGTCTATGACATTCCAGTCCAGATTTCGGCAGTGCTGGGCAAGGCGACCATGCAGGTTAGCCAGTTGCTCAAACTTGGCCGCGGTGCCGTGGTCGAGCTGGACCGAAAGGTCGGTGAGGCGATCGATATTTATGTCAACAACCGCTTGGTCGCCCGTGGCGAAGTGGTGGTGGTCGAAGATCGGCTGGGCATCACCATGACTGAAATCATTAAAACCGAACGGAGCTATTAAGGGTCTCGGTGCCCCCAGTCGCCGAAGACAAATGTGTCAACCACCACAGGATCGCTGCCCCGCCCATGACCCGCCCACCCGCTTCGACCTCTGCCCGTGCCTCCTCGACGCTCGGTTCGATCCGTCCGGCCAGCGGCGTCGATCCGATGCCGTTCTTTGGCCTTAGCGCTGCGGTCGCCCTGATGGTGTGGGCGATGTCGCTCAGTGGCTCGCTCCGCGCGTTTGCCGATCTGCCCTCGGTGATGATTGTGCTCGGCGGCACCGCTGCGGTCACGACCATCTCGTTTCCGGTGCGCGATCTTCTTTCGGCCCAACGGGCCCTGTTCTCCGGCCTGCTGCCGCGCCGACACGATCCCCGCGCGATCGCACGACGGATGCTGGTACTGGCCGAAGCGGCACGGGACAAGGGGCTGGAACCGTTGCGCGGCGTAACCGCAGAGTTGCGCTCGGAACCGTTCCTGCAACGAGCGCTGACCCTGATCGGCGAAGGCCTGCCCGGCGATCAGATCGACCATGCCTTGTCGGGCGAAATCGAGGCCGCCGCCGCTGGCCAGACGCGGAGCGTGGCCGTCCTGCGTCGCGCGGCGGAGGTGGCCCCGGCCATGGGCCTGATCGGCACCCTGGTTGGACTGGTACAGATGTTGGGCAATCTGGATAATCCAGCCGCGATCGGGCCAGGCATGGCCGTGGCGCTGTTGACCACCTTCTATGGCGCGGTGCTGGGCAACATGGTGTTGGCACCACTGGCCGGGCGACTGGAAGCGGCGATTGAGGCCGAAACGCTGGTCAAATTGCTGTACCTGACCGGCGCGGTTTCGATCGCACGTCAGGAAAACCCGCGCCGACTGGAAATGCTGTTGAATGCTCAAATGCCGCAAGGCAACCGCATTCGCTATTTTGAACCGTAGTATTATTCTTTAATTAATATCCCGCACACTTTAGGCCCCACACACTTTAAACAACGACAACAAAACCGGGGAACAGCACCCCGTCTGACAATGGAGACTTTGGACAATGCGTCTGCTGATCGTTGGCATGCTGGAGGGGTACATCACCGCTGCCGGCAGAATCGCTATGCAGCGGGGGGCCAAGGTTGCCCACACCGACAGCATTGAAGGTGCCATGACCGCCTTGCGCGCCGCAGCCGGGATCGATCTGGTTATGATTGATGTCAAACTTGATGTCGGGGTTCTGGTCACAAGTTTGAAGGCGGAACGGTTCAACATCCCGGTGGTGGCGTGCGGCATCGGCACCGACGCCAGCGCTGCGGTTCGCGCCATTCGCGCCGGAGCCAAGGAGTACATTCCACTGCCGCCCGATGCCCTACTGATCGCGGCGGTGCTGGAAGCGGTGGCGGAAGAAAGCCACGCCATCATCTGCGAAGATCCGGCGATGAATTCGGTGCTGCGGCTGGCCGATCAGGTCGCGTTTAGCGATGCTTCGGTGCTGATCACCGGCGAATCCGGCACCGGCAAGGAATTGCTTGCCCGCTACATTCATCGCAAGAGCCGACGCTCCGGCGAAAATTTTGTTTCGGTTAACTGCGCGGCGATTCCCGAAAACCTGCTTGAATCCGAATTGTTCGGCCACGAGAAAGGCGCGTTTACCGGTGCCGTCGCCCGGCGACTGGGCAAGTTCGAAGAGGCTAACGGCGGCACGCTGCTGCTGGACGAAATCAGCGAAATGCACCCACGGTTGCAAGCCAAGCTGTTGCGCGCGATTCAAGAACGGGAGATCGACCGGGTTGGCGGATCTCAGCCGGTCAAGGTCGATATCCGCCTGCTCGCCACCTCCAACCGCAACATGGAATCTGAAGTTCGAACTGGCGGCTTTCGCGAAGACTTGTTCTTCCGCCTGAACGTGTTCAGCATTCGCCTGCCGGCGTTGCGCGAACGCCCGCGCGACATTCTGCCGATCGCCGAGCACTTCATCAAGAAATACTCAGAAGCCAACGGCCTGACGGAACGAAAGCTGTCCCCGGCCGCACTTGAGCTGCTGCGCATCCATCACTGGCGCGGCAATGTTCGAGAATTGGAAAACACCATGCACCGCGCGGTGCTGCTGGCACGCGGCCCCCTGATCGAGCCGGATGCGATCATGCTCACCAGCCAGATGCTGGCCCCAGACAGCCCGGCCGCACCGCCACAACCCCAGATGCCCCAACCCCAAACGCCCCAGCCCCAGATGCCCCAACCCCAGCAACCGATGGCCGTGGCCCCTTCCGCCTATCTGCCCAGCAGTTATGGTCCGCCCAGCGGCATGCCTCAGCGCCCTCCAGCATTCCGCCCCCAGCCATCGCGACCGATGCCGCCCTCGACCCAAAGCGGAACCGCCGCCCTGGTCGGACGAACCATGGCCGACGTGGAGCGGGATTTGATCATCGACACCCTCCAACATACCCTGGGCAACCGCACACATGCCGCCAATATTCTTGGTATCTCGATCCGCACCCTGCGCAACAAGCTGAAACAGTACGGCGAGGAGGGTGTCCCGGTACCACCGCCGGGCGAAGGCGAACCGGCCGTGATGTGATGAGTTTGGCTGTAAATTTAATAAGTTAAGTGTCGGTGGGTCCAGGGGCAAAGTCCCTGGTCGCTTGCCAGACGAAACAAACGGATGCGACGCAAACAACCATGGCCCTGACCGAGCAAACCCAAACCGTAAGCGGTGGCGGCAACATGGCCGTGTTCGGCGACATCTTTGTGTTGTCGAAGAACATGCTCAAGCGTGGCGATATCGCCCTCGCGCTGGGCATCATGCTGATCATCATGGGTTTGATTCTGCCAATGCCAACTTGGTTGCTGGATTCAGCGCTGGCGTTGTCTGTGACCATCGCGGTGATGATTTTGATGGTCGTGCTGTTCATGGGCAAGCCGCTCGACTTCAGTTCCTATCCCACCGTGCTCCTGCTCACCACTTTGCTGCGATTGTCGCTTAATATGGCGTCAACGCGCCTGATTCTGTCCCACGGCCACGAAGGCACCGACGCCGCCGGCCACGTTATCGAAGCGTTTGCCGGCTTCGTCATGGCCGGCGACTTCATTATCGGCGTGATCATTTACGCAATTCTGACGCTGGTTAACTTCAAGGTGATCACCGCCGGTTCCGGCCGTATCGCCGAAGTCGCGGCACGCTTCACCCTGGATGCCATGCCCGGCAAACAGATGGCGATTGACGCCGATTTGTCGGCGGGCATGATCGATGAAGCCACCGCCCGCACCCGACGCAAGGAACTGGAAGACGAAGCCGGGTTTTTCGGCGCGATGGACGGTGCCTCGAAGTTCGTCAAGGGCGACGCCGTCGCCGGTTTGATGATCACCTTCGTCAATATCATCGGCGGCGTGATCATCGCCTCGGTGCGCCATAACATGCCGGTGATGGCGGCGCTGGACACCTTCACCAAGCTGACCATCGGCGACGGTCTGGTCAGCCAGATTCCGGCGCTGATCATTTCAATTTCGGCCGGCCTGCTGGTGTCCAAAGGCAACATGGCCGGCTCGACCGACAAGATCATGTTCGGCCAGTTGGGCGGCTATCCGGCGGCCTTCGGCATGACTGCGGCACTGCTGGGCGGCATGTCGCTGCTGCCGGGCATGCCGATGCTCCAATTCCTGCTCTTGGCCGGTGGTGCCGGTTTTGCCGCCTATCAGATCCCAAAACTGCAAGCGAAGCAGGAGGAGGATGAAGCGACGGCCGCGACCGAAGAAGCAGAGGCCGCCCCGCCGCCGGTGGCCGATGAGCCGATTTCAACCGCGCTGGCAATCGATCTGGTTCGGCTCGAACTGGGCTATGGCCTGCTGGCGCTGATCAACCAGCCAGCCCCCGGCAGCCACCGCCTGACCGACCAGATTCGCGGCCTGCGCCGTCAGATCGCGAACGAAGTCGGCTTCATCATGCCAGCGGTCAGGATTCAGGATAACCTACAATTGCCGCCAAACGCCTACATCGTCCGCATCAAGGAAATCGAATCCGGACGCGGCGATGTCCGGCCGAACATGCTCCTGGTCATGGATCCGCGGGGGGAGGCGATGAGTCTGCCCGGCGAACAGACCACCGAGCCGACCTTCGGCCTGCCGGCGATCTGGATCGAT
Source organism: uncultured Gammaproteobacteria bacterium (assembly GCA_963575695.1). Lineage (GTDB taxonomy): Bacteria > Pseudomonadota > Alphaproteobacteria > Azospirillales > Azospirillaceae > CAUYTZ01. The sequence continues at coordinate 10,886 of CAUYTZ010000323.1, read as the reverse complement.
TTGGGCTATCGTGAAGAAGCCCTGTTCCGTGGCTATACCGTGGTCGATCCCTCGACCGTGATCACCACCCACATAACCGAGGTGATCAAGGACAACATGCCGGATTTGTTGTCCTATGCCGAAACCCAGAAACTGCTGGAGGAAATGGGGCCGGACCACCAGAAGCTGGTTGCGGACGTAATTCCGGCCCAGATCACGCTCGGTGGCCTGCAACGGGTGCTCCAAAACCTGTTGGGCGAGCGGATTTCGATCCGCGACTTGCCGACGATTTTGGAAGGGGTGTCGGAGGCGTGCAGCCACACCCGCAACATTACCCAAATCACCGAGCACGTCCGGGCCCGACTGGCGCGACAGATTTCCGATTTCAACACTAACGACATGGGCTTCATTCCGCTGGTGCCACTGTCGCCGGAATGGGAGAACGCCTTTGCCGAATCCCTGATCGGCGATGGCGACGACAAGCAACTCGCCATGGCTCCATCGCAATTGCAGCAGTTCATCACCTCGGTTCGCCAAGTCTTTGAACGACTGGCGATGATGGGTGAAACCCCGGTGCTGCTGACCAGCCCGGCGATCCGGCCCTATGTGCGCTCAATCATCGAACGCTTCCGCCCGGCAACCGTGGTCATGTCACAAAACGAAATCCACGCCAAGGCGAAGATTAAAACCCTCGGGCAGATTTGATAAAAATAATGTGTGTCCAGGGGCCTTCAGGCTCCTGGTGGGTCCAGAGCAAAGCCCTGGTCGCCGAAGGCAACGTTTCCACGGATTGGCGTTCAGGTCATTGTCGTCGGTGGCGCGGACGGATACCAGTTCTCAGCCAAAATCTGAGCGTCTAGCTCCCATGGACAGGTTACTGGCAGCGGACCGAGGCTGGTGTCATCGGCGGCATTTTCCTGGGCCCGGTGATAACTGCGCTCAAGGATGGATGATGGATAGGTGCGCAAGCTGGGGCTGTCGCTCAGGCAATCCAGAATCCGTCGCCGCTGTTCGCGCACCGTGCGCCGCCAACCGCTGCGGGGATCGGTATCGGCAGAGCAGGCCAGTTTAAGTAGGTGCTCCAGCAGCACTTCCAGGCGGCTGTTAATCTCCAGGCGGTCGCTCCGGCCCATACTTTCAATTTCCTCGGCCACATTCTCCAGATCGACTTCGGGCAAATTGATCCGTAACTCCGCTATCCGGCGCAGAGCCGTAGCCTGTTCTTGAGTCCAGGCATAAAAATCGGTCTGATAGGCGGTGGTGGGCATGGGATGCTGTCACCAATATTGAACTAGCGGGTAATGGTGTAGCGCTGGCTGGTCATCGACCAGTGCAAACGGCGGGTGGTAGCGTCTCCAGTCCACGGTTTGTGCAAGCGCTCGGCGAGTTTGGTCAGGTAATCATCCGGCCGGGCCACTGGGTCGAGCGCACCTTGGCTGCCAAGCAGGTCTGAGAGCTGCAAGGGGTCGCGAATGACCAGGGCGATCAACAGCCCTTCACCGGTCGGTTCGGAAGCGGTGAATTCAAAACCATAGGTGGCATCGGGAATGGTCAACGGCCGGTTGGCGGCGATACGGTTGTCGTGGTTCTGGCGCTGGGCGAACTGGTTGGGGAAGATTTGAGTCAACTGATTGGCGGCGTTGACATCCAACACCAACAAATAGCCCTCGGAAGCGGAGGTAATCCGAAAGCGAACCGGCTGACCGATGCGTGAGGTGATTGCGGGCAAGATTTCCAGAGTAACATTATCCGGATTGGTGCTGGTCAACAGCGCCGTGGCTTCCTGCTGCACGGTTTGCGGGGCGGCGGCGACTTGTTGCGGGGCGGGACGAGGCGGAGCCACGCCCCCGGTTGCGGTCGCCGGTCGTGGCAACAGGTCGCGAGTCGCCTCCAGGGTCGGAGTCAGCCCGGCGCGGCAACTGAGTCTGCTTTGACAATAGGCCTCTGATTCCCGTTGCAAGTAGTCGTGCAACTCGGCGACGCTGACCACGCCGTCACCGTTGGCGTCGGCGGCCTTGTCGCGCACACCACGGATGAAGCGGGTGGTGAACACGCCACTGATTGGGTTGGCCTTGTTCTCTTCCAGCGCCACCTGATCGGGGGCCACCGCGCTCCACACCACCAGATTGGGCCGGGCTTCAACAAAGCTGGAACCCTTGCGACCGGCATCAACCGCGCGAGTAGAGATCGGTTGCGGCGACGGATGACCGGCCACCGGCGGAAAATCCTTGCGCCCGTCCTCGTTGCCAACACCCACCCCCATACCACGGGTGATGGTGCCGGAGTGGCAGGAGTCAACCACAATGGTTACATGACGATCCGTAAGTTGAGCCAACAACTTATCGATCTCGTCATCGATGATCATGTTGGCCCAGCCGCCCTGGCCATCGTCGCCAACATCGGCCGGAACCAGGGTTTCATCCAGCCCATCCGGTTCGTCGCCATCCAGGTCCGGCACCTGCGAGCCATGGCCGCTGAAATAAAAGAACACCTCATCGCCAGGCTTGGTACCGGCAATCAACCAAGTTTTCCAGGCGGTTAGAATAGCGTCACGGGTGGCGTCACGGTCAATCAGCAGTTTAATTTGATCGGGCTGGTAGTGGAAGCTGTCGATCAGCAACCGTTCCATATTGCGTGCGTCTGTGACCGCGCCACGCAAGCGGTGCTGGGGCAAAGGATAGTCATTGATTCCGATGATCAGCGCATGGCGTTGGCCGGTAATGCCGCCGACGATGGCCGCGCCTTGATCGGTGGCGGCATGGGCGACGGGCAAAACGCTAAACAAGCACAGTCCGGCAAGCAGCAGACGGCGGATCATGACATGCCTCCGGGGTGTTTCCAAGTTACGATTGCTTTCGCCTTTGGCAACCAGGGCGGGCCCTGGTTGCCATTACCTAGTTGCCTAGACGCGGCAGCGCTCAGTTGGTCATCAGCACGTAGCGATTCGAAACCCGGCCGTGATTGACAATTTTGACATAGAAGGTGCCATTCCAGCGCGGATACCAGCGACAATAGGTATTGTCGCCCCACGCGGTGTCGCTGCACACAAGATTGTTTTGTTCGTCGTAAACGTAAAGATCCAAATCGGTGTCATGGTCGCCATTAACCGAGACCTCAGCCAATTGACCACCACGGTAGGTCAAGCGCCACTTATCGATGCCGCGTGCCTTAACCCGATCATAAGTTACCGCCGGCCCGCCGACTCGGCCACGAGTCACGGTTTCCGCAATTTCATCAATGATCGCAATCAGGTCGTTGCGGCCCTGGGCCAGCGTCTTGGCTTCGGCCAGAATCTGTTCCGCGCTGTCGGTATTGGTCTTGTCGGTCTTGGCCTGGGCGTCATTTTCGCCTTCACTACTAGCCTTTTCACGCTTTTCTTCGCGGACCCCGACTTCCTTCTTGATCTGTCCGGCCACGATCATCGCCAGCGGATCTTTGTGGACCCGGCCGTATTGGATCAACTGAGTAGCCAAGGCCAGATTCTGAACATTGGCCGGCTGGTTGGTCGCGGCCTTCGCGGGATCGGTGTCGAGATTGCTTTCAGCGGCGCGGGCGGTGGAGAGACCCACGACCAAAAGTGGCAGGGCCAGTACCACGGCGAAGACCAAGTGTGGCTTGCGCATCATCTCTCTCCCTTAATGTTGTCCACAAACCGTCGGCACCCTTATTTGAGCCGTTCGATTGCGGGATGTTTGGTATCCTGGCGGAACGGGCGTTCCTTGGCAAGGGCAGGCTTGGGGCAAGGGCAGGCTTGGGGCAAGGACGGGCTTGGCCAAAACGGGCTTAGAACGGGGTTGGATAACGTGCAGGGCTGCGGCAAAGAGGGCATGATGCGGAAATCCGGTTTTCCAGGGGCGGCAGCGGTGGCGGGCACGTTGCTGATTTTGGTCCTGACCGGACTGAAGGCAAGCTTGGTCCAAGCGGCGGGGCCCCAAGCGGCGGGAATAGTCGCCGTGGCTGGGATGGAGGATCTCTCGGTTCTGGTCGATCGGGTCGCGCCAGCGGTGGTCGATATCGCCGGCCGTCGAGTACGGGCACCAAACAAGGTTGATAGCCCGGATTTGATGACCCCACGCCGGCTGGATGCACCACGCGGTGCCGAAGGTCAGCCGGTGGAGGACAGAATCGTGCGTGAACGCGATCCGCTCCGCAGCCAGGGAACGGACAGTGTGCGCTCGATCGGGACCGGGTTCATTATTGACCCGGCCGGCTGGATCGTCACCAATCTGCATGTGGTTCAGGAATCGGACGAACTGATTGTGACGCTGCGCGATGGTCGGCGGCTGTCGATCGTATCGGTGGTTGGTGACGAACCTTCGGATCTGGCCTTGATCAAGGTCGCGACCGTGGCCGGCGAGTCGCTGCCCGCCGTTCATTTCGGGGACTCGGCCACGGTCAAGGTCGGGCAGCGGCTGATCACGATCGGCAATCCATTTGGATTCGCCGGCACAGTCACCTCCGGCATCGTTTCCGGCCTGGGCCGAGTGACCGAGGACAACGATGTCATGGAGTTGATTCAGCACGAAGCCGCGCTCAATCTGGGCAGTTCCGGCGGGCCAGCCTTCAACATGGCCGGCGAAGTGATCGGCATCAACTCCGCCATTTTCACCCCTACCGGTGGCAGCGTCGGCCTCAGTTTCGCCATTCCCTCCAACCAGGCCAAGAAGGTGATCACTCAGTTGCGTGAACGGGGCCGGGTCGAGGCCGGTTGGCTGGGGGTACGCACGCAAGGGGTGTCGCCAGAGTTGGCCGAGGCGCTGGGACTGACCGTCCAGGGCGGCGTAATCGTGGTACAACTGGCGGCGGACGGGCCGGTGGCACGGGCCGGAGTCAAGCTGGGCGATGTGATCACCGGCTTTGGCAGCAAGGCTATTCGTGGCGATCGCGATCTGCTGCGCTTGGCCTATCACGCCGCTCCCGGGGCCAAAACCGAAATGATTCTGGCCCGGGGTAAGGAGGTGGTTAAAGTGGTGGTTGCGGTCGGTCGAACACCAGAGCGCGATCCCTTCGCCACCACGGTTGCGGGCGAGGGCAAGCAAACCCCGACCGCACGCCTGGGGCTTGAACTGGCGGCACTGACTCCGGAGTTCCGCGAACGGTTCGGGGTGCCAGCGGCGGTCAACGGCGTGGTCGTGGCCGGGATTGACCCTGAGGGGCCAGCGGCGGCGGAGGGCGTGCATCGCGGCGACGTGGTGGTGCTGATCGGACGGCGGGAAGCGTCTTCGCCAGATAAGGCCGAAGCGCTTTTGGGTGAGGCACGCAAGGCTGGACAGGTCACGGTGGCGCTGTTGATTGATCGTCGTGGCGAGCGCCAGTATCTGGCGCTGCATCTGGGAGGATTGTAGGGGCCGGTCAAAAAACATACTTGACAGGCGACAGCGGAAAGGGCATCATTTGCGCCGTTCCGCTACTAAGTTCTGGTGGCGGTTGGTGTGGGGCTGTAGCTCAGCTGGGAGAGCGACGCGTTCGCAATGCGTAGGTCGGGAGTTCGATCCTCCTCGGCTCCACCAATTTGCTTCCCTCGATAAATCGTTTTGTCGGTTCGGCGGAGCGCCATGAAGCTGGCTGTGGTGCTGAATCTGTCCGCCGGTCTGGCTCTGGATCATCCCGAGCGTTGTCCGGCTGCGGCCGTCCGCGCTTGGTTCGCCAAAGCCGGGGTCGAAGTCGAAGTCCGCGCGGTACACTCGGCCGATCTAGCGACGGCGCTGAACTGGGCCGTAGCGTCTGGTGCCGAAGCGGTGGTGGTTGGTGGCGGCGACGGCACCATCGCTGCGGCTGCGGAGTTGCTGGCTGGAACCGAAACCGCACTCGGCATTCTGCCATTGGGCACGGTCAATCTGTTGGCACATGATCTGGGACTGCCGCGCGAGCCGCAGGCTGCGGTCGCCGCCCTGGCCACAGCCGAAATTCGCACCATCGACATTGCCGAAGTCAACGGCCGCGTGTTTCTCAACTCGTCTCTGCTCGGGCTGTTTCCAGACATGGTTCGGGCCCGTGAGCGCAACCGGTCCCGGCACGGCCTCCAACGCTGGGGCGGAATCGTCCAAGCCATGGCCCAGTCGCTACGCACCTATCGCCTGCTTAAGGTCGAAATCGACACCGGCGACGGCCCGCGCCGGGTCGCCACGCCGGCCCTGGCCGTGACCAACAACCTGTTTCAGCGCCGACGACCGATTTTTTTGCACCGGCCGGTGTTGGACGGCGGACGCATGGGGATCTATCTCACTCGGCACCAGCGGCGGATTTACCTGCTCCGCTTTATGGCCCGGTTGTTGTTCGGCGGCTGGCGTCGGGATGTGGGATTGGAAATGAAGGTGGCAACGGCACTGACCGTCACCAGCCGCCGCAGCCAGCTTGACGTGGTCAATGATGGCGAAGTGCTGACCCTAACGACACCCCTGGTTTACCGTCTGCGGCCAAAGGCGTTGAAGGTGCTGGTGCCTCATTTGTCGCCACCGCCGCCGGCTTCGTCGGCAACGAAACCCGGATTCGGTGCCGGCCTGCGCGAAGGCTTGCGGGAAGGTCTGCGGAATAGCTTGCGTAAGGGGCTAAAAGCCAGATTCAAGCCGCCGCCGCCGGAGTCCGATCAATGAGGTTGATCGCCCATATCTCCGATCTCCATTTCGGCCGGCTTGATCCGCTGGTGGTGGAAGGCCTGCTGACCGACCTGAGCGCGGCGCGACCGTGGCTAATCGTGATCAGTGGCGATCTGGTCCAGCGCGCCAAACGCCGGCACTTCCGCGCCGCCCGCATCTTTCTCGACCGCCTGCCGGCCCCTTATCTGATTGTGCCCGGCAACCACGATATCCCGACCTATAATGTCCTGCTGCGCTTGCTTGACCCGTTCGGAAACTATCGCCGTTTCATCACCACCGACCTTAGCCCGCGCTTGATTGAGGCGGATATCGCCGTGCTCGGCCTGACCACACCACGACAGTTTATTCTGAATTTCGCCCATGGCCGCATCAACCACGCCCAAGTCGAACAGGTGCATGAAGTCTTTGCCCCGTTGCCAAACAGCGTGTTCAAGGTGTTGGTCACCCATCACCCCTTTCTACCGCCACCGGATGAACCAACCAAGTCGCTGACCGGCCGGGCCGAAACGGTTATGCCGCATCTGGCGGCCAGCGGCGTCGATCTGATGCTGGCCGGACACTACCACTTGGGCTACAGCGGCGATATCCGCAGCCACCACCACCAAGTTGAGCGCTCGGTGCTGGTGGTGCAGGCGTCAACCGCCACTTCCACCCGGCTGCGCGAACCGGCCAACAGCTACAACCTGATCCGCATCGATCCGCCACAGGTTTCGGTTACGATCCGCAGTTGGACCGGGGATGCCTTTGCCACCACCACAACCGAAATCTATACCCGTACCGCCAAAGGCTGGATGCGGCCGGACAAAGCGTAAACCGCTCCGGCCCGGCCCGCATTCCTTTCCTTCGCCCCCTAATCGGCCAGGGCATGAAAGATGGCGTCGCGCATCTTGTCCCCGCTCGGTTCAGTTAACGATGAAAACCAATCGATCAACCGGCCATCGCGCCCGATCAAAAGCTTATGGAAGTTCCAACGCGGTAGCCCAACCAAACCGGTCTGCCCCGCCGCCCAGCGATAGAGCGGGTGCGCGCCAGGGCCGGTAACGCGCTGCTTGGCCAGCATCGGAAAATCGATGCCAAAGGTGGTTTCACAAAAACCCCGAATTTCGGCGTCGTTGCCTGGTTCTTGCCCACCGAATTCATTGGACGGCACGGCCAGAACCACCAATCCGACCTCGCGGTAATCGCGCCACACCGTTTCCAGCTCCGCATATTGCCGGGTAAAGCCGCATTGCGATGCGGTATTGACCACCAACACCACCCGACCCAAAAATTGGTCCGAAGACAGCGGCTGGCCATCGATGCCGGGCAACGGCACCTGACGCCAGTCCAGATGATCCGCTGTGGCGTCCCCGGCGGGAGCGGACCTTCCGCCCAGACCAAAAGCCGTCAACAATCCCATGCCCATGCCTGCAATCAACCCGGTCTTTGCCGTTCCGACAACGCGCATTGCCATGATCCCCTGTCCGTCGGTCCCCTCAACGTACTTCGCACCAGACAAGTTGGTGGCCTTTTAAGTGTCTGCAAGGGTGAACGTGAAGCCAAGGCTGCGCCATTATGCCGCAGGTGCAAAAACCTCAACGAGATCCCTCATCCAGATCAATGACCAGACCATCATGAGCCGGCGCAACCCCCGGCGGCAGCCGACGGCTAAGCTGGTCATAATCCATCGCCTGACTCATGTGGGTGAGAAAGGCGCGTTGCGGACGAACGCGCTCAATCCACCCCAGCGTCACCGCCAGATGAGCATGGACCGGGTGTTCCGGTCCCTCGCGCACGCAATCGACCACCCACACCTTGATCCCCTCCAACACCGCGAAGGCGGCTTCATCCAGACGCACGACATCGGTGGAATAGGCGAAATCACCGAACCGGTAGCCAAGCGTTGTGCTGTAGCCATGGTCCTGGACGAACGGCACCACCTCGACCGCACCGACCCTGAACGGCCCCTCGACCTGATGGGGCACCAGCACCGGACGGTAGATCGGCCAACCCGGCTGGAGCGGTTCGAAGCAGTAGCCGAAGCGGGAGCGCAAATCAGCCAGCGACTCGGCGTCGGCATAAACTGGAACCGGCTGGTTCATCAGCCGGCAGATTTCGCGCAACTCATCGATGCCGTGAGCATGATCAGCGTGGGCGTGGCTGTAGATCACCGCATCCAGCCGCCGCACACGCTCGCGCAACAACTGCTGTCGCAGATCGGGCGTGGTATCGATCAGGATCGCGCAGCCCCGGTCCTCGACCAATACCGATGGCCGCGAGCGATGGTTGCGAGGATTGCGCGCATCGCACGCCCCCCAATTGTTGCCGATCACCGGCACGCCCGACGAACCGCCGCAGCCAAGCACCGTCACCCGCATGATCCCGGCCCCCACGAAACCACGCCCCGCCCGCTAAACGACGACGGAGGAAATCAGCCCGAACCCTTCGTCCACCGCCGGAGCGGCGCGCGGAAACAGACGGCGGAAATTGGCCGTGGTCACCGCCGCCAATTCCAACGCCGACACCCCTTTTACCCGGGCTAGAGCCTCGGCGGTATGCGCGACATAGGCCGGTTCATTGCGTTTGCCGCGATGGGGCATCGGTGCCAGATAAGGCGCATCGGTTTCGACCAGCAACCGCTCCAGTGGCACGGTGGCGGCGATGTCGCGCAGCGCCTGCGATTTTTTGAACGTGATCATGCCCGAAAACGACAGCGACAACCCCAGCGCCAGCGCCTGTTCCGCCAATCCCGGCGAAGAGGCGAAGCAGTGCATGACCCCAGTCACCGGCGCTCCGGCCGCCTCTTGCTTGACGATCTCCAAAATCACATCATCGGCTTCGCGGGCATGAATCACCAACGGCAGACCGGTAGCCAAACTGACCCGAACCTGACGCCGGAAGCAGGTCTCCTGCTCCGCACGCGGGCTGTAATTGTAGTGGAAATCCAGCCCGCACTCGCCGATCGCGACCACTTTGGGATGACGGGCCAGTTCGCTCAACCGCGCCTCGGTCGCCAATTCCAGTTCCTCGGCGGCTTGATGGGGGTGAACGCCGAGCGTGCAGACCACGCCCGCGAACCGCTCCGCCACCGCCAACACCTGATCAAACCGGCTGACGTAGGTGGCAATGGTCATCATCGTCCCCACCCCGGCCCGCCGGGCCCGGGCCACGATCTCGGCCTGATCGACGACAAAGTCGGGAAAATCGAGATGGCAATGGCTGTCAACCAGCATGAAACGGGTGTCCTTTAATCTTGAGAAAACTTGAGAAAATGCGTGGCGTTTGTTGGCTCTGGGCGACCAGGGCGTTACCCTGGCCCCACCTTATCTAATCTCCGCTATAGCGGCGGCAACGGCCAACGCCCGATCACCGGCAAATGCAGGGCCAACAGAGCGCCATAGCCGAGCAGTGCCAGGGCGATTCGCCACCCTTCCAGACCCGGCCCACGCAGCCGAATCCGCCCGGCGACCACCGCCGCGAACGGCACAATCGCGGTCGGTGCCGCCAACCGTCGCCACGCCTCCGCCCCCAACCGCAGCCGCTGTTTGAAATCAACCAGAGCCATGCCGGCAAAGGCGAACGCGGCGAACAAACCAAACATAATCACCTTGGTCAAAGTGCCATTGGGCAGGATATGCGCCGCCGCCCACAGCCCGAAGCCCCACAGCACCGGGTGACGGGTGACGGCAACGATGCCCGGCCGTTCGGGATCGAACGGCACCCCGAGCGCGAACGAAACCGACAACGGGTTGGGCGCGGTCAAGCCGGATACCATCAACACCGCAGCCAGCGGCATAACCAGCACTGGCACCCACGGTGCCCAGTCCAGAACGGGCCACAGCGGCACAACGGGAGCCTTGACCGCAGCCGCGATCAGCCACACCAACAGCGCCAGCGACAGCAACGAATAGAGGCCGAGATAAAGCCGTTCGCCCAGCACCGCGACCAGCCAGCGGCGCAGCCCGGGAGCGGCCGGAATCGAATGAGCGGCCAGAAACAAAGCCAGCGCCAGCCAAAATTCACCCAGTGAACCACTCATAAAAACCCGTCCCTTTAATCGTTTGACAATAAAGCGGGTCCAGGGCAAAGAGGATTTCCACGGCGTGCTCGCGGGTCGCGCCGCAGCACTCCGCCAGAAACTCAGCGGAGGGCCTCTAGTCCCGACCGCGCATGGGCAACCTCATCCGTTAACAATGGTCAGGCGCAGCACGGTGGTTTCACCCGCGCCCAACGCCATCGGCAGGTAAGGCTGGAAGGTATCGGCGATACCGAACTTTTCGGCGGTGGCCTTGATCTTGTCCATGCCGACGTAGTGGGCCAGCCGCACGGTCA
>CAUYTZ010000322.1:0-2911 GCA_963575695.1 uncultured Gammaproteobacteria bacterium | reverse complement strand
GGTGGAATTCCCAGTGTAGAGGTGAAATTCGTAGATATTGGGAAGAACACCAGTGGCGAAGGCGGCCCGCTGGACCGATACTGACGCTGAGGCGCGAAAGCGTGGGGAGCAAACAGGATTAGATACCCTGGTAGTCCACGCCGTAAACGATGAGTGCTTGACGTTGGGGGGCTTGCCTTTCAGTGTCGTAGCTAACGCGATAAGCACTCCGCCTGGGGAGTACGGCCGCAAGGTTAAAACTCAAAGGAATTGACGGGGGCCCGCACACGCGGTGGAGCATGTGGTTTAATTCGAAGCAACGCGCAGAACCTTACCAGCTTTTGACATGGGCGCTACCGGCAAGAGAGATCTTGTCTTCAGTTCGGCTGGGCGCTACACAGGTGCTGCATGGCTGTCGTCAGCTCGTGTCGTGAGATGTTGGGTTAAGTCCCGCAACGAGCGCAACCCCTACCTTCAGTTGCCATCAGGTTACGCTGGGCACTCTGGGGGAACCGCCGGTGACAAGCCGGAGGAAGGCGGGGATGACGTCAAGTCCTCATGGCCCTTATAGGCTGGGCTACACACGTGCTACAATGGCGGTGACAGTGGGCAGCGAGATCGCGAGGTCGAGCTAATCCCCAAAAACCGTCTCAGTTCGGATTGTTCTCTGCAACTCGAGAGCATGAAGTCGGAATCGCTAGTAATCGTGGAACAGCATGCCACGGTGAATACGTTCCCGGGCCTTGTACACACCGCCCGTCACACCATGGGAGTTGGTTTTACCCGAAGGCGGTGCGCCAACCCGAAAGGGAGGCAGCCGACCACGGTAAGGTCAGCGACTGGGGTGAAGTCGTAACAAGGTAGCCGTAGGGGAACCTGCGGCTGGATCACCTCCTTTCTAAGGAATGGAGACTGCCGGGCCAAACGAGACCACTCACGGTCTCAACGATGTCTGGTGTTTCCAATAAGACGCGGTACTCGAAGCCGATTTGGTGCCGCCGTCCTCGTATCCCTTCTCCCCATCATTTGAATTGTTGCGCGGCATCCGGGCTAGTAGCTCAGTTGGTTAGAGCGCGCGCTTGATAAGCGTGAGGTCGGAGGTTCAAATCCTCCCTGGCCCACCAGCATCGCCGGCAAGGTTATTGTCGGTTGGATCTGGTTCGGGGGCGTAGCTCAGTTGGGAGAGCGCGTGCTTTGCAAGCATGAGGTCATCGGTTCGATCCCGTTCGCCTCCACCATTTGGCCTTGTTTACGTGGGGTCAGGGGCTGGAGATCAGGAATGAACGCGCTGCTGCAACGAAAAGAATGATGGCACTCCCAACAAAGACCGCAGTTCCGGTCCTCAAGAATTTCCGCAAGTGGCCTAACGGCTGTTTGCGGGGTTGGTTTCGGTTTATGCCGACCAACCGGGATCTTGGACATTGTGAAGAGGGTATTTTCGTGACCGAGAGACGTTTCGTCCTTGGTTGGGACGAAGCGATAAACATCTAAGTTAACGAGTGTTCCGTGGCGAAGTAAGCGGCCATCACGGTGGTGGCGGATTTGCTCCTGCGCGGGACGCGCTCAAGCGACCAAGGTCAAGTATGAAAAGGGCATCTGGTGGATGCCTTGGCACTGAGAGGCGATGAAGGACGTGGCACACTGCGATAAGATTCGGGGAGCCGTGAGCAGGCTTTGATCCGGATATTTCCGAATGGGGCAACCCACCCGCAAGGGTATCTTCAACTGAATCCATAGGTTGGAGAGGCGAACCCGGGGAACTGAAACATCTCAGTACCCGGAGGAAAGGACATCAACCGAGACTCCGTTAGTAGTGGCGAGCGAACGCGGACCAGGCCAGTGGTCACACTTACATAACCGGAACCGTCTGGAAAGTCGGGCCATAGCGGGTGATAGCCCCGTACGGGTAAACCGAGTTTGATCCTAGAGTAAGGCGGGACACGTGAAATCCTGTCTGAACATGGGGGGACCACCCTCCAAGCCTAAGTACTCCTCAGTGACCGATAGTGAACCAGTACCGTGAGGGAAAGGTGAAAAGCACCCCGACAAGGGGAGTGAAACAGTTCCTGAAACCGGATGCCTACAAGCAGTGGGAGCCTCCTTGCGGGGTGACCGCGTACCTTTTGTATAATGGGTCAGCGAGTTCGTGTATGCAGCAAGCTTAAGCCGGAAGGTGTAGGCGCAGCGAAAGCGAGTCTGAATAGGGCGTCAGAGTTGCATGCATGAGACCCGAAACCTGATGATCTAGCCATGGGCAGGTTGAAGGTGCGGTAACACGCACTGGAGGACCGAACTCACGCCTGTTGAAAAAGTCGGAGATGACCTGTGGTTAGGGGTGAAAGGCCAATCAAATCAGGAAATAGCTGGTTCTCCGCGAAAGCTATTTAGGTAGCGCGTCGGATGATTACCTGCGGGGGTAGAGCACTGGATGGGCTAGGGGGGAGCGATCCTTACCAAACCTAACCAAACTCCGAATACCGCAGAGTACAGTCCGGCAGACAGACGGCGGGTGCTAAGGTCCGTCGTCGAGAGGGAAACAACCCAGACCGCCAGCTAAGGTCCCTAAGTGGTGGCTAAGTGGAAAAGGATGTGGGAAGGCCAGGACAACCAGGAGGTTGGCTTAGAAGCAGCCATCCTTTAAAGAAAGCGTAATAGCTCACTGGTCTAGTTAAGCCGGCCTGCGCCGAAAATGTAACGGGGCTTAAGCCACCCACCGACGCTGCGGATTCGCCGACAGGGGCGTGGGCGCGGAGCGTTCGGGCGGCGGGGGACGGGTACGCGTGAGGGTGCCGGGAGGTCGCGGTAGTGAGACTGCTGACAGGGGTAGCGATAAAGAGTGTGAGACACAGTCTCGCCGAAGGGCGAAGGGTGCGTGCGCACGGCGAATCCGCGCCGGGTGGGCCGGCCCCTAGGGGGCGGCCGCAGGGCGTCG
>CAUYTZ010000321.1:0-2120 GCA_963575695.1 uncultured Gammaproteobacteria bacterium | reverse complement strand
AGAGTGTACATGGCGGCAGCCCGTTGGCCGCCACGGTCGGAGCCGCAAAAGGTCCAGTTTTTTCGCCCCAAGGCAACGCAGCGCAACGAGCGCTCGGACGCATTGTTGGTCAGGCAGATTTTGCCATTGGTCAGGAAGCGGGTGAAGGCGGCCCAGCGGTTGAGCATGTAATCCATGGCTTTGGCGACTTCGTTGTGCTTCGACAGCCGGGCGCGTTCGGTGCGCATCCAGATTTCCAGGGCCTCGACCTGGGGCTTGACGTATTCCTGGCGCAGCTTCAAGCGTTCGTCCTCGGGCAGGCCAATGAGCGGACGCTCCAGATCAAAGATGGCGTCGATCCGGCGCAGGGCTTCAAAGGCCAGCGGCGAGAAACTAGCTGCTTTTTTCTTAGACCGTGCGCTTGTGGCCTTATCAATATCGGCCAGAACAAAGAATTTCCTTCTGCTATGGCTCCAGCAGGCCGCCTCGATAACGGGGCCTGGCTTTCGATTTCCATCATAAAGCTGGTTGTATCCGGCATAGGCGTCAGCCTGGAGAATACCGGAAAAATCAGCCAGATGGCCTGCCGGATGTTCGCCAGCCCGGTCGGGAGAATAGAAAAACACGGCGGCGGGCGGGGCCGATCCGCCAAAGGGGCGGTCGTCCCGGACATAGGTCCAGAGCCGTCCGGTCACCGTCTTCGATTTGGCCAGCACCGGCACTGTTGTGTCGTCGCCATGAAGGCGCTCGCCGCCCATGACGTGCTGGCGGATCAACTCGGTCAGAGGCGCCACGGTGGCGGTGCTGGCCCCGACCCAATCGGCCAAGGTGGAGACGCTGAGATCAAGTCCCTCGCGATCGAAGCCTTCGGACTGGCGGTTCAGGGGCTGGTGGTTGCCGTATTTTCCATAGAGCACCTGGGCCAGCAGGTTCGGCCCGGCCCGGCCGCGCGCAATCGGATGGAAAGGCGCCGGTGGCTGACTGATGGTTTCGCAAGCCCGGCAGCTGAATTTCTCCCGCACGGTCTGGATAACTTTGTACTGACGTGGAATGACTTCCAGAGTCTCGGTGATGTCTTCACCCAGCTTGGTCAGTTTACCGCCGCAGTCCGGACAAGCGCAGGGGCTGGGCAGCACCTGGCGTTCCCGTGGAAGATGAGCCGGCAGCGGGCCACGCGCCGGCCGCTTGCGCGTATGGCTTTGGACCACGGTTTCGGCCTGCCTGGCCTTGGCCGCTGCGGCTGCCGCTTTGCACTCGTCTTCGGTGAGTGTGGTTTCCAGCTCTTCGAATTGGAACTCCAACTGATCGAACAGATGGCGACTGCGCTCCGAACGTTGGCCGTACTGTTCACGCCGCAGCTTGGCGATCTGAATTCGGAGGTGCTCGACCATCATTTCGGCGCCCACGGCCCGGGCCTTGGCTTGAGCCGTTTCAGCCCGAGACAGAACCAGCGCAGTGCGCATGGCCTCGATGATCTCAGGTTCAGGGGTGGGCGGCGGCGCGTTCATGGCAAGCATAGAAACACAAAACCGCACGCCATGCAACAGTAAAGTTAGGATAACCACAGAAATGTCTGTGTAATATTTTATCCAGCGCCATCAGGACGGAAGGTGTGACGCGGATTTCTCCAGTCTATGCCTTCAAGCATATAAGCCAGTTGCGCCGCCGAAATGGCGACAATGCCATCTATCGGCGTCGGCCAGATGAAACGGCCCTTTTCCAGCCGCTTGGCGTACAGAGACATGCCCAGGCCATCATGCCAGATGATCTTGAGCATATCTCCGCGCCTGCCCCGAAACACGAACAAATCACCAGCATGCGGGTCTTGTCCAAGGGCTTCCTTGACCTGCAGCGCCAGCCCGTTCATGCACCGGCGCATGTCGGTTCGGCATACCGCCAGCCAAACGCGCGAACTCGACGGAACTGGGATCATCGGCCCAACAGCGCCCTGACGATAGAGCTCGCCAGATCAGGGGATACCGATACCGCCATTTGAACTTGTCCGCCACAACCCGCCCAGCCACAGCAACGGCAGCCAGCGCCACAAGCGGCGGTCGCAACTGGCCGCGAGCATAGCCATAATTGCCAGGATCGCCAGCAACGGTCGCCATTGCTGGTCATAGGGATAGGTGCTGAACAGG
>CAUYTZ010000320.1:0-23611 GCA_963575695.1 uncultured Gammaproteobacteria bacterium | reverse complement strand
CGCTGTAGAGCAGGGTGGCGGCCTTGATCGGGTGCCGAACCAGAACCGCAGCGGCTGCGGGGGAGCTCTTCGTTGCCATGATGATCTCTCGTCGTAAGGTCTAGGACATCGCCGGCCGGAAACCCGTCAGGCGGGGACGGTACACACCTGCTCGCGGAGCCATTCGTTGAAGATCTGGTCTCTAATGA
Source organism: uncultured Gammaproteobacteria bacterium (assembly GCA_963575695.1). Classification (GTDB taxonomy): domain Bacteria; phylum Pseudomonadota; class Alphaproteobacteria; order Azospirillales; family Azospirillaceae; genus CAUYTZ01. The sequence goes on along the minus strand of CAUYTZ010000320.1, from coordinate 23,423 downwards.
CATTTTTAAGCGCGTCGGTCAATTTCGGCACATTGATCGAGTAGACTTTATAGACCGTCCACAGCGAATTTTCATGAAAAGGGCCGATCACGGCGTTATCGGCGGCGGCGAACGCCTGCTGCTCAACCTCGGGCGGCAACATACCATGCTTAACGTTGCCGATGAAGCCGCCGCTCTGGCGAGTGCTGTCGTCGACGGAAAAGCACCGCGCCAGTTCGACGAAATCCTGCCGGTTATCGCGGCTTTCGGCGACCACCCGCTCGGCTTCCTCGCGGGAACGGCAAACGACCCGCGCCAGAGAAACCGAGGTGAACCGATGCGGCTCCTTGCGATAATATTCAACGATTTTGGCCGTGGTCGCCAGCGACTGCTTCAGCGTTTCCCGCGCAACCTGGGCTTGAATTTGCTCCAGCCAGTCTTCTTCACCGACGCCATGAGAGGATAGGAAGCGGACGAACGACTCCGGGCTTTCTACGCCCATGGCCATGCGAGCATCACGGGACCGTTTGGCTAGTTCCGCTTCCGGAATGACCATGTTTAGCTCACGCAACGCCTGACAAATCACCTTACGTTCGATTAACTCATAGATTGCGGGACGAAACAACCCCTTCAACTTTAAGTGAGCAACGACATCGCCAACTTTGATCTTCTCGCCCCTGACCGTGGTTACGATCGCGTCGAAGTTCATCATCGCCCCCTGCGAAAATCCAGTTGGGATGCCGCCTTTTCACAAACGACAGCCCCAGTACAACCGAGGGTTACGGCGTGCCCAGATCAGCTTGAGCAAAACCGCGCTGCCGCCATGGCAAAATAGCGACAGTTTAAGCGTATCAGCCTTACGCAAGGAGCATACCACCCCCCCTTCAAGCGAGCCGAAACAAAATTCAAAATTTACTCTAAGTCTGGGGATTGTCACGAGCACGGCCGAGAATTCAAGCCGGGTCCACAAGGTTCGACGGGGGGGGATGTCTCACGCTTGTGAACCCGGTGGCTTCGAGCCACGGATCGTGGCCGGAAGCCTGATCGCAGATCCGGACCTCCGGTCGGGATCTGCGGTCTTGAATTGCGGAAGAGCTAATCCCGTTGAGCGGTACCGCTCTCGATAACCGGGACTTTAGCGGGGCGGCCCCGGGGCCGCTGTGTCCGCCATCACACTCCAGCGTTTTTTACATAGGCCTTGTCTTCGGCGACCAGGGTTTTGCCCTGGACCCCTTCATTACAAATCATGCCCGGCGTAAGAACAGTTGAACGACTTGTTGCACAATGGAAAATCTGGAACGATATTGCCGTCGATCACCGCTTCCAGTAACGGCCACTGAAACCACGATGGATCACGCGGATGGCAGCGAACCACGGTACCGTCCGCCGCCAGCCGTAACCAGACCAGAATATCCCCCCGGAAGCCTTCGACCAGCGCCATGCCCTCAACTTCCTCGCCGCCGTTTGCTGTCAGCGGCAGGCACGCCGGCCCCGGTGGCAAGCTTGCGATCAGGCGCGCAATTAGGCCCAAACTGACCTCAACCTCCTTGATCCGGACCCAGACCCGGGCATTAACGTCGCCGTCGGGATATTCCGGTACGGTGAATTCAAGCTCGTCATAAGGAGGATAGGGCAGACTGAGCCGGGCATCGAAACTGCGCGACGAGGCCCGGCCGATGAAGCCGCCAGCGGCGAAACGATGGGCCAGCGCCGCCGACAGCGTGCCGGTACCCATGGTTCGGTCCTGGAGCGAGGCTTTGTTGTCGTAAACCTTAACCAGGCGTGGAAAGCGCTTGCGCAGCATCGCCACCAGCGCCACCAGCTTAATCGCGTTGTCTTCGGTCAGATCCTGGGCCACACCGCCGGGCACGATCCGGTCCATCATGAAGCGGTGGCCGAAACAGGCCAGCGCGGTCCGCGCCACCTGTTCCCGCAACGCGCCACATTCGGCCAGCATGAAGGCGAAAGCGGCGTCGTTGCAGATCGCGCCGATGTCGCCCAGGTGATTGGCGACCCGCTCCATCTCTGCCATCAGCGCGCGCAGGTGGTGAGCACGCGGCGAGACCTCGCTGCCGGTCGCGGCCTCGACCGCGCGGGCGAAGGCCAGCGAATAGGCGACGGTGCTGTCGCCGGAAACCCGCGCCACCAACTTCGCCGCCCGTTCCAGCGAGGCACCGTTGAGCAGATGTTCGATGCCTTTATGCACGTAGCCCAATCGCTCTTCCAACCGCACCACCGCCTCGCCCGAGCAGGTGAAGCGGAAATGGCCCGGTTCGATGATCCCGGCGTGGACCGGCCCGACTGGAATCTGGTGCAGATTCCAGCCTTCGACCGGCGAGAAGACATAGGGTGCGGCGGCTTCTGCCAGTGTGCGCCCCGGACCCGGCGGCCGTGGCCAAGTGCCGTGGTCCAGCCACGGTCGGTCATCCTCCGCCCCCTCGGCCACCAGTCCCCACAAGTCGTGAACGGTTCGTTCCAGCCGAATCGCCCCCGGCCGGGTCCAGGCCAGCGAAGGGAATTTTCCTTCCGGACACTCAAGCGAGGCGATGCCGAGCGCGCTGTTGTCCTCGTCCAACAAGGCGACATGAACCCGGGCCGCTGGCGGTCCAGCCTCCGCCCACAACCCCAGCAAGGCCCAGCCGGAATTGCTGGCCAGCGCGCCGCCCAGTTTGATCCAGCCTTCCTGGTCAAGTTGAAAGCGCGGCCACGGTCGGGAGTTCGGCTGACGCGGACCATGGCGGCCAAGGAAGCTCAACAACGGTGAGGATGCGGCAGTCATAGGTGTTGTCCCAAATCAAGGGGGGCCAGGATCAGTTTTAGCCTCCGGCGGGCCGGGCTTTGCCCCGGCACCCCACCAGGGACGCAGGCCCCTGGACCCAATTCTTTAGCCTTAACCCAACATCGCCGACACATGCTGGAACCACGTTACCAGCGACGCCGGCAGGTACAACCCAGCAGCGATGACCAGAAACAAATGCACCGTCATCGGCACCACCGAGGCCGAAACCGGGCCGGTATTGCCCTCCGGCGCGCCAAATGCCAGTCCTTGCAGTCGCGGGGCCAGATTGCCCAACGCGATCAGCAACCCCAGCACCAGCACGATCGCCAACACCGGTTCGCGGGCGAAGGTGGATGAAACCAGCAGGAATTCGCTCATGAACAGACCGGCCGGCGGCAGGCCGGCAATCGCAACCACGCCCGCGACCAAACTCCAGCCCAGCAGCGGGTGACTGACGGTCAGGCCCTTGATTTTGGAGATATCTTGCGTGCCCTTGACCTGGGTGATGTGGCCGACAGCAAAGAAGATCGCCGATTTGGTCAAGCTGTGCAGCACCATATGCAGCAGGCCGGTGAAATTGGCCAGCGGCCCGCCCAAGCCGAAGGCGAAGGTGATCAGGCCCATGTGCTCGATCGAAGAATAGGAGAACAGCCGTTTGATGTCGCGTCGCCGGTAAAGCATCAACGCCCCGAACAGCAGCGAGGACAAGCCCATCGCGATCATCAGCGGCCCCGGAGTCAGGGCATGGCCGTTGGCGGCCAGCAGCATTTTGAACCGCAGCAGGGCATAGAGCGCGACATTGAGCAGTAACCCGGACAGCACCGCCGAGATCGGGGTCGGCCCCTCGGCGTGGGCATCGGGCAGCCAAGCGTGCAGCGGCACCAAGCCGACCTTGGTGCCGTAACCGACCAGCACAAACACGAACGCCAGATTAAGCACCTCTGGGTCAAGCGCTTCGGCGTGCTCGCGTAGCGTGGTCCAGGCCAGGGCGGCGTCGCCGCTGCCGATTACCGGTTCGGCGGTGAAGTAAATTAAGGTCGTGCCGAATAGGGCCAAAGAAATGCCGAAGCTGGCCAGCATGAAATATTTCCACGACGCCTTGATCGCGGCCGGTGTACGATAGATCCCAACCATGACCACCGTGGTCATGGTTGCGATTTCGACCGCCACCCACATCAAGCCCAAGGAATTGGCCAGCAGCGCCAGAGTCATGGCGAAAACCATGCCCTGAAACATGGCGTGGTAAAAGCGAGTATAGGCCGGAGTTAGCTTTCCAGTCTCCAATTCATGATCGATATAACTGGCCGAGAACACGCTGGTGGTGAAGCAGACGAAACAGGTTAACACCACCAGATAGACGTTAAAGTCATCGACGAACAAATAAGCATTGGTTGGGGGGCGGACATAGAACAAAGACAGCGCCGCCAGCAGCGTGACCAGCGAGGCCAGAACATTCAACCGTGCGCCCAAGCGATAACCGGGCAGCAATATCATTATCGCTGCGGTTGCGGCAGGCACGGTCAGAATGACATGAACCGGGTTGATTTCGGCCCAATCGAACGCGGCGATCATCGCTGCACCCTGCGGTAGGTGTCGAGATAGTGAATGTCGAGCGAGTCGAACCGCTCCCGGATGCGGAACAGGAACAGGCCGAACACGACATAGGCAACCAGTACGGTCAGCGCGACCGAGATCTCAACCACCAGCGGCATGCCGTGGACTCCGGCCGTAGCCAGAATCAGACCGTTTTCCAAGGACATGAAGCCGACCACCTGAGTAACCGCGTTGCGTCGCGTGATCATCATCAAAATTGCCAGCAAGACCACCGCCAGGGCAAAAATCAGGTCGGCGGCAACCAAGGCTCCGGAGCGCACCGTCACCGGGTGCATGACCATCACCGCCAACGCCACCAGCCCGACCCCGGCCAGCATGGTTAAGCCGGTGCCGATCACGGTTTCGATCGTACGGTGAATATCCATTTTGCGCACCACATGGTGCAGGGCGAGCGGGATCACACCGGCCTTGAACACCAGGGCGATTGCCGCAGTGATATACAGATTTGGGGTGTCCTGAAGCTGCGCCTGCCACGCCACCGCCAGCCCCAGGATGGTGGCATGGACGGCAAAAATGTTAATCACCGCCGAAATCCGGCTCTGATAGAGCAGCCCAAAACTGACCACGACCATGCTGCCGCCGAGCATGTAGGCGATTTCAAGCTTCAGTTTCGGGTCGGTGAACATGGCTTCGATCCTGATTTAGTTTTACCCGTTTCACCCACAGGGGGGCTTCGTCCTGGACCCACTTTATTTGCGACGAAACCATGAAGCATTCCAAGTAACGGTGCTACAGACTTCCGAACACGAACATCAAAATCACCCCGAGCAGCCCGAACAGAAAGCCGCCACCGATCAAATCGCCCAGGCGGAACAGGCGCATCTTGGCGATGCAGGTTTCGAACAGCGCCAGCGCCACCGCACCGACCCCCAGTTTGACCAGCCAGGTACCCAGGCCGATGGCGAGATCGACCGGCCCGCCGTTGGTCGGTGCCATGCCCCAGGGCACGAACAGGCAGGAGAACAGGGTCAAGTACAAGACCAGTTTGACCGATGAAGTGGCTTCGATCAGCGCCAGATGGCGGCCGGAATATTCCAGCACCATGGCTTCGTGAACCATGGTCAGTTCCAGGTGGGTGGCGGGATTGTCCACCGGGATGCGTGCGTTCTCGGCAATGGCGACGATGATCATGGCGATCGCCGCCAGCACCAGTTGAACCTGGAAGAAGATCGGCTGGAGGGTCATGTATTCGGCCACCGCCGGCAGATGCGTGGTGCCGGCGGACAGCGACAGAACGAAGACGATCATCAGCATGGCCGGCTCGGCCAGCGAGGCGATCATCATTTCGCGACTGGCACCCAGACCGCCAAAGCTGGTGCCGATATCAAGCGCGGCCAGGGCCAGGATGAAACGGGCGCTGGCCAGCAACGCGACCAGCGCGATCAGGTCCGCAGCCGGACCGAACAAAAGCTGGGTGGAAAAGGCCGGCACCAGCGAAGCCGCCGTCCACACGGTGCTGAAGACCAGATAGGGCGCGACGCGATAAACCCACGAAGAATTGTCGGCCAGCGCCACTTCCTTGCGCAGCAGCCGGGCCAGATTACGGTAGACTTGGACCAAGGGCGGCCCCCGACGCCGCTGTAGCCGCGCCTTGACCCAGCGCACCAGCCCGGTCACGCCCGGAGCCACCGCCACCACGAGCAGGGTTTGTGCAACCTGATAGAGAAATTCGATGATCAGCGCCATGGCATCACCACCATCAGCAACACAATCAGCACCGCAAACATATAGCTAAGGTAGGTCCGAATGGTCTGGTGCTGCATGGTGTTGATCCAGCCCGCCAGCCATTGCACCAGCAACGCCGGCGGCCGGTACAACCAGATCCAGGCGTAATCGATCAGGAAAACCTCGATTCTGGCTGGGAAGCGGTCGCCAGGCTCGGGCATCGAAATTTCTTCCCGCGCGCCAACCAGTACCGAGCCGAATACGCGCCGAATCGGTTGAGCAAAACTGGAAGCGGTGTATTGCGTGGCCGGATCGGAACAGGGAAAGCCGCAATCCCACGGTGGGCCACGACGCAAGCCGTGATCGGCAAAGCGGCGCATAACCAACCCCAACGCCCCCGCCGACAGCACGATCAGCACCAGCATAACCAAACCGCTGTAGGACGCGCGCAGGCCATCGGTTGGTACCAGCCACAGCCAGTTGGTGTCGGAGGCTCCGGCCATGGTTTCCCGCGTGATCTGCCAGGTCGCCGGCTCAATCAACGCCAAAATCGGGGCCGGCAGGATACCGGTAAAAACGCACAGCCCGGCCAGCAGGAACATCGCGGTCAGACTGACGCCATCGGTTTCAGGCGCGGTCGCCGCCGCTTCGGTGCGTGGACGGCCCAGAAACACGATGCCAAAGGCCTTGACGAAGCAAGCCGCAGCCAGCGCCGCTGATAGTGCCAGCATCGCCGCCACCGCCGGCACGGTCAGCTTCATCAGCCATTGCGGCAGCAGTTGGCCGAACAGCAGGCCCTGCAAAATCAACCATTCGGAAACGAAGCCGTTGAGCGGTGGCAGGGCCGAAATCGCCGCCGAGCCGATCAGGAACGCAATCGCGGTCCCGGGCATGCGATGAATCAAGCCGCCCTGAAGCTCCATGTTGCGGTTGCCAGTCGCCCACAACACCGCCCCAGAACCAAGAAACAGCAGACTCTTGAATACCGAATGGTTGAAGACATGCAGCAGCGCCGCAGTCAGCGCCAGCGCGGCCACAGTCGGCTGTGCGCTGGCCTGAAACGCCAGCGCCAGTCCCAAGCCAATAAAGATGATGCCGATGTTCTCGACCGTATGGTAGGCCAACAGCCGCTTTAAATCGTGCTGCATCAGCGCTTCAACCACGCCCATCACCGCGGTGATTCCGCCGATGACCATGACCAGCGCCCCCCACCACCACTGCGCCGGCCCGGCCAGATCGAAGACCAGCCGGATGAAGCCGTACACCGCAACCTTCGTCATCACCCCCGACATCAGCGCCGAGACATAGCTGGGTGCGGCCGGATGAGCCAACGGCAACCAGACGTGCAGGGGGAAGATGCCGGCCTTGCCTCCGGCGCCGATCAAGGCCAGCGCCAACACGCTGGAGGCCAGTGTGACCCCGTGCGGCAGGCTGCGGATCGCCGCGAAGGTGTAATCGCCCTCGGTCCCGGCCAGCAGGCCAAAGGCCAGCAACAGTGCCACCGTGCCAACTCCGGCCATGATCAGATAGACGAAGCCAGCGTGGTCATTACCCTTTTCACGGTGATTGGACAGCACCAGCAGCCACGACACCAGCGACATCAATTCCCAGGAGAACAGGAACACGAAGGCGTCGTCGGCCAGCACCACCAGCGTCATCGCGGCCAGGAATACGGGGTAGAACGGCAGTACCCGTATCGCTTCCGGCGCATGGCGGCCGGGATGGCGGCTGTGGCCGAAGGCGAACAGCGAGGTAACGCCGCATCCCAAGTTAACGATGACCAAGAACAACGCCGACAGCGCATCCAAACGGAAATGAGCGTGTTGCCAGGGCAAACCGAACGGCAAAATCACGGCTTGGGCAGGGACAGAATGGCCGGCAGTTAATACCGCCAGTCCACACAAGCAGATCACGGCTGAAATCGCGACACAAGCACCATAAATAAAGCTGCCGATCCATGGGACGCGGCGTCCGCCAACGGCAACCATACCCAGTACAACTTCGGTGCCCGCACCGATCAATACCAGTTCCAGCATCGACCAACCATACGAAGCGCTCTTCGACACCAGGACTAGACTGGCGCACGAGCGCTTCCCCTCCCTGTTTTATCTTATTATATTCTCATAGCCAAAAATCTTGCAATCACAGTATCATCCACCCTCTAGAGCTGGTCAAGCACGATCACGGTTAACAAAGCCTTTTCCAGTAACGGCGAAGATGCTAAATAAATTTTTACAAATTGTGGGTGCGGCCCAGATTCTGCGGGGCGGCGTGGTTAACGGTTTGGGCGGGGACAGCGGGCGGATGTGGCTAGGTATAACGATGGGACGGCAAGGTCGAACTCAAGACCAGCACACGGCAAGTCGTGATGCGGTTGTCGCCAGGATTTCCGAGGTGAACGAAGGTTTGCTCTTGGCGCTCGATACCCTGTGCCGCACCGCCTATCTCGATGTTGCCGCAGGCGATGATCTTCTTGGTTGCAAGATCAAAGAGCTGGCGCAGACGTTCCAGAAGCGTGATACTGCTTTGCTGAGTCGGCTGGTCGATCTGTCGATTGACATCAACCAAGCGGTGAGCATGGCTGTAACCAGCATGACCAGCGATATGATTGAGGTTGACCAACGTTCACACACGATCGTGAATGCGACCGAAACGATGACCCGCCTGATCGGTGATGTCGCCCGGGCCAAGGACCGCGCGATCAACTGCGTTCATCAGGCCCAGTCGGCCGCTGCCGAAGGTATCGCTTCCGCCACCGGCGCGGAAGCAACCATCAGCCACATCGCCGATGTCGTCAATGATGCCGCGGCCAAAGTTAACGCGTTGTCTGAAGCCTCCAATCGGATTGGCGAAATCGTATCGCAGATCGAGGCGATCGCCAAGCAGACCAACCTGCTGGCCTTGAACGCCACCATTGAAGCCGCCCGAGCCGGTGAGGCTGGGCGTGGCTTCCAGGTGGTGGCGAGCGAAGTCAAGGCGTTGGCGCGCCAGACCGCCGGTGCCACCGATGATATTCGTCGCCGGATCGAGTCCCTGCGGCGTGAAATGGGCGGCATCGTCGATTCGATGCGGGAAGGCGGTGTCGCGGTGGTCAAAGGCCGGGAGGTGGTTGCCGCCAGCGGTCGTCATATGCGCGAGATGTCGGAGCGGGTGACGGAAGTGATCAATGTGATGGACGGCGTATCGCGCGTGATTGAACAAGAAACCGCCGCAGCTTCGGAAATGGCCGGTGGCATCACCGCCATTGCTCGGCTGGCGGCCAACAACGTTAAGCAGGTCAATGAATTGGCCGACGGCATGTCCCAGGCCAACAACCGCACCGTCGAGCTGCTGGATGGACTGACCACGCCGCACATTCCCAATTCGACTGCGCTGCGGGCCAAATCGGATCATATGATTTGGAAGAAAAACCTGGCCGATATGATGATCGGCCGGATCTTGATCAATCCCGACGAGTTGGCCGACCACCATAAGTGCCGGTTGGGCAAGTGGTATGACGCGCTCCAGGACCAGGGCCTACGTAGCCATCCCGCCTTTGCCGCGCTGGAAGGGCCACACGCCGCCGTTCATCACCATGGCATCGCCGCCGCCCGGGCCTATGCCAAAGGAAATTTGACCGAGGCAATGAGTGAAATCGGAAAGGTCGATACCGCATCGAAAGACGTGCTGCGGTTGCTTGACGAATTGGTGGAGCGGAAATAGGGATTTCCGTCTTCGGCGTCCAGGAGCCTAGAGTCCCCTGGACCCGCTATACTCAGGACTCCACCTTAGCCGCTTCCGCCGCTTCGATTTCCGCCGCCTTGCGTTCAATCAGTCCGGCCAAGTGCTCGACAATGTCCTGGTCTTTCAGTCGGTGGGCCATGTCGCCGGACAGGTAAATCTGGTGGGTGTTGTTGCCGCCGCCGGTCAGGCCGATATCGGTCATGCGCGCTTCGCCCGGGCCATTGACCACGCAGCCAATCACCGATACCGCCATCGGTGTGGTGATGTGTGCCACCCGTGTTTCCAGGGCGGCCACGGTCTTGACCACATCGAAATTTTGTCGCGCACACGACGGACAAGATACCACCGTCACCCCGCGTTGGCGCAGCCCCAACGATTTCAGAATATCGAAGCCAACCGCGATCTCTTCGACCGGATCGGCCGACAGCGAGACGCGGATGGTGTCGCCGATCCCGAGCCACAGCAACGCGCCCAACCCGATCGCCGACTTGACTGTGCCGGTACGCAGGCCACCGGCCTCGGTGATGCCCAGATGCAGGGGGTAGTCGCAGACTTCGGCCAGTTTGCGGTAGGAAGCCACGGCTAGGAACACGTCCGAGGCCTTGACGCTGATCTTGAACTCACGAAAATCATTGTCTTCCAATAGCTTGGCGTGGTGTAGCGCAGATTCGACCAGGGCCTCCGGACACGGCTCACCGTATTTCTCCAGCAAATCCTGTTCTAGGGAGCCGGCGTTGACCCCGATGCGCATCGAACAGCCGTGGTCGCGCGCGGCCTTGACCACTTCGCGCACCCGCTGGTCGGAGCCGATGTTGCCGGGGTTGATGCGTAGGCATGCGGCCCCGGCCTCGGCAGCCTCGATCGCGCGTTTGTAATGGAAATGGATGTCGGCCACGATCGGCACCTTGGTTTGGCGCACGATCTCCTTCAGTGCTGCGGTTGATTCTTCATCGGGACACGACACCCGCACGATATCCGCCCCAGCACCTTCCAACGCTTTGATCTGAGCCACCGTCGCCGCCACATCGCTGGTCAGGGTGTTGGTCATCGACTGTACCGAGATCGGCGCATCGCCCCCAACCGGCACCTTACCCACGAACACCTGACGGCTTTTGCGGCGAACGATATCCTGATACGGGCGAAGGCTCATCTTGAACTCGTGTGCGACAAGGGGGCGGAAAAGGACGGGACCGTCATGCTTTTGACGATTGATTATTGATTGCCCAGCCGGCGAAGTCCAGGGGGCTCTTCGCTATCTTATAGGGGTAGTTGGAGTTCCAGCTACCGGTATGCCATACTTTGGGGTAAGCATACCAAGGAGGGACAGGAAAGGAATGCGGTTATGCGGACCAAGATCGTCAGCGCCGATCAAGCGGTGGCCTTGATTCACAATGAAGACACGCTGTGCAGCGCCGGTTTTGTCCAGACCGGGATTCCCGAAGCGTTGCTAAAGGCGCTGGAACGACGGTTTCTGGCTACCGGCACGCCGCGCAACCTGACCCTGTTCGCGGTCGCAGGTCAGGGCGATAACAAGGAGTTGGGCCTCAACCATCTGGGTTATGAGGGTTTGCTCAAGCGGGTGGTCGCCGGCCATTGGGGGCGGATGCCCAAGGTTTACCGACTGGCGCTTGATGGCAAGATTCAAGGCTATAACCTGCCCCAGGGAATTATTTCACAACTGTTTCGCGATCTGGCGGCAGGCAAACCCGGCACCTTTTCCAAGGTTGGGTTGCACACCTTTGTTGATCCTCGCTATGAAGGCGGGCGAGTCAATGCGATGACCACCAAAGATATTGTTAAGGTGGTCGAGGTCGATGGCGAGGAGTGGCTGTTCTATAAGGTCGCGCCGGTGACTGTGGCCCTGATTCGCGGCACCACCGCCGATCCCATGGGCAACATCACCATGGAGCGGGAAGCGCTGACCCTGAACAATCTGGCCATGGCCATGGCGGCCAAGAACAGTAATGGTATCGTCATCGCTCAGGTCGAGCGAATCGCCGAACGCGGCTCGCTGCCCTCGCGCCAAGTGAGGATTCCGGGGATTCTGGTTGACTGCATCGTGGTTGCGGAGCCTGAAGACCATAAGATGAATCTGGCGACTCAGTACAATCCCGGCTATTCCGGCGAAATAAGGGTGGTCACGTCCAGCCTCTCAACGTTGCCGCTGGACGAGCGTAAGATCATTGCTCGGCGAGCGGCGTTCGAACTGCCGCCCAACGGCATCGTCAATCTGGGGGTGGGCGTACCGGAAGGTGTGGCCTCGGTTGCCAATGAAGAAAAAATACTGCAATACATTACGCTGAGTGTTGAATCAGGGATCATTGGTGGTCTTCCGGCCAGTGGTGCTAGTTTCGGGGCTGGAACTAATATTGATGCGGTTCTAGACGAAAATCAGCAGTTTGATTTCTATGATGGCGGTGGGCTGGATCTGGCCTGTCTGGGCATGGCCGAATGTGACGCCGAGGGTAATATTAACGTCAGCCGTTTCGGCAACCGACTGATGGGTGCCGGCGGCTTTATTAACATCAGCCAAAACGCGCGCAAGGTGGTTTATGCTGGCACCTTCACCGCCGATGGTTTGTGCATCGCGGTTGAAGACGGTCGGCTCCGAATCATCGAAGAAGGCCGCAAGCGTAAATTCGTCAAGAAGGTTGGCCAGATCACCTTTAACGGTAAGTACGCTTATGACCGGGGCCAGCCGGTTTATTATGTCACTGAACGTTGTGTCTTTCGTCGTGCCCGCCAGGGACTGGCTCTGGTTGAAGTCGCACCTGGGATTGACATTCGCCGCGACATTCTGGCCCATATGGATTTTACCCCGATCATCGGTGAGCCGGGGGTAATGGATCTGCGGATTTTCCGTCCGGAGCCGATGGGGCTTGAAACCCATCTGCTTAACCTGGATCTCCCCGACCGGATTACCTATGACCCTGAGCGTAACACTCTGTTTCTCAATTTTGAAGGTATGTACCTAAGGGTAAAGGACGACATCAAGACATTGCAGCAATTGCTTGAGCAGCGTTGCCAGAAAATCGGCAAGCGGGTTGGTGTTTTTGTTAACTATGACAGCTTTCGTATTGAAGAGAATATTTATGACGACTACGCCGAAATGGACCGTAGACTGCTTGATATTTACTACACGACCATCACCCGCTATGCCACCAGCGCCTTTATGCGCATGAAGCTGGGCGAGGCGTTTTCCCGTCGCAACATCGCCCCCCATGTCTTTGAACGCAAAGAGGAGGCCCAGGCGTTTCTGGCTTCGTTGCATGCGGAGGGGCAAGCAGAGGGGCGTGGGAAGGGGTGAAAGCGGGGCCGCCTTTTTGAGGGCTTCACCTTGGATCTGCGTTACTTGGAAAGATGATGAATTCCATTCCAAGTTCGGCCAAAAAGAAGGCGCGTTTCGCCCCCTTTTGTTTTATGGTTCAGGGCATCGGGACCGAAATCCGCGAATCGGGAGAGCCGCAATGACGACACTAGGAGCCGAAGTGGCCGAGCGGATGGAGCAGGCGCGCCGGCAGGTGGCTGAAGCCGAAATCAAACCGGTGATGGCCGAACTGGGCCATGTTCGCAAGGTCGGTGACGGCGTCGCCGTGCTTACCGGGCTGGAAGGGGCCCGGTTGGATGAAATTCTGCTCTTCCCCGGCGATGTCCGCGGCATGGCGGTTAGCTTGGAACGCGATCAGGTCGGCGCGGTGCTGCTTGATCCCGACCGTGGCCTTTCCGCCGGGGCCGAGGTGCGCGGTTCGGGCGAAGTGGTTCGGGTGCCGGTCGGTCCCGGCCTGCTCGGGCGGGTGATCGATCCGCTGGGCAGACCGCTGGACGATGGGCCGGGAATCAAGGCCGAACGGCTGGACCCGATTGAACGGGCGGCACCCAAGATCATCGACCGCGATCTGGTCACCGAGTCGCTGCGGACCGGGGTGCTGGTGGTCGATGCTTTGATTCCGATTGGCCGTGGCCAGCGCGAGTTGATCGTTGGCGATCGTTCGACCGGTAAGACCGCGATTGGGGTTGATGCGATCCTCAATCAGAAGCATTCCGATGTTATCTGTGTCTATTGTGCGGTCGGGCAGAAGGCTTCAGCGGTGGCGCGGGTGATCGACACCGTGCGCCGGTTAGGGCCGATTGAACGGACCATTTTCGTGGTCGCCGCAGCCGATGACCCGCCGGGATTGCAGTGGATCGCGCCCTATGCCGCCTGCACGATCGCCGAGTATTTTCGTGACACTGGCGGCCACGCCCTGCTGATTACCGACGATCTGACCAAGCACGCTGCGGTTCACCGTCAGGTGTCGCTGTTGCTGCGCAATCCGCCCGGACGCGAAGCCTATCCCGGTGACGTTTTCTATATTCATTCCAAGCTGTTGGAGCGTGCGGCCAAACTGGCCCCCGAGCATGGTGGCGGTTCGCTGACCGCGCTGCCGATCGCCGAAACTCAAGCCGGCAACATCAGCGCTTATATCCCCACCAACTTGATTTCGATTACCGACGGCCAGATCATCTTGGAACCGAAGTTGTTCCATGAAGGCCATAAGCCGGCGGTCAATGTCGGCAAAAGCGTCAGTCGGGTTGGCGCCAAAACGCAGTCCAAGGCGATGAAGGCGGTGGCCTCGACCCTGAAGCTGGAATACGCCCAGTTTCTAGAACTGGAAGTATTTACCAAATTCGGCCAGATGCTTGACGCCCGGGCCCAGTCGACCATCGACCATGGGCGGCGGATTCGCGCCGTGCTTGGTCAAGGGCAGTCGGTGCCGGCGGTGTTGTCGGCCCAGGTGGCGTTGCTGCTGGCGCTGAAGGAGCGGGTGCTGGCAGAATTGGATTTGGATCAGGTCGAGCGGTTTAAGGCCGAACTGGCCAACGACTTGAACCGTGACCTGCGGCCGCTGGCGGCTCGGCTCGATGCCGGTGAGTTGTCGGCGCAAGATCAGGCCGAATTGCTGGGTTGGCTCAAGGCGCGGGCGGCGAAACAGAAGGCTGGCTGACCGGGGGCGTGGCGAAGCAAGGAACGGGACATGGAACGTCTGGCTGAATTGCAGGGTCGCATCGCCAATCTGGGCGAATTGCAAGACATCATGGGTGCAATGCGGGCGCTGGCCGCGTTGCGTCTGCAACAGGCCCAGACCGCACTGCCCGGCATTCGCCGCTATACTGAGGTGGTCGATGATGGGCTGGTCCAGGCGATTGGCTTGCTCGGCGCGGGCGGCGGCGGCGGTGGTCGTGGGCGGGGGCGGCCGCAAGCCGACGGCCCGGCGGCGGTGATTGCCTTTACCTCCGAGCATGGTTTCGCCGGTGCCTATAATGAACACGTCCTGGATCGGGTGGCACCGTTGTTGGCCGGTGACGGTCATCAACTGTTGGTGGTTGGTTCGCGTGGCCGGCTTAAGGCCGATGAACGATCGTGGAAGGTGTCGTGGTGGCGGCCAATGGCGACCCATTTGGACGGGGTGATCGAAGTGGCGCGGCGGCTGGCCGAGCAACTTTATCACGTTATGGCGCATAGCCGGCTCGAGCGGGTGTTGCTGGTTCATGGCCGCAACACCGGTGGTGCCGGCTGGAAAGTGGGCAGCGAAACCCTGCTGCCGTTCGATTCGGAAGGCAAGCGCCGTCGGGATATGGTTGCGCCGCTGATTCAGCTTGATCCGGCCGATTTGTTTAACAAACTGGTTGAGGAATATGTCTTTACTCGCTTGATGCACGCGGCGATGGAATCTTTCGCGAGTGAAAATGGTGCCCGGCTGGCGGCGATGGAAGCGGCCCACGACAACATCGAAATCAAGCTGGATGCGTTGACGCTCCAGGCCCGGCAACAGCGTCAGGAAGAAATCACGACTGAGTTGCTTGATGTCGTCACCGGTGCCATGGCGGCCACGGAATGACGGCGCTTAAGGGTTTGCGCGTGTTGCAGGTCTTGCCGTCGCTGGCGGCGAATGGGCTGGCGCGTGACGCGGTCGAGGTCGCGTTGTGCCTGGCCCAGAATGGGGCCGTGCCGCTGGTGGTGTCCTCCGGTGGCCCGCTGCAACGGGAGCTGGACCGGGCTGGAATCGCTCATCTAACGATCCCGGCGTTGGCCAGCCGTTCGCCATGGTCGGTGTTGGCCAACGACCGGCATCTGACTAAAATCGTTCACGCCCATGTGATTGAAGTTGTTCATGCCCATTCTCGCCTGCTGGCCTGGGCCGGCTGGCGTGCCGCCGGACGGTGCGGCGCGACGCTGGTCACCACATGCCATGCCCTCTATCCGACCGGTAGCTGGGTCGAGCGCTGGCGGGGGGCGGCGATTGCTCGCGGTGTGCGCGTGATTGCGGTGTCGGAGCATGTCCGCGATCATCTGCTGACCAATTTTCCAGTTACTAAAGATGCGGTGAGTGTGGTCAGGCCGGGGCTGGATCTGGCGCTTTTTACCCCGGATCAGGTTAAGTCGACTCGACTGATTCATCTGGCTCGGGTCTGGAACCTGCCCGACGACCGGCCGATCATTCTGGTTCCCGGCCGCTTGCAGCCGGGGCAAGGCCAGATGGAACTGATTGAAGCCCTGGGCCGACTCGGTCGGCGCGATTTGTGTTGTCTGATGGTCGAGGATTGCTCCGGCGACACCGCTCCAGCCAATCCTGGTTATCGTCGGTTGCTGGAGCAGCGGATTGAGGGGCTGGGGTTGGGCGGTTCAGTTCGCTTCCTGGACACTTGGCCTGATCCGACTGCGGCGTATATGCTGGCGACTATGGTCGTATCGCCGGCTCGTAATCCGGAAGGCTTTCCGCGTACGATTCTCGAAGCCATGGCCATGGGCCGACCGACGGTGCTGACCGATCACGGTTCGGCGCGGGAGGTCGCGGTACCGGGGGTCTCCTGGCTGGTGCCGCCAGCAAATCCGGAGGCCATGGCCGAAGCCGTGGCGGCTGTGCTGGCGTTGAACACGGCCGAGCGGATAAACTTGGCCGAGCGTGCCATCGATCACGTTAGGCAGCGGTTTTCACGGGAGCGAGCGGCAGCGGAAATCATCGCCGTTTATCGCGAAGTTGTAAAACGGGATTAAGAAACTGTTACTTGGGATGGCTCTGCGTTCTGTTCTAAATATAGGGGTTCCGGGGCGGAACCCTGGTCGGGGGATCGGGGATGAAGTCCCCGGCAAGTCATGCCCGAAGCGGTGGAGAGAGTGACTGATGCTGATCAAATGGGACCATCATCTGATTTTGAATCATGAGGAATTCGATCGCGATCACCAGAGAATCGTTGACTTGGTCAATCGTCTTCACCACGAGGCTAACGCCGGCACGAATCCAGACCAAATTGTAGAGATGATTGTTGATCTTGTCACGGTCATGGAAGGGAATTTTGACTCTGAAGAATATTGCATGAATAAATTCTGCCCTGATCTTCTTGTGGATCACAGGAAAGACCATCAAAATATGATAAAAGAGTTTTCTTGTTGGATCGAGATGGCTCCTGATGAAATAGTTGAGGATTGTATGTTGTTTGCGAAGTATTGGTTTGTTGGTCATTTATTGTTCTACGATAAACCTATGTGCGAAGCCCTGGCCACATGCTGCGCTTCAGTGGCCGATGCTTGAAGCCCAAGGCCACCGGGCGCCTTTAAAAGCCGTGGTATTCTTGGTTGGGGTGCTGGTTGGGGGCGGGCCGGCGGTCGCGACGGAACTGGCTCAGGCCGCTCTTGCCGTGCCGCATCTGGATGGCCGCAGTCTGGGGTTGGTTTGGGTGGTGCCGTTCGCCGGCTTGCTGCTTTCGATCGCGTTGGGGCCGCTGTTTGTGCCAAAGCTGTGGGATAATCATTACGGGAAAATCGCCGCGTTCTGGTCTTTGGTTCTTACGGGGCCGTTCGCTTTAATCTATGGATTTCCTATCGCGGGTTACGAACTACTTCATGTTGTCCTGACTGATTACTTACCGTTCATCATCCTATTGACGACGTTGTACACCGTGACTGGCGGCATCCGCCTGACGGGTGACCGACTGGGCACGCCTGGGTTCAACACCGTGGTGATCGCGCTTGGCACCATCCTAGCCAGCATCATGGGTACGACCGGTGCCAGCATGATGGTGATTCGGCCGTTGCTGCACGCCAATCGTCATCGCCGTCATGTGGTTCACACTGTGGTCTTCACCATATTTCTGGTGGCTAATATCGGTGGGGCTTTGACCCCGCTTGGCGATCCGCCGCTGTTTCTTGGTTTTCTTCATGGTGTCTCATTTTTCTGGACTGCGCAACATCTTTGGTTGCCGACGCTGATGTTATCAGTTGTTCTGCTTGGTTTATATTTCGTTTTGGATTGCATTTTTCTTGGTCATGAACCACCACAGAGCGAAGATCCCGGAGATTCCGATCCGGTGGTTGCCGAGGCCGAGGGGGGAGGCGAGGGCGGCTTGCGCCTGGAAGGGGGGATCAATCTGGCCTTGCTGCTGGCAATTGTGGGTGCGGTGTTGCTCAGTGGAGTTTGGACACCGAAAGTAAGTTTTAGTCTTTATCGCGTTCCGCTCGAAGTTCAGAATTTGGCTCGGGATTTTTTGTTGCTAGGCATCACCGCAGCGTCGTTACTCTTAACGCCACCCGGCACCCGGGCCGGCAACCTGTTCACCTGGCATCCGATTATGGAAGTCGCGAAGCTGTTCGCCGGTATCTTCATCACGATTGTTCCGGCCGTGGCCATGCTTCGCGCTGGGCCGGAAGGAGCGCTGGCGGCGGTGGTCGCCATCGTCACCGATTCTCATGGTCGACCGGATAATGGGCTTTACTTCTGGGTTACTGGTGCCTTGTCCAGCTTTCTCGACAACGCTCCAACCTACTTGGTGTTTTTCAACACCGCCGGGGGCGATGCGGCGGGCCTGATGGCGCATGGCCCAGCGACTCTGGCCGCGATTTCGGCCGGAGCGGTGTACATGGGGGCCATGACCTACATTGGCAATGCCCCCAACATGATGATCAAATCCATTGCCGAGCGTCGTGGTGTCGTCATGCCCGGCTTCTTCGCCTACATGGCTTGGTCAGGAGGGCTTCTGATCCCTCTGTTTTTGTTGACCTCGGTTCTGTTCTTCCGTTAGAGCGGATCACTCTAGCTTGTTCCACCGTTAGGAGTTTTAGCCAATGCCCGCTTATGTCATCGTTGATGCCGAAGTCAGTGATCCCGTTGCCTACGAAACCTATAAGAAGCTGTCCGGTCCGGCGCTGGCCGCCAATGGCGGCAAGTTTTTGGCCCGTGGCGGTGCGGTTGCGGTGCTGGAAGGCTCGTGGTCCCCAACCCGGGTGGTGATTGCTGAATTTCCGACGGTCGAAGCCGCCAGGCGCTGGTACGACAGCCCGGAATATGGTGAAGCTCGCCAGGCCCGGGCCGGGTCGGCACGGATGAACATCCTGGTGGTTGAGGGGCTTTGATCGCCACTTGCATTAAGATAATGTCGTAACTGCATGACAAGCAACATGATTTTATGGTTGCTGTCGGCTGGGCTGTCGTGGGCTTGCCTTCGGCAGTCCGGTTCGCTTTGACCGCTGCGTCAGCCACCATTTTGCCATAACAACAACAGCTTGTGGCTAGAATGGTGTTGATCATAAGCGAATGCGGATAGGCTTGGCAATGTCCCGCCGTCCCGCCTCCCGCCCGCCCCCTGGATGCCTATCGCCCTTTTTCTCGTGCTGGGCGGGGAGGGGTGTGCTTCTAAGGTAACAGGTGAGACTCTATCTCTAACCCACTGTGACGGCTTGCTTGTGCTCCGGCGGCGGTCGTCCTAATCTTAACTTGCGTCGGGTCGCCGGAGGCCGGGCGCAGAGCATGAGGGCAGTTCGCCATGAAATTCTTCGTTGATACCGCCGACATCGCCGAAATCCGGGAACTTGCCCAAAGCGGGCTGTTGGATGGCGTTACCACCAACCCCTCGCTGGTCGCAAAGACCGGGGGAAATTTCCTTAGTCTAATCTCGGAGATCTGTGAAGTCGTCAATGGCCCAGTCAGCGCCGAGGTTGCGGCTACCGATTATGAAACCATGCGTGCAGAAGCTCAGGTTCTGACTAAAGTCTCGCGCCATATTGCGATCAAAGTGCCGTTGACCCCGGCCGGCTTGCGCGTCTGCCGTGAGTTGAGCGGCGACGGCCACATGGTCAACGTTACCCTGTGTTTTTCGGCGGCTCAGGCAATTCTGGCGGCGAAAGCCGGGGCGACTTTCGTCTCTCCGTTCGTTGGTCGGCTGGATGACATCGGTCAGGATGGTATGGCTCTGATCGCCGAGATCAAGCAGATCTACAACCAATACGCGCACTTTAAGACAGAGATCCTGGTCGCTTCGGTGCGTAGCCCCATGCATGTGGTTGCTGCGGCAAAGATTGGGGCCGATGTCGCCACTATTCCGCCGTCGGTGCTGCGGCAGTTGTTCCAGCACCCGCTAACCGATTCCGGTCTGGCTCGCTTCGTCGCCGACTGGCAGAAAACCGGGCAAAGTATTCTAGGCGCGCAGGCGCCAGCGAAGATCTGAGCCAGTTTTTTGTCATGGGGTGAAGTTGGGGGCGTATGCATCGGATTCTGAAAAAGCGGTCTGTCGGAATAAAAACAACAACAACGCCTGTAGTCTTAATGTCTTACGGTTGAAAGGCGGACACCGATGGGTCTCGAACCCCAACTCTCCCAGACTGGCCATTATGGTGGCACCGGCGCGGACGAGGTGATGGCTTATCTCAGTACTCATCCTGATTTTCTACACCGGCATCCAGACGCGATCGACTACCTAATGCCACCCCGGGTCGATATGGGTCGTGATGTTGCTGACTTCCAGTTCTTCATGGTTGAGCGGTTGCGTTCTGAACATAACCAGTTGCAACAACGGCTGCGCGAGATGGTCGGAACTACCCGTGCCAATCAGTGTACGATGAGTCGAGTTCATGCCGCCACTCTGGCGCTGCTTGAGGCGCGCGGGTTGGATGCACTGCTCCAGTTGATTGCCACCAACCTGCCGGAATTGCTCGATCTAGACCTGACCGTGCTGGTGGTGGAAAATGGGGATGACGTACCCCGACGGTTGGCCTCTGGTATCCGTTTGGTTGAACCGGGGGCGATTGATTCACGTTTGCGTGGGGCCGACCTGCTGCTCGCCAGTGGCGGTTATGGCGACACCGCCCTATTTGGTTCAGCGGCTGGGTCGATCCGTTCGCAGGCTCTGTTGCGGCTGCACCTGCGTGAAGGCGATCCGCCGTCGATTCTAGCCCTGGGTAGCCATGACCCAGAGATGTTCCATCCCGACCAGGGTACGGAACTGGTTAGTTTCCTGGCCCAGGTGGTTGAGCGGTGTCTCATAACCTGGATTGAGGTTTAACCTATATCCCATTAGTTCTACAGTGAATTTGGTGGCTGATGGCTGGAGTTGAAGCCGCAAGGGGTCGTCCTCGGCCCAGCCTGGGGGCTGGCCTTGGGCATCCTCAGGATGCCGAGGGTCAGCCGGGGGATGTTGCCGTTGTGTTGGGTTTTTCTGCCACGGCCGAGGTTCAAGCCGCTTTGGCCGATTGGCAACGCTGGCTGCGGAGCGAGCGTGGCGCGTCGCGGCACACGCTCACGGCCTACCGTACCGACGTTAGCCAGTTTCTAGACTTTCTAACCGTTCATCTTGGCCAAATTCCGGGGTTTGAGGAACTTGGCGACGCGCGTTTGAGCGATTTTCGCGCCTGGCTGGCCCAGCGCGCAGGCATCGGCATCGGTGCCTCCAGCCGGGCCCGCTCCTTGGCCGGAGTGCGCAACCTGTTCCGCTGGCTCGATCGCGGCGGACGCCTGCACAATCCAGCGATCGGTTTGCTGCGTACCCCCAAGGCACGGCGACCACTGCCCCGGCCACTGACCATCGTTGATGCCGCAAGCCTGCTCGATCAGGCTGAAACCGGTCCGGACACACCCTGGGTGGGCAAGCGTGACCGGGCACTGCTAACCCTGCTTTACGGCTGCGGGCTGCGCATCGATGAGGCACTGAGCCTTAACCGCAATCAGGCTCCGATTGTCGCTTGCGAAGGGCAGGGGGTGTCGTTGGTTGTGACCGGCAAAGGACGCAACCAGCGGATGGTTCCGGTCCTGCCAGCGGTTGTCATCGCACTTAAGGATTACCTGTCAGCCTGTCCGTTTTCGCTTGCCGGTGATGATCCGTTGTTCGTTGGGGTTCGGGGGGGGCGGCTTAACCCTGGTGTGGCCCAGAGGGCTTTGCGTGTTTTGAGGTCGGAGCTTGGCTTGCCCGACAGCGCCACGCCCCACGCCTTGCGCCACAGCTTCGCCACTCACCTTTTGGTTGATGGTGCTGATTTGCGCGCGATTCAGGAGTTGCTCGGTCACGCCTCGCTTGCCACCACCCAGCGCTACACCGACATCGATGCCGAGCGTATGCTCGCGGTCTATGACCAGGCCCATCCGCGATCCCACATATAATTTGCGCCACGTTTATGGCTCTTATCCCGCAGCCTGCTCTAGCAGGCTCAAGAGCGATTTCATGCTTTGTGGTCGTCTCTGCCAATCGACATCGAGTGCTGCCATTAAGACCTGATCAAACGCCGCCGGCACGGGTACGCCCATCTCCGACGGCGGCTTGAGGCTATCATTTTGCATGCGGGTGATGGCGTCTACCGGTGGGCGTCCGGTTAGGCCGCAGTACATCGTTGCGGCCATAGCGTAGACATCCGACCATGGCCCCTGGCGACTGTGTTGCAGATACTGTTCAGGTGGCGAGTAGCCGATTTTGAGCATGACCGTGAATGCCTGGGGCGCAACCTTCGCCGCTTGACGGGCGGCACCGAAATCGATCAATTTGGTTTCGCCCAGATTTGTCACAAAAATATTGTTGGGACTAAGGTCACGGTGAATCAATCCCAGTTCATGAACGGCCTGCATGGCACGCATCATGGGAGCCAGCGTGGACAAAGCCAGCCGGAAGGGAAGCTTGCCGCCATGGTCGGTAATGAATTTCTTGAAGGTTTCGCCGACCAGCAAATCCATGACCATATAGGCGGTATGATTTTCTTCAAAAAAATCCTGAACGCTAACGATTTCACTGATTTCGCGTAGCCGGGCCAGAATCCGCGCCTCTTCCAGAAATTTGCCAATCCCGGCCTCGAATCCTTCGGCGTGCTCATCGGTGAACGGCACCAGTTTGCCTTCACCCGGCACCCGTGAACACAGGCTGGTCGGGAAATACTCCTTAACCGCAACCTTAACTTGCAACAGGTCGTCCCAACCCAAATAGGTGGCACCGAACCCGCCCTGGCCCAGCACTTTGCCGGTTTGGTAACGGCCATGCAGTCGGCTGCCCGGGGTTAGATGGGAGCCGGATCGTCGTTGCCGCTCGCTATCGTAATTGCAGTGCGGGCAGACTGGAACTGGCGCTTTCAATTCGAAGCAGTTTTGGCACCGCACCTGATCGACGGGAACGATTTCGAGGCTTGCGGTCGTGAGGTCCGCCTTACGAATGAGGTTGAACGGTATGGGTTCTCTGGAAAGTTGGGTCGCGACCATGGTCGCGTCGTTGGCATTGACTGAAACTGATTCCAGGACTGAAACTGATTCCGGCGGTCGTTGGGCTTCTGCACCCGCAGTCAAGTCCGTGTTGATTTCGGCCATGGCCATTGTGGCCCAGGTTTGATCGGTTGGTGGTGTCGGAAGGCTCGGCGATGGCGTGGCTTCGCTGGTGCGCG
>CAUYTZ010000319.1:0-1055 GCA_963575695.1 uncultured Gammaproteobacteria bacterium | reverse complement strand
ACTTCTCCCAGGCCCCGCTGTGGCTGATCTCCGCCTGGACCAGCGCGGTGCAGGTGGTGCTGCCGCTGCCCGGCGACTGTCCTGGCCGAGTCGGCATCATCAAAAAGTCTGACCAGACCGCGCACACGGTCACCGTCACCCTGCCGTCCGGCTCCGGCCCGGACAACGACGTAGTGACGCTCCGCGCTTATGGAGACGTTGTATCTCTGGTCAGCAATGGCGCGGCGTGGCACATCATCGCCCGCCACTACGACACGCCCATCACCGGCTGGCAGAACCCGACCGGCACCGCCTTCTCCCGCGCCGCCTTCAACGCCGATGAACTGGAAAACGTCGGCTTTTCCTACGACCGCAACGTCTTGAACAACATCAACTTTCGCCTGCACGACACCCGGGCAGTGCTGCGGGCGTTAATTTTGGATTTGAAAATGAAGGGCATCCTCGGCGACTGAACCCCGTGCCGGCAGCGGCGAGCCAAGGCTCAAGCCAGCACACCGGCACGGAGGCAGTTGTGCTTATTCACGATGTCCAAGACCCGGGTATTGCAGGGCCGGCAACGGCGAGAAAGCTTTAAATGGGAAGGCTTCTCGGTTCCAGTCTTTACGCCCAGCATCACCGTCTAATTGTACTCGCTGGGCTAAAAAAGTCAGCCCCCAATTCGTCCAGGACCGACTTCAGCGCTTTCTGTTCGCTTTGATGGAGTTATTGTGAAGCTGGCGTGGTTCCATTCCGGTCTTACCCTCAGCCCGCGTCTTGGCTTGCGGCCCTCGCGCATCTCGGCCCCAGCCATAATTAGTGCCCGAGCAGTTTGGCCAGCCCGAACATCCCACCAAGTATGACCAAAAAATTTAAAATAGATGCAGCAAACAGTGTGATCTCCATGATCAGTTTAAACGTCTTGGCATTAGCTTTGATTAACTCAGCCTTGGTCGCAAAGGTATAAGTCATGGCCGATTCTATTCCGGAGCACCGATTTTCGGACTTTGTTTCCAGTCGCTCGGCTCGCTCCCTGGTCGTGAGCCGCGAAAGATCGACCTCGCCCGAGTCCTAGATCA
>CAUYTZ010000318.1:0-2091 GCA_963575695.1 uncultured Gammaproteobacteria bacterium | reverse complement strand
GCTCGACCAGCCCCTTGACCAGCGGCAGGCCCAGGCCGGTACCGCCACCAGCCCGGCTGAAGCGGTTGTCGATCTGCTCGAACGGCTGCATGACGTGCTCGATCTGGTCGGCGGCAATGCCGATGCCGGTATCGGTCACGGTCAGAATGATTCCGTGATCGTCGGCTTGTTCCGCGCTCACCGTGATTCGACCGCCGCTGGGGGTGAATTTGATCGCGTTCGACAGCAGGTTGAAGATGATCTGCTTGACCGCCCGTGGGTCTGCCCACAGCAACGGCAGAGCCGGGTCAGCCCGGATTGAAAAAGTTAGTCCGCCGCGTATCGCCCGTTCCTGAAGCAGTCGATGACAGGCAGTAAATAGGCTGGAGACCTCGACCGGTTCCGGGATAATCGTCATCTTTCTCGCTTCGATTTTGACAATATCGAGAATATCGTTGATCACCTCCAGCAGGTGTTTGCCGCTGGCATTAATGTCGCCGGCGTATTCAGTATAGATATTGTTGCCCACCGGACCGAAGAATTGGTCGCGGATGATTTCTGAGAAGCCAAGGATCGAGGTCAATGGTGTACGGATTTCATGGCTCATCATGGCCAAGAATTCGGTTTTGGCTCGATTGGCCTGTTCCGCTTCCCATTTGGCTAGATGAATCTCATGATCGGCAAGTTCGCGCTCTAATTCGGTTCCAATCCAGCGCGACAACAGGCGCATGAATTCCAAATCGCCTTCATCAAAGGCTCGCGGACACGGGGTGGGCGAGGTGAAGTTGACCGTGCCATAGACCTGGCCACGAACCATGACCTGGGCGCCGATGTAGCACTCCAGCCCAAAGGTGCGGTAACAGGGGTGGCCGGCATAGGGCGACTGGGCCATGTGCGAAATCGCGACCACGTCGCCGGATGCCAGGGTTAACGCACAATAAGTGGTGCCTAAATCGAACGTCGTGCCGTCGGACAGTCCGACTTCGGCTGGGGCGAAGTGATGCTCAACGGTATAGCGCTGACCATCAATGTGGCTGAGAATGCCCATGGTCAGGCCCAGGTGGTAGGCACCAAGCCTCAGCACCTGGGACAGCAGTTCCTGGACTTTGGTGTTGGGTTGAGCGGCAATGTCGTTCAGTGCGCGCAGGTTTTCATAGTGACGCTGAAGCATGCGCGTTCGTTCGACCAGGGCCCGTTCAGCCAGATCGCGCTCTTCGGCGCGCTGGTGGAGCAGGGCCGAAGCCCGGACCAACTCCTGGGCGACCTCGTTGGCTTCTCTCAGCGGCAACGGCTCCAGCGCCACCGATTCGCCGGAGCCAAGCGACCGCGCCGGCCCGATCAGGGACCGGATCGAGCGCGCGATGCCGTGCCCGACCATGACCGCCAGACCGACTCCGATCAGGGCCAGCCCGAGTGCCAGGGCTATGGACAGCCACAGCCAGTGCCGGATATCGGCCAAGAACGAAGCCTCCGGCACCCCGACCACTACCGCCCAACCGTTGTCGGCGGACTTGCTGAATGCCATCACCTCTGGCGCGCCTTCAAAGGTGGTGACATAGGCCAAGCCTTCTGGAGCCTGGTTAATTCGGGCGATCAGATTGGGTCGGGCCAGACGGCCGACAAACTTTTCCGGGCTGAGGGTTCGGGCGACCACGGTGCCTGAGCGATCCAAAATCGCGCCCAGCCAATCGGGATCCAGGTGCTGTCGATGGAGGATCTTGCCCAGTTCTAGCGCAGGGATGGCCATAGCCAGATCGTAGACCACCTTGCCATTCCGAAACACCGGCACGTCGATACTGACCATCGGCCGCTTGGTCACTGCGCCGTAGAACAAGTCACTGATCAGCGGCTGGCCGGTTTCGAAGATTCTACGCACGGTTTCGGGGGTGTTGCGACGGGGCAACGGCTGGCCGAACGGACGATAGGAATTCACCATTTGCTGGGCGGTCGAGTCGGCCAGGATGATGTCGATCCCGGGAAAGTCTTTGAGCACCTCTCGAGCCTGGGCGTGAAACGCGGCCAGATTGCCAGCACTCAAGTGAGGCGAACTGGCCAGAATTTGTAACGTGGTTTGAATCAAGGCCAGTTGCAGATCCAGGGCATGGGTCATGG
>CAUYTZ010000317.1:0-3743 GCA_963575695.1 uncultured Gammaproteobacteria bacterium | reverse complement strand
CAAGATCAATCGATGGTGGGGCGGTTGACGTCATGCGTCAATAAATGCACATCGCCAAATGTTTTGGAATCCCCCTGAGTCGATTTGTCGCACCCATCGCGGAACCAGCCCAACGCCACCGGTTATTGAGCATTCACCTTTCGACGCGGGGCTCACCCCCGTGTATGACAGCATCAAGCAGGCCGCTGAAAACGTGGGCCTGCGATGTCGGCGCGCTGATGACATCTGGGAGAATGCCGCTATCATCCAGGACGTGGTTGCCCTCATCGACCGCTCTCGGATCGTTATCTGCGACTGCTCCGGTAGGAATCCGAACGTGTTCTACGAGGCGGGCATCGCCCATACGCTCGGCCGCGAGGTTATCCTCATCACGCAGAGCGAACACGACATTCCGTTCGACCTACGTCACCTTCGCCACGTTCGGTATCACAACAACGGGGAGGGCCGCGCCGCACTCACCAAAACACTGCAATGCAGGATGCAGACGCTCCTCGGGCACTGACGAAAATTTTGCCAAAAGCAGCTTTGGGTGCAGAGCCGCCGTGATCGAGCCGCTGTCATGATGGCTACACAACACGCTTGCCCAGGTGCCCAAGGCCCAAAAAGCGTCGTCACCGTCGCCTTGCGTCAGGCCTTCACCCAGCCCGACGCCGAGCCGGAGGAAGAGGCCGTGCCGACAGGGGCTCTATCGCATCGCCCATTCTATGGCATAAGGGGCCGCCCATGCCGCAGGAACCCGGACAGACATGATTCGCTTAGAAACCATCAGCAAGCACAATAGCCACCGCATCCTCTTCTTCGAGGCTTCCGCAGCGCTGAACAGGGGCGAGAAAATCGGCCTCGTCGGCCCCAACGGCGCCGGCAAGACGACGCTGTTCCGGATGATCACGGGAGAGGAGTTGCCGGACGAGGGACAGGTGTCCGTCGAGAAGCACGTCTCGATCGGCTATTTCAATCAGGATGTCGGCGAGATGGCCGGCCGGCGCGCGGTCGCGGAAGTGATGGATGGGGCCGGCCCGGTCAGCACTGTGGCGGCGGAATTGGCGGATATAGAAGCGGCCATGTGCGACCCCGACCGTGCCGACGAGATGGATACGATCATCGAGCGCTACGGCGAAGTGCAGGCGCGGTTCGAAGAGTTGGGCGGCTACGAACTGGAGGGGCGGGCGCGGGAAGTGCTGGCCGGGCTCAGTTTCAGCCAGGAAATGATGGAAATGGACGTGGGGACGCTGTCGGGCGGCTGGAAAATGCGCGTCGCCCTTGCCCGCATCCTGCTCATGCGCCCCGACGTCATGCTGCTCGACGAACCGAGCAACCATCTCGACCTCGAGAGCCTGATCTGGCTGGAAGAGTTTCTGAAGGGTTATGAAGGCGCTCTTTTGATGACCTCGCATGACCGCGAGTTCCTCAATCGGGTTGTCACGAAGATCATCGAGATCGACGGCGGCTCGTTGACCAGCTATTCCGGCGATTACGCCTTCTTTGAGCGGCAGCGGGCGGTCAACGAAAAGCAGCAGCAAGCGCAATTCGAACGCCAGCAAGCCATGCTGGCCAAGGAGCTGAAGTTCATCGAGCGCTTCAAGGCCCGCGCCTCGCACGCCAGCCAGGTACAAAGCCGGGTCAAGAAGATCGACAAGATCGAGCGCGTCGAACCGCCGAGGCGCCGCCACGTCGTGTCGTTCGACTTCCCGCCGGCCCCGCGCTCGGGCGAGGATGTGGCGGTCCTGAGGAACGTCCACAAGGGCTACGGCAGCCGGACCATCTATCAGGGGTTCGACTTCGTAATCCGCCGGAAGGAGCGCTGGTGCGTCATGGGCGTCAATGGCGCGGGCAAGTCGACGCTGTTGAAGCTGGTGGCGGGTTCGACCGAACCGGACACCGGGACGGTCACGGTCGGCGGCAGCGTCAAGATGGGATATTTCTCCCAGCACGCGATGGAACTGCTCGACGGCGAGGCCACGGTGTTCGAGTCCCTGGAAGGGGCGTTCCCGCAGGCGGGCGTGGGCGTGCTCAAGGCGCTGGCCGGCTGTTTCGGGTTCTCCGGCAACGATGTGGAGAAAAAATGCCGAGTCCTCTCCGGTGGAGAAAAAGCCCGGCTGGTGATGGCGCTCATGCTGTTCAATCCGCCGAATTTCCTGGTGCTCGACGAGCCGACCAATCACCTCGATCTCGACACCAAGCAAATGTTGATCAAGGCGCTGGCCACCTACGAAGGCACCATGCTGTTCGTTTCCCACGACCGGCATTTCCTGGCGACACTTTCCAACCGCGTGTTGGAACTGACGCCGGAGGGCATCCATCAGTATGGTGGCGGCTACACCGAATACGTGGCACGCACCGGGCAAGAAGCGCCTGGGCTGCGCAGCTGAACCCACCCACCTTTACCGGCGGCACGTCGGGCTTCATGTCCGCTTGCGAAAGATCGCCTGTAGTCTGTGGATGGCGAGGTTGGGCGTTTTTGAGACAGTTGAACCACCGGCGATCCTCGATGGCCGCCTGCCCCGCGGCCTCGCCCTCAACCAGTTCATGGAACCCTGGCCGGGCGTGTGGGCGAGCAGCGGCGGATGATCGCCCGCCGACGTGACGCCGCCGAAGAATCGCCCGCATAAAGAAATATTCATCCATTTTTGCTTATCAAAGCGGAATAAACGATCAACCGATCCCAAATAGGTCGGCGAGCATCATCCCGTTGGCAACAACTTTTGGTATAGTCGAAACAGCCTTGACTCGGGAACAGTTTAGGCGCACGACTCGAAGCGGCCGGAAGGGGTATTCAAAGTACCCCAACCGGCCTGACCATGATCGACTATGGAGAGTCGCCGATGGCTGCCGTGGCTTTTACCACGTCCGCGCATGTTTGCGCACGTCCATCCCCGTCCCGAAACGCCGATGCTGACGCCTCTTGGGCTGAAGTGCGGCTGCGGTTGGCCGATTCCGCTGCGTACGTCATGGTGACCTTCCAGCTTTCGGCCGATGGACGGCCAGGGCTGGCGCAGCGGGGTGACTCTCGGTTGAATCGACGACCAGGAGGCCGAATCCCGAGGTCTCCATGACCGCCGCCCTGCCCGCACGGGTCCAGGCGGCGCTGGCCTGCCTCGACCAGCCCGGCGTGCTGGAGCCGAGGTTGCAACTGTTGGTCACGACCTCCGGCCGCCGGGTGGTGATCAAACTTGAAAACGGGCTTTGGCGTATCCTGGAACAGGTTGCCGCCGCGCACGGCATTCCGCCCGTTGCCCTGTGCCGCCAGGTGCTGGATGCGGCCCCATTCGTCCCACCCGCCGACGCCGTGGCCAGTTTTCTGATCCAATTCCTGGGTGAAAGGGCCGCCCCATGCGCCAATTCCCGCTGATCCTGGCGGCGCTGCTGGCGCTTGGCGCCCACGCCGCCGCCCCGCAACCGCAGGCAGAACATGAAATCTCGATGGTCCTGACCTGCTGGCAGGCCGGCAGGGTCATCGTTGAGGAACAGGAGATCATCGCCATTTCTCCGGTCGGGCGCGGCATGGCCTTTTACCGCCGCGACGGCTCCCACCTGCAACTGCTCTCCAACGACCACCGACTGGCCTTCTGTGTTCTTGACCTGCCCAAGGGCTTGCCCGACCAGCCATTGGCCACCGAAGCGTCCCGGTGAAAGCCCCATGATCGATCCGAACTTAACCACCCGTGGAAGAATGCGTCTACGGACGATGAGTGTATTAATCTCAAATTTCTCGATTTGATAGCCCCTGCCAAGCATGAATGTGA
>CAUYTZ010000316.1:0-1581 GCA_963575695.1 uncultured Gammaproteobacteria bacterium | reverse complement strand
ATCGGCATCGCCGCGATCAAGGATCAGTGTCCGTCACCTTGACGTGACGTAAAATCAGCGGGGATAGGCCGCACCCGACAAGCCCGGACCTCCGAACGGGTTTCCCCGCCGACATCACATCGGACCGCACCATCGGAGGGTGCCAATGCCCCTTAGCCCAAAATTCCGTGCTGCCGTCACCGAGACAGCGGAGAGCGAAGCCGACGTTATGCCGCTTCGTGATATTGCAATTTGGTTGGCCTATGACGAAACTCCGGCGCAATTCGATGCCGCATCCGCCACGCGCTTTCCCGACGCGATCGATTACGCCATGGCTGCCAGTTTTCCTGACCGGCCTATAGGTGCCGCCATCGAGGACATCTTGGAACACGCCAAGCTCGGCCGTGTCACCCTGACCGCGTGCGTCAAAACGCCGGCGGCTGAGTTCCGCAAAGCCGGGGCCGATGCTCTACCTATCCCCTCGCGCGGCCTCAGGCAGGCAATCCCAGTGGAAACATGGGCGCGCATTACGCCTGACCGGATGCGCTGGCAAGACAACCTTCTCGACACCACACCAAGACTTATTGATATCCAGGGAAGCCGCAAGCAGGTGTATGCCCTATGGCCGGCGGACGCGCAACAGACGCACGATGAAGGGCGGGATGTGGCTGGTTCGCCCTTGTCCGCATCGGCGGGGGGGGGAATGCCACTGGCCGCCAAGCGGGGGCGAAAGCTGGCATATCCTTGGGAAGATTTTACCCGGAAACTGAACGATCTCAACGAGTACCATGGTCTGCCGGGGGCGGATAATCCGGGGTGGG
Source organism: uncultured Gammaproteobacteria bacterium (assembly GCA_963575695.1). Taxonomy (GTDB): domain Bacteria; phylum Pseudomonadota; class Alphaproteobacteria; order Azospirillales; family Azospirillaceae; genus CAUYTZ01. The sequence goes on along the minus strand of CAUYTZ010000316.1, from coordinate 781 downwards.
AAAGTCAGGCCGATATTGAGCGGGCCATGATGGATTGGTGCGAGGAAACATGGGGGAAATGTCCGGCCGCGAGCACAATTCGGGAAAAGATAGCGACGGTTATGGCCTAGATTCTGATTAGCCGATAATGCCGGAAATTCAATTATCGGCATTTCCGGCATTATCGGCCGACAGCAAAATTACATAGGCATAAACAGCCGTCCACCAACAATCGAGGTGGACGACATGCCTACAAAACGAAACCAATCATCGGACCCCAGCCCCACAGCAACGGCTCTGGCCAGCAATGCCCATGAAGAACCATCAGCCAGCAATGCCAAGCCTTATCAGGCTCGGGCTGGTTGGAACATAAACGACTGGTGCTTTCAATGCAGCATCAGTCATGCTTGGTTCTATGTACTAAAGGCCAAAGGTCTGGTTGCCACGGCTAAGGTATTTTCCAAAACGGTTGTCCTGACCGATCCACGCGAGTTCTTGGAAAGTTATCGCGAGGTGGTGGCATGAACCGCCCCCTGAGCGCTCCCGAGCCGTTCAGCGACCAGCTTTGGGCCGAATGGGCGGCCGCGACATTTGGAGCGCCAGCGTGTGACCACGGATCGCCGCTGGCCGAGTGGTTCGACAACCTTGGGTTGTCATATCGTGTCCGCTGGCGTGGCTGCGGCGGCATCGGCGTTGCTCGCGCAAAGTTTCACGCAAACGGCAATTATTGGTCGCCTAATAATTCCTGAGCGCGTATGATCGTGGTTCAAGCCTGGGTCTATATGGCTCTTGATCGCGTCGA
>CAUYTZ010000315.1:0-27264 GCA_963575695.1 uncultured Gammaproteobacteria bacterium | reverse complement strand
TCGGACCAATTTTAGGTAAATTCCTATTCCTATCAAGGGGTTGCGGGTGAACTGGTAAGCGGATCGTCTCCGGCCATAATCGCGGTCAGTGCGGCAGATCGAGGCCGAAGATTTCGGTTGGCGAAAGGCCATCAGCAAAACGCTCGCTCCACGCGTCCAACTGGTCGGCACTTGCGGCCCGAATTCGATCCTCAAGACCGGAGGGGAGCGTCTTAAAGCGGCGGTGAATCTGGCGAAGGAGCATGTTCGCTTTGCCCACGGTCTCGCCCTCAGCCTTGCCCTCAGCCTTGCCCTCAGCCTTGCCCTCAGCCTTGCCCTCAGCCTTGCCCTCAGCCTTGCCCTCGGCCTTGCCCTCGGCCACCAGTTGCTGTTTCCAAACCTGAGTACGGGTTGCCAACATATTCCGGACCTCCAACAAGTCATCGGGAATTTTAACTTCATCCTGACCGCCCATGTCTTGGGCGGATTGGGCCACCACCTCGGTAAATAACTGCTTCAGTGCGTCGTAACCGGGATGGCATCGGAACCAACCAAGCACCTCGTCGATCAAGCCGACCAGATCATCAAGGTGATGGCAGTGTTCCAAACGGAACAATAATGCCGTCAGGGTTTCCCTGCGGGCCAAATCATCCTTGGGAAACGCGCCCTCATCGAGTAGATAATAGCGCGCAGCCGGTTGCCATGGCCAAAGCGGCGAGTTGGGTGGAAGATCAATCAAGTCAGTGACATTGAGTGGCGCATTCCAGCGCTGGTCGCCATTATACAGAACGATTGGTAAGACGGGCGGCAGGTTGTCACCCCGTTTGAGCTTTTTGGTATTAATTATCTGTTGCCACAACATGCCTGTATAAACCTGAGTTCGAACGCTCATCCACTCAATGATCGTCGATTGAAATTCGATCAGGAAGTACAAGTAAATATCTGTACCCATATTTGTCGGCAGACACCAAATTACGTCGCCCTCACGGCGTTTGCCCTTCTGAAAGTAAAACTTGGCGTTAACCCGCTCCATCCGGGCGAAGTCCAATCCGACCGCCATCGCCTCGGGCACGAACTCGCGTACCAGTTGCTCGACCATGAGCGGGTGCGAGAACAGCCGGTGGTAGAGGGAGTCAGACTCGGCCATCACCAGACTTCCTTTGACACAACCATTACCTGCCAATGGCGCACCAGCGTGCCAGCCGCGCCTGGCTTGTCAAGCAGGCGCGGGAAGAACTGGGCGTGGCGGTGAATCTGGCGGGCGATCATGTGCGGACTTTATCATCGTCCTCGGTCCACGGCACGCCACAATTACCAGCCACTTTCGCGGATAAAGACGCTGGCGGCGAAGCGCCACAGGCGGGCGAGCATCCTGGGCCGGGTCGGCGGCGCGGCTTCTGTTCTCGAAACTCGATTTTACTAAATTGCACGGTTCTTTTGGGCGTGCCTGAGTCGGGGAGATATGCGAAAAATTACATAAGATTAATGGATTGACGGTCACAGCAGCCACTTCGAAGGCCCATTCGCGGCTCCGCCTAGTGTAAAATAGAATAAAAAGCGAACAAATTGGAGTCTTCTCGCCAAAACTTCCGAGGGCTTTGCAAAAGCCTCAAATATTAGCGAAAAATTTTAGCAAATCTGGGGGGGGGTCTAAAAATATACATAGCTTTAATTCTATTCTCTGAGCAGTCTATTGAGGGATAGCCAAGTATGCTTGGATGGTAGCCGTTTTAATTAACAATAATTGCAGAGCACTTCCTGGTGTTTATCGCTGGTTGCGCTTAATTTTAAGCGTGAAAACCGGTTGATCGTGTGATAGCGTGCTTACGGAAAAGTGAACGGGTTGGGGTCTCGTTGTTTTTTTGTTTGTGCCGATCCAGCTAAACCTAAGGGGGTTACTATGGTTGCTGCTACGCCTGTCGGCGAAGTGGAAAATGAAATTGCCCGTCAAACTGCAACGGCCAAGGGGGCTGCGGTAAAAGGGGTTGCCGGGGGTAAGGTTGCCACAGGGGCTAAAGTGGCGGGGGCCGGCATCGAAAAGGAAGCCGCCCGGCAGGCGGCTACCCTTAAGATCATGGCTGGTGAGAAGGTCGTCGCTGGGGCAGGGGCGGGCGCCAAGGGGGCTGCGGTTGCGGCCGGCAAGGGAACCGGCATGGTCACGCAGGCGGCCTTGCCAGCAACCACCGCGACCGGGGTGCAAGTTGCGGGTAGTGCTCAAGCTTTGACCACCGGCGGGACGATTTGGACTGGCAAGGGCCTGAGTCTCGGATTGGGTTTGGGCCTGGGGGCGTGGGGGCCGGTTTTGGTTGTTGCCGCTGGTGCGGCGGCAGCGTATGGTTACTGGCGCTATCGTAAGGGGCAGGAAGAGGTTGAGTTCACCGACGAGAGCGAAGAACTGTCAGAGGCGCTGGCCCCGCATAATCCTGTGTAATCCAATCTGAGGAGAGCCTGATGGCCATGTTGAACCGGGTGTTAAGGCAGGTCAGCGATGGTGTCGGAGTAAGGTCGCGGGTGATGGCCGTCCTTAGCTATCTTGGCGTGTTGTGTTTCATTCCGCTGTTGTTCAGTCGGGACGACGCTTTCGTCAGTTTTCATGCGCGGCAGGGCTTGGTGATTTGGGGATGGGGCGTTTTGGCGCTGTTCTCGCTCGGTATTCCCGGGTTTGGGTGGTTTTTTCGGTTTTCGGGCAGTTTTGTTACTATCTTGAGTGTGATTGGGATCGTTTCCGCGTTGCTTCAGCAAACCTGGAAGTTTCCGTTGATTGGTGATCTTGCTGACCAACTTTAAACCCTAAACGGGTTGTTTTGTGTTGGATTGTTGCCTCCCCCTCTGGTGAAATCTGGCGGGGGTGTGGTTTTGCTTGCCCTCAGATGCGCTCGTTATGATTGGGAAGAATGCGGTTGACAGTGCCCTGATGATGCGACGAGTGCAGTTAATGAGTGGTTGACATGCCATTGGCAGGCTGCCATCATTAAGAATGATAGTTAATCGCATCGAGCGGGCCATGGGGTTTAAGGGCCTTCGAGCGGGCGGTTAGAAATCTGTTCGTAAATTGACTAGGCGCACCATCATGACGCAGTCCAGCAAGGTCGAGCAAGTCCGGGAGCCGCAGTGGGCGGGAACCTCACCTGTAACACTAACACTAGCCGATTTGGTGGCAGGCCAACGTGGAATCGTTGTTGGCTTTGACGGAAAAGGCAGTGAGTTGGGGCGTCGGCTGACGGCGTTCGGTTTGGTCCGGGGCACAGAGATCACTGTGGACAGGACAGCCCCGATGGGTAATCCACGGGCCTATACTTTGCTTGGTTATCGCTTGTCTCTGCGTAATGAGGACGCCCGCAGCGTTTTGTTGCGAATCGAATAGATCCTCTTTGACGCTTTTCCGTCTTTTTCTGAAACAATACCGCTTGAACGGGCATGGTATTCCGTGCTTGGCGGCAGTGGGGAAGCCATGTCTCGCCGGTCCCTTCCGATCACCACCGCCCTTGCCGGCAATCCGAATTGTGGCAAGACCTCGTTGTTTAATCGTCTGACCGGGGCCTTTGGCATCGCCGCCAATTATCCGCGGGTTACGGTAACGCGGCAGGTTGCTGAGACTACCCACGATGGCCGCACCCTTCGGGTGATTGATTTGCCCGGAATCTACACTCTGAACGGTGGGTTGCCTGAAGAGCGTGTTGGCCGGGACGTGATTCATTTCGAGCGGCCGGATGTGGTGGTCAATGTTCTTGATGCCGGTAACCTTCACCGTAGCCTATTCCTGACCATCCAACTGGTTGAGATGGGCCGGCCGTGCGTGTTCGTGCTTAATATGATCGACGAGGCGCGGGGCCAAGGCATCACAATCGATCGTGTCGCCCTGGCCGCCGCGCTGGGGGGGCCGGTGGTCGAGACGGTCGCCGTTTCTGGCGATGGCGTTCCTGATGTGCTTCATGCCGTGGTGGCGGTGTCCCAGCACCAGGTTAATCACTCAGCGCCAGCGATCCGTTACCAGGAGCCTTTGGAAGGGGCGATTGGGCGGGTTCAGACGTTGCTTGCCGAGTTGCGTCCCGCGTCGATGACGCCGGAGCAGAGCCGCTGGCTGGCGATCAAGTTGCTGGAGGGCGACACTGAAATCCTTCAACGCGAAGGCGAACACGACCGGTTGATCGCGTTAATTGGTGAGATCGGCGAGCGAATCGAGCGTGATCACGGTGAGGACTGCGCCCATATGATCGCGCACGCCCGCTTTGGCTTCATTGACACGCTGCTGCGGCGGGTGGTTCAGCGCACGACCCCGACGCCGAGCTTGGGGCATCGACTGACCCACCGGCTCGACGACCTGTTGCTGCACCGCTGGCTTGGGCTACCGGCGCTTGGCGCTTTGATGTGGTTGATGTTTCAGGCCACCTTTACCTTGGGAGCGCTTCCCACCGTTTGGATTAATGCGGCGGTGGCCGTGGTTACCGGCTGGGCGGACCAGGCGATTCCACCGGGTCTTACCCATGATTTGATCGTCAATGGTGTCCTGGCCGGCGTCGGCGGTACGATTGTTTTTCTACCCAACATCATGATCTTGTTTTTCTTCATGGCCGTGTTCAGCGAGACCGGTTATCTGGCACGAGCGGCGTTTTTGCTCGATCGGGTGATGCGGGCGTTCGGTTTGCATGGCAAGGCCATGATTCCGCTGATTATGGGCTTCGGTTGCAATGCCACCGCCATTATGGCGACCAGAACCATTGAGACTAAGCGCTCGCGGTTGATCGCCATTCTTGCCGCACCTTATGTTAGTTGTTCGGCGCGGCTGCCGGTGTTTATTCTGTTCGGCGGGGCATTTTTCGATCGCTGGGCCGGCTCGGTGGTGTTTGCGCTCTATGCTTTGAGTGTGCTGGTTGCGCTTGGTGCCGCAGTGGCCTTTGATCGGGTGCTGCTGGTGGCTGATGCCGAAAGTTTCCTGATGGAGCTTCCGCCCTATCGCCGGCCGGCTCTGCATTCGCTTGCCTATCAGGTGTGGGATAGCGTCCAGGATTTTTTGCGCAAGATTGGCGGCATTATTGTGATTGGTTCGGTCGCGATCTGGTTCCTTCAGCAGTATCCGGCGGCACCGGAGACGGCGACGGCTCAAGAAGCGATGGCGGCCAGTTATCTTGGCAAAATTGCCGATACCGTTAATCCGGTGTTCGCCCCGCTTGGGTTTGGCCACAACGATACTATCGCTATTCTTACCGGTCTGATGGCCAAGGAAACTGTGGTCAGCACCTATGCCGTGCTCCACGCCCAGGAAAAAGGATCGGAGGGTTTGCGCCAGGCTATCGCCCGAGGCATGACGCAGCCGATTGCTCTGGCGTTCATGGTCTTCGTTTTGCTTTATACGCCTTGTCTGACCACCTTGGCCGTGATTGGTCGGGAGTCTGGGAGTTGGCGCTGGGCTGGGCTGTCGTTGGTTTGCTCGCTGGTGGTGGCCTGGACGTTGGCCTATGCTACGGGGGCGATCGCCGAAACGCTGGGGAAGCTGATCCTATGACCCATGGTTCCTGGTTGGATATCGCGGTTGTGGTCGCGATCGGTTTGGTCTGTATTTTTATCGTGGCGCGCCGCTTGATGGGTTTGTTCGGGCGCTCGGCGGGGCAGGGCGGCTGTTGCGGCTGTTCCAAGGGTTGTGGTGGTGAGCCTTCCAAATAAGGCAGATCGCCAAAAATAAAAGAAAACAAAGGTCATTAAATGCAGGAATTTGCCGTTCACGGTCTGGACTTGTTCCTTGATGCCGCTCCCTGGCTGGTGCTGGGACTGGCGGCGGCGGGACTGGTTCACGCTTGGCTGCCGGCCGCCACTTTGGGGCGCTGGCTCGGCGGGCGTGGAATTCGGCCAGCGGTGCTGGCGGCGCTGATTGGCGCACCTTTGCCGCTGTGCTCGTGTGGTGTGCTGCCGGCGGCGGTAGGGCTGCGCCGAGCCGGCGCGTCGCGTGAGGCGGTGGTTTCGTTCCTGATCGCCACCCCGGAAACTGGCCTTGATTCCATCGCGCTGTCTTACGGCATTCTGGGACCGTTTTTCGCCATCGCCCGGCCGGTTGCCGCCGTAACCAGTGCCGTGGCCACCGGATTGCTGATGCTGGTTCTGCCGCGTGAGGATGTTGCCGTGCCAGCTCTTTCCCCAGCCGCTTCCGCCGGTGGCTGCGCCACCGACTGCTGTGGGAGCGGCAAAATGGTGGCTCCGGCGCGACAGAGCTTGCTGGGCCGGACTCTGGCCGGGTTGTCCTACGCCTTTACCGACATGTTCGATGATCTGATCTTGTGGTTGGCGCTTGGCTTGCTGGCGGCGGCGCTGACCGCGACGCTGGTCCCGCCGCAAGCATTGGCCGGCTGGGGCGGTGGCCTGCCAGCGATGCTGGCGATGGTCGCCATCGGCGTGCCGATGTATATCTGCGCCACCGCTTCAACGCCGTTGGCCGGAGCCTTGTTGCTGGCCGGGGTTTCGCCCGGGGCGGTGATGGTGTTCCTGCTGGCCGGGCCCGCGACCAACTTGGCCACGATTGCGGTGGTTCGGCGTGAACTTGGGTCAATGGCCACGGTGCTCTATTTGAGTGGTCTGATTGGCTGCGCGCTTGTGGCCGGGATAATCACCGATCTTGTTGTGCATGATTTTTCTTTTGATTTGGCTCATTCCTGGTCTACCGCCGAAGAAGCGGCACCCGGATGGGTGGCCATGGCCTCGGCCGCGTTGTTGTTGGCGCTTGCGATCCGTTCGGTCTGGCGTCGCTTCGGTGATCGGAAGTAATGCCGGAGCCTAGAGTCCCTGGACCCACATTCGTTGCGACAACAATTCCGACCATGCGGACAAAACAAAGCCAATCTTCCTGTCCGGATTCGACCGCGTGCGACGCTTGCAGCGTTCGTGAGCTTGCCCTGTTCGCCGACCTGACCCGCGCCGAACTTGGTTCCAATCCCTCGATTCAAGATCTCCGGCTGTCTCCGGGGGCCTGTCTGTACCGGGCTGGCGACACCGGTGCCGCGATTTATACTGTTCGTGAGGGCTTGCTTAAGCTTGAACAATATCTTCCAGACGGAACTTCGCGCATCGTCAGCCTGCTCGGCCCAGGCCAGGTTGCCGGTCTGGAGGTAACGGTTGCCGCCGTCTATGAACATGCGGCCGTGGCCCTGCAACCGACCTGGGTCTGCCGGTTACCGACCGAAATCGTGGCCAGACTTTCCGGCAAACTCCATCGGCAGTTGATGAAGAAGTGGCACGAAGCGGTACTCCAGGCTCATGATTGCACACGCGAATTGGCGACCGGCAGTGCCCGCCAGCGGGTCGCGCGGCTGTTCTTGATGCTGGCTTCACGCGATGCCGCCTCTTCAAATACCGCCCAAAGTGCGCATGGCCGGTGCCGGTTGTTTGGGCGGGAAGACATCGGTGCTTTGCTGGGGGTAACGACCGAAACCGCAAGCCGGGTGGTGGCCCAATTCAGAAGAATGGGCACGGTTCAAGAACTTGGACCGAACAGTTTTACCTGTGATCTGGAGGCGCTAGAACAAATCGCAACGGAAGTCTAAGTTTACTCAATGTGGCTTCGTCATCTCCAGATGGTATTCAATCACCGTCAGCAAATAGACGATATCCCGACTGAGTGTGTTGACGATGCCATAAGCCTCCTGTGCCTGGTGGAATTGCTTTTGTTGCAAGCAAGAGATGGTACGGCTGGCCGCTTCGTGGAATTTAGCATGACAATCGTTAAGTTGTCCTATTTCTTCAATGTGGGCGTATTTGTGCAAGCCAACCCGGCTTATCCAGACACCAACAGCACATTCCTCATGGGTCTGAAGCGCTACATCTTTGCCAAAATTACGGAACAGTCGGCTTAGTTGCGACGCCCACTTCAAGTGAACCAAACGAGCATGGGTTATATCGAGCATCATGGCCGCTTTCTCCTGCGTTCTCGTGGGGCGTAATGAGTGGCATTGCCAATGATCATCGCGCCGCAATGCCTGAAAAAAATGATCGAATGGCATTAAAAGGATTCCGGGAAAGGTGGCGCTTCCGTTCCCGCTCCAGAATCTCCAGTTCGATAAAAGTCAACAGGTAGACAATGTCCTTACTAATTCTTCGTGCATCTTGGAACAGAGCCAGTGCTTTTTCGCGCTCTCCTTGATGGACCCGCGCCGCCGCCTTATCAATCGTGCGATGAAATGTTCTATGCTCGATAGTTAGGCGCTTGATCTCATCAAGCTGGCCGTAGCGGAGCCGGCCGGGGCCGTGGAGCCACACCCCCAGAGCACACTCCGTGTCAGACTGGGGTGGCGTACCCATGACCGGAGTCCCGGCCGGGTTCGGCCCCAGATCAAGGGAGCTTTCCAGTTGCATTAGCCAGTCAATGTGGATGAGCCGTGCCGCATTCACATCTAGAGTCATCGTTGTTCGCATGTTCTTTTCCAAATGGCGACCAAGGCCAGCCCCACGGGATCACCCAACCCGCGACTCGCTTCAACCGGCAAACTGTAAGCGGAACGGGTGAGGAGTCGCATTGCGAATTCGCAACACGAGGCGTGCTGCGTTAAATTTTCCGCCAATTTTCTACCAGCGGCTTCCACTCGGTTCTTTGATCGCCAGCCCAACGGAGTGCATCGACATCGGCCATGTCTTGTGGTCTTCCAGCAGCGATCTTTGATGCAATCAAGTCATCTCTTGAAATAAAAAATCCTTCAGCCCAGGGGGTACGCCGAATAGATTGATTGTGCATTAAACTGATCTGGTTTTATTGTGCCCCACGATTCATGGTCTGCGTCTCTCTAATCCTGCCAGAGCGGGTGCCATTACCCTGGAACGAAGGCAATATGAACGGTAGCGGCGTGGCGGAGTTTCTGAATCACTTGCTGTCTAAGTGCTTCGGCAAGGTCGTGACATTCAGTCGCGCTCAACGTGCCGGGAATCCTGACGCGAAGATCTATTTCCCAGGTTTCACCCATTCGTCGACCCCGCAAGCCTTCGATATTTGTAACCCCATCGTGCTGTCCGACGATTCGCCGAACTTCATCGAGCACTGCGGGGGGGACGGTGCCGTCCATCAAGCCATGGATGCTATCCCAGGCGACTCGTACGCCGACACGCAACACCAGCAGACTAACCAGAATCGCCGCAAGATGGTCGGCGGTGCTCCAGCCAAGCAACGCCAACAGAACACCGGCCATCACCGCCAGTGAAGACAGTGCGTCGCCGCGGTTGTCGGCTGCGGCAGCCTGGATGGCCGGGCTGTTGGTTCTGATCGCGACACAGGTTAGGTAGCGGTGCATCAGCTCCGCCGTGACCGCAGAGACCAGGGCACCGAGCAAGGCGATCGGCAGCGGTGGCTGGATGTGACCGCTGTTGATGTGGCGTAGGTTATCCCACAAGAAAGCGAGAGACCCGACGGTCAGGGAAACCCCGATGAAGTTTGCCGATAGAAATTGAATCTTGCCATAGCCATAGGGAAACTGAGAACTCGGGGCGCGACCGGAAAGCTTAATGCTGGCAAGATTGATGCCTTTGGTCAAAAAATCGGCCAAAGAGTGCAGTGCATGCGCCTGCAAGGCCATGCTGCCGGTCAGAGTACCAAGCAGGTTCTTGAACACGGCCAGCGCCAACGCCGTGAACATATCGGTCCAGGCTGCGTGGTCGCGACAGTCACGACAGTGTTTGTTGAACATCCGCACGCTCTTGTCAGTCCGATCCCGTCGCCGCCAGATCACTACCACGAAGTGATATCCAGACACAGATGATTGTGGCGCGCGGGCTTATTGGCGTGGGGCAAGGGGGAGGGATTCCCCAAAGGATGATACCCCCCCAAGGGATGATAACCGTTGACAGCCCGGTGGCGTCGTTGACACGATAAAGGCCGATACCCTATAAAAGGGTGGCGAGTCTATATTTTCTAACCCTGTTAAGACAAAGCCATAACGCGGAAAGCTCAGTCGGCGTGAAGCAGGAAACTCAGATCAGTGTGACCATCCTCACCGTCGTGACCGCAGTGGTCATTGGGGTGTGGACAAACGGGTTCGGCCTGTTCAAACATGTATCGGCGGTGAACCCATCCGGGGTGATGTCGGCGGTTTGGGGGGGAGGAAAGTCGTCCACGGCCGATGGGATTTCCGGCGCTGTACCGCCTGTTCCGGGGACTCTGCTGATGTTGCCGGTCAACGCGGTGAATGGCTTCCCGCCCCATGTGATCGTCCAGCCCCCACCCGTCGCTGAAGCTGTTCCGGTCGCCGTACCTTCAGCGGGGCCTGTGCAGGGGCAGGGCATGGTTGAAGGGGCGGTTGAGGCCGTCGCACCGAAAGCCCCAAACTTCATTCCCGAAACTGTGCAGTTGTACGAAGCGCATTGGCAGGGCATGGATGTCCGCCTGCTGACCGTCGAGCTGAGGCGAAAATTGCGCTTTCCTCAGCAACTGGAAGGGATTCTGGTCGGCGAGGTTTCTTTGGCGGCGGGGCGCTCTGGGCTGCTTGGTGGTGATGTGATCGTGGCGATTCAAGGCCAACCGGTGATGACACTGGAGGCTTTCCAGGAAGCGACTCGCACTGTGGCCAACCACAAACAGGCGACGATGGCGGTGCTGCGCAAGGTCGGGGCCAGAGACCAGACCGGCGCTCGTTCGACGATGATGCGCCTGACTCTGGCGTTAAGCGACAGCCGCGAACTAGGGTTCGCTCAGGTTGAGGGGGCACCGATGATCAAGGCGGGTGACCCGCGTCCCCATCCCGATCGCGGCCCCTGCACCCAGTGTCATTCGATCGGCTCTGGATTTGAACTCAGACCCGATCCAGATCTGATAACCTTGCCTCCACCGCCACTCTTCCGCGATACTGTCGCGCAGGGCGTTCGGCCCCATGAAGACCGGGGGCCATGCCAAGCCTGTCACGTTATTGCACCATGATCTTTAGCCGCATTTTTGCTTGATGAGGAGCGCATCATGAACCAGAAAATTGCCTTCCCGGATGCAGCGGGCCTCTACCTTGAGATTGGCTCAACTGTGCTGACGCGGTGTGCCTCCAAGCTGATCTCCGGCTTCCAGTCGATGTTTTTTATCAGCGAGGAGACCAAACTCGGCTATTTCCGTAATCGCGGTATCGAGCACACCAAGGCTGGGCGTTATACCCGGGCATTGCAGTTGTTGGAGTATGTCTCTGAGCAATGCCCGGAAGATCTTGAAGTCATGCTTAATCTTGGCCTATGCCAGATCAAGCTTGGTCGAAAGGAGCAGGGAATAAAACTGCTAGAGGCCGCTCACGCCCGGGATGCCTCCAATCCGAAAACGGCCAAAGTTCTCGGTCTGGCCTATGCTCAGGCCGGGGAACACGAGCGGGCGCTACCGATGCTGAAGTATGCTGTTAACGTCTATCCAGAAGACTTTAGCCTGCTGTATCGGTTGGGCGCGGCGTGCGACAACCAGGGCAATCATGGCGATGCGGTGGTTTATTTTGAACGGGCGCTTGAACAACGGCCAAAGGCGGTCAAAGTGATCCGCGCCATGGCCTATTCTCTTGAACAATTGGGGGAACGAGATCGAGCGCTCGCCTGTTTCAAGCGGGCAGATGAACTTGAAGACAATGAGGCGAACTGAGTCCGCACCTTGAAGCGAGATGTGGAGCCGCCTTTTTAGGGCCTAATACTGGTAATACTGGTACGACGACGGCGGTTGCTGACCGCCCGGCAATGCGAAGGCGGATGCGGACACTGACTCGATGACGGAACCCCTTATCGCCAACCAGGGAGCAAACCCAACTGGAGACCAGATGCATCGCATCCGGCGTTCAGAGGCGCTGCTTGCCGAACTCTACGGTCTGACTCCAAAGCCAAAGTATCGGGTGCGCAAGGTTCGCGGCCTTCGAACCATGATGGTTGTTTCTTTGATGACGATTGCGGTTGCGCTTTCTGTCGTTTATTACAAGATCAATACATTCATCATGCTACTCGAAGGTACACGCTCGCGGGAGGCTAACCTGGAAGCCTCGGTTCAGCGCCGTGCCAACCTGTTCGCGAATCTGGTTAAGCTGACGTTGAGCCATGCGGCGCTTGAGCATGCGGTGTTTTCCCATACGGCAGAAATGCGGACCGAAATTATCAAGCAGTCCAAACTGCCCGATGCGCTGGCCGAAGCGTTGGCCAGGGAGGCTACCCGTGCTATGCCAGCGAACCCGGCCCGCCCCGGGGAAGGGGGCGGTAGTAATTTTGAGTCAGTTATTAAAAAAGTATTAGGTGAAGGTGGCGGGGAGGTATCACTTGGGCGGCTATTGGGCGTGGTTGAGCAGTACCCTAATATCAAGTCATCGGAAACCTACCTTCACGCGATGACATCTCTGATCGAGATGGAAGACCGGATTGCAGAACGCCGAGCGGAACTTAATGAATCTCTTCGCCAATATAATACTTCTGTCACATCTTTCCCTTGGCAATACTTGGCCAGCGTCAGCGGGTTCAAGTGGAAAGACTACAGCCATGCGTCAGGGACACCGGCCAGAGAGATCATGCCCGATTTGTACCAACAATTGGTGCCGTTGGTGAGAACCAGATGAGGACCATAGGGGGGCGGAACGATGTGGACTCTTGTCTTGCGCTGTGGCGCTGTCATGTCGATAGCGCTGGCCGGCGTCCAGCTTTTTGATGCTTTTTTTCGGGAAATCAAGCCGTACCGGATCTACTCTTCCGAGGAGGCGGCTCGGTTGCTCGGCGTTGATCGGCGCGCCATCGTTCGTTTGGTGCAAAATGGGGCGATCGCGTGTAACAAGGTCGAGGGCAGTTATCGGATTCTTGGCCAAAGCCTGCTGGATTATCTGAAGAAATGAGCACAGAACTCTGTAGACAGTGTGGCGACCGAGTTGTCTGGTGGGGCATGGCAGCCAATACCACCATGATGATCTTCAAGGCTGTTCTTGGCGTCGTCGGCGGCAGCGCGGCCTTGGTCGCCGACTCCATGCACTCAGGTGCCGACGTTGTTGCGGACTGGGTGACGTTGTTCAGCGTTTGGGTCTCGAAACGGGAACCAGACGAAGATTATCCCTATGGTTTGGGCAACATTCAGTTCATCTCTTCGGCGGTGGTTGGACTGATCCTTTTCGTCGGTGCGGCGATCTGGATTTATGAGTCCTTTGGTACGATCATGTCGGGAACGTCCCATCCTCCGACAATGTTGGCTGCGATCGGTGCTTTGGTTTCGATTATTACCAACGAGATCATGTATCGGTATGAAGTTTGCGCAGGCCGAAAAAACAACAGCCCGGCCTTGATCGCGGTGGCCTGGGATAATCGGTCCGATGCCATTTCTTCGGTGGGGGTTTTGATCGGCGTGATCGTCGCGATTGCTGGATTTCCGATCGCCGATGCACTGGCGGCGATCTTCGTGGCGTTTATGGTGGCCAAAATCGGCATCGATTTGAACGTCAGCGCAGTTAAGGGATTGATGGATTCCTCGGTTGAGACGGAAACCCTGGAGGCGGTATACCGTTTGGCTTCTGAGACGCCACGGGTTAAGGGTATCCGTTTCTTGCGTGGTCGTAATATCGGGGAAGGTATTCATCTAGATATTAATATTTATCTTGATGGCAGTTGTTCAGTTTTTGAGAGCGACTTCATTGCTCAGGCGATCCGGGATAAAATCTTTGTCTCGATTGACCATGTGAAGGATGTTCGCGTTGGCGTCACGCCGTCTTCGGCGCAAGGAATCAAGCGAACCCGTAGCCACGGCGGCGCGGGTGAAGGTGGTCGGGCATAATCGGGCAGGCTCCGATACTAAAGCGGGGGGAGGCTTCCTTGAAATTGGAAAGATCGGTCATCGGCATTGGTGCCGCCTTTGGTATTTTTGTTCTAATTGCAGCGGTGGTTTCAGATTCTTATGACGATGCGCCCGATTTTGACGCCTCAGGTAAATTGATCGCCGAAGCGGTTGGTGCCGGAGCTGGTGTTGGTACCCCCGGGCTGAATGCGCCCCAGATGCCTCAGGAGCTATCCGTTCTGGGGGGCGGGATGGCGGGTAGGCCGGTTGGCGGCCGAATGCAGCCGGCCGCGATTCCTGGTCTGGTACCATTTTCGCGCCCACTACCGGAACGATTTGCCGGGCGGGTGGTTCAGGTCATGACCCTGGGTGCCGAGACCGGCTGGGGACAGGTCCACATTACCATTGCGAGTGATGCGACTGGAGCCCGTCAAATAGTATCTCTCGCCCCCACTTGGTACCTTCAGTACCTTGGCTGTTCGGTGATGCGGGATAATCAGGTTAGTGGAGCCGCTTTTCGTTTTGATTCCGCCAGTGCCGATGTTCCGCTTTATGCCCGTACGATCAAAGTTAACGGTCGGCCGTGCCAATTGCGTTCGGATGAGGGTTTCGCGCTGTGGTCAAATCGGCTTGGGCAGCGGCCATGAACTGGTGGGGCTGGCTGACAGGTCAAAAATGGTGGAAGCGTCCGGCATATTTGATTTCGGCCTGGCAGCGATTCAATCAGTGGTGGCCAGGTAAGGCGATGCCTCTGCTTGCCGTTGCCATCGTGTTGGCTTCCGGTCTGTTCTTGTTGGCCTTTGGTCGCGCGATTTTTGGTGTTAACTCAGAGGTTTCGGTCCGGATGGTCGATGGCGACTACCTGGGCACGCTGCCACGACCCGTCGGCCCCTCGCTGTTCGACCCGCTGGCAGATCTGTTCAAGGCGCGTCCCGATTACAAGCTGATGGCGATCAAACGCATTCCGCCGATTGTCGCTGGCGGCGGGATGCCGCATCCTTATGTTGGCCCCTGCACCAATTGTCATCTCTATGTCGGTGGTCCCGGACCAGGTTCACAGTATAAAACTCCAGTTGGAGCGGTTCTTGAACAGTTGTCCCGCCTGCATAAGCTTGGGCCACCAATCCGCCCCAATGCAGAAATTCCGCATCCGCCGGCGGGACGTTGTATTAAGTGTCACGATATTGTTGTGAAAGTTCCGATCGAGTCGACGCCGGGTGGTTATATCTGGCAGCCGTAATGTTTCTTGGGATTTTACCTCCAAAAAAGCTCCGAATTGGGTCCAGAGGTGAAGCGTCCTGGTGGGTTCCAAGGGAGAAAGGCTCTGGTCGCAGAAGGCAAGGGGGCCCGACGGTATTATGCCTTCTTTTTTGGGGGGGCCGTTCGGTTCTTCGCTGCGGGTTTTCCAAATAGATAGGTGGTCAGGGCGGAATCGATCGTCTTGAACGCGTTGAAAACGAGAGATCCTCCGGCGGTTGATGCCGCCTTTTTAGGGCTTGGCTGCGGGGACTTGGGTGTCGTCGGGCGCGGTTTCGCGGCCGTCGCTATGGTCGGTGCCGCAGTCGGTGTCGGTGGCGCTGCCGTTACGGATGCTGGTCGGGCTGGAATTGTCGAACGAGGGGCGAGCACATCGGCGGCCCCACGCAAGACGGCGACTCGTTCGGACAGTATCTCTCGTTCGCGGCCAAGTGCGGTGACCTCTTTGTGCAGGGCTGCCTGTCGTTGCTGGGTTTCGTTCAGGCTGGTGACCATTTGGTCACGTTTGACGGCCAGATCCTGCTGAAGAGCGGTCCGCTCGTTATCCAACCGCACAACTTCAGCTTTAAGTGCATCCTGGGTGCGTTTGGCCAGGGTGACATCTGCGGCCAGGGCGTCGCGTTTATGCCGCAATTCATCGGTGGAGCTAACGATTTCGTTGCGCTGCTGTTCGGTCGTGGCGATTTCTTCAGTCGACCGTGCCAAAGCTTGCCGGTGCCGCTCGATTCCGGTTCGAAGCTTTTCCGTTTCATCCGCCAGTGCCTGAGCCTGTCGTTCCAGGTCAGTGACCTTGGCCCGCTGTTCTTGGAGGTACCGTTCCGCTTCGGCCTTCGCCTTTTGGAGATGGGCCAGTTTTTCGGTTTCAGACCCGAGGGAAGTCGAAGCAAAGCGTTGCGCTTCCGTGTGCCGGCTGATTTCCACCAGTTCGTTGCGTTTGGTTTGGATTTCGTGAGTCAGGGCGGCCAATTCGGCCCGAAAGGCCTTAAGATCGCGGGACAAACCCGTATTATCTTCGCTCAAGGCTTCGCGGCGCTGCTGCATCTCCTTTAGGCTGGCGTGTAATTCGGCCCGGTTTCGTTCGGCCGATTCGATTTCTGCGGTAATCGTGGACAAGGCGATACGCTCTTGTTCAGACGATTCCTTGCGCCGGTCAAGGGTGGCGGCGTCCGAGCGGGCTTGTTTGGCCCGTTCCTGCCATGCCGTGGCCTCGGCTGAGGCTGCGGACGCAGCGGAGGCCGCCTCCGCCCGTCTCTGTTCGAGCCAAACAATTTCCTCGTTGATCTGTGCCAACCGTTTTTCCGCAGCCTCGACTTCGGCGTGGTGATCGTTCGGCAGCACGAAGGTTGCTTGATGAGAAAATTGTTCGGCCATACGATCAGCCAGCCGCATCCTTTCGCGCTGAAATTG
This sequence comes from uncultured Gammaproteobacteria bacterium, assembly GCA_963575695.1. Classification (GTDB taxonomy): domain Bacteria; phylum Pseudomonadota; class Alphaproteobacteria; order Azospirillales; family Azospirillaceae; genus CAUYTZ01. The sequence goes on along the minus strand of CAUYTZ010000315.1, from coordinate 10,904 downwards.
GTAGCCAATCAACACGATGAGGCCAACCACCCCCCCGAATGACAATCCGGCAGTGGTGGTTAGGATCAGCGTCCAGTTACCAGTCATGTATACATTCTCCCTGGACTACCGTGAACCTTTGGCCGGGCGAGGCTGTGGAATCTTAGTTTGTGCTTGCTTAAGTTGGGCGCTGACGGTTGCGAGTTGGCCCTGAATGCTACCGATCTCTGATCGCGCGGTTTCCAGATCCAATTCACATCGGTTCCGTTGCTGAACCGCCACAGCCATCTTGTGTTCAGTATCTTTAGATAGCCGCGCCTGTTCGGTAAGTTGATTGGTGAGGGTTGACCGGCGACCGCTCAAGGCGGCCACTTCGCCGTTAATACGCTGTAGCTCGATCTCTTTTTGCGTGCGCTCTTGTTTTGCCGCAGTTAGTTCTGTTCTGGTCGCTAACAACTCGGTCTGGAGCGTGGTTGCCTTCTTGGTTGCGACATCGAGTTCCGACTTGAGCCTTGCCTGCTCCATACTGGTGTCGCGGAATTCAGACCGCGTGCTGATTGATTGATAGCTCAACAAGGTGACCGAAGACACCGCGATCAATGATAGGCCGATCAACATTGGCCAGAGCCGCTCGCTTCGGGTAAGGGCGTCGAGGATCGAGCCGCCACTAATGGCGGAAAGGGCAGGGGCTTGGTTGCCATCAAGCACGGAATTCGATGAGGTGTCGTACAAAACAAACCTCCTTAAGTGTCGGCTTGTGACGGTGAAGCCGGCTCAAGTCCGGCGTGTTGATGTTGGGTTGCGGCAAGCTCACGTTTCAGTTTATCCAACAGTTTGCGATCATGGTTGTAAACCGTTATAAGTTCCAAGCGCCTGGCATGAAAGTCTTCTTGAAGTCTGTTTTTTTCCTCTTGTAGTTGGGTTAGTTCTGATTTTATCGCTTCCCGTTGTCGGTTCAATCCTCGGATGTCCTCGGCGGCCACATCACGGTGGCGCTGCATGGTTTGTGCGGCAGCGGTTGCCTGACCAAGCTGCGTTCTGGCTACGGCAACTTCGTCAGTCAGTCCGTGGGTTTGGAGTTCGAGAGCATCGACCTCAGTCCTTTTGATTCGTGACGCTTCGCTCAGTGCGGTGATTTCCTTCCGATACCGGTTTTGCTCGGCTTGGAGAACCTCCACTTCGCTTTCCAAGGTGGTGCGTTGCTTCGCCAATTGGTTAGAGGCGTTTTGATCCCGGGTAAGGCTTGATTTTATCGCGGCCACGTCGGCGGCCAGGGCGCAGCCATGCTGATTCAACTGATTGATTTCAGCCCGCTTGGATTGAAGCTCGAGACCAGTGGCAGCCAGTTGTTCCTGGCTTTGGCGTTGCGCGGTCTGGCCAGCCTGGGCGAGTCTGTCGAGATCGCGCGCCAGTTCCGATTGTCGGGATTGTTTGGTGGCGATATCCTGGGCTAGACGGGCCAGTTGTTCCTGATCCCGGGTAAGGCTTGATTTTATCGCGGCCACGTCGGCGGCCAGGGCGCAGCCATGCTGACTCAACTGATTGATTTCAGCCCGCTTGGATTGAAGCTCGAGATCAGCGGCAGCCAAGTGTTCCTGGCTCTGGCGTTGCGCGGTCTGGCCAGCCTGGGCGAGTGTGTCGAGATCGCGCGCCAGTTCCGATTGCCGGGATTCTGTGGCGGCGATATCCTGGGCTAGACGGGCCAGTTGGTCTTGATCGTGAGTAAGCCTGGTTTGCGCTGCCTCCGAGTCGCGGGCCAAGGTTCGCCGTTCGCGCTCAAGGATCTCGATCGCCTCTCGCTTGGCCCCAAATTCTTGATTGGCGGTATCGAGTTCCATCCGCAGATGCGACAGGTCGGCTTGCAGGGCTATAAGGTCATGCTCCAGCACTATTCGCGTTTCCGCCTGTACTGCTTGCGATTCGACCAGTGCGCCGCCTTGGCGTTCCAGATGTTCAATTTCGAGTCGTGTGGCGTGTAGCTTTTGATTGGTCTTGTCCAGTTCCTGCCGGGCTTCGAGTTCCTCGGTACGAAGCCCCTCCAACTCACGCTCCAGCATCGTACGTACTTCGATCAGCGCTGATCTCTGTTGATCAGCCGAAGAATTACTCGGAGTCGGGTTCTCGTCCCCAGCGTTAGCCTCTGTTTCTATTCTTTCTGCGGTCACCAGTGCTGATTCGGGTATTGGCCGCGTTCCCGCCCCTTCCAGTCTGGCCCAGTCATCGAACAGGCTGGTGTCGAACACATCAAACCCGGCTGTGGTCCCGCTTGGGCCACGATCGGACTCCGGCCTTTGGGGCGGGCATGGTTGGGGGGCGTCGGTTTTTCGCGTCGCCGGTCGGTTCCAGTCAGCGATTTCAAGAAGCTCTGCCCATTGGCCTTCCTCCGTCACCCGATTTGATCGCATAGCACCACGAACACCATTCGATCCCGGATGTCGCGGGTTGGCGATGTGTTCGTCGTTGTCACTTGTGTCGTCGCTCCCGATCATGGCGGGTGCTCTCCCTGCGCAACCATCACTCTTGACCATAAGGAAATTCGCAACATTACGCATCAGCAGTTCTTATCCCGGCGAGCCGAATGGTTGAGATAGAGGTTGCTGGGGGGCAAAGCCCCCTGATTAGGCATGGCCCCCGGAGTGCGAAAGTTATGCGCTTGAAATTCCAGATGGCCTCGTACATATTACGTTTACAAGAGATTTCTCAAAAATGAGCGTGACCTTATGACTATTCCAGTAGGGGTTGAACTCGGGCCGTTGGGCGACGAGTATATTATGGATATATGTGACAACCTTAAGAAACTATTCGGGAGTGAGAGCGATCTGGTCGGGATCAAGCTTGTCGACGATCAGCATTCAGCGATTATAGAAAGATACAATGCTATTGTAGACTGTCTTGGGTCTGGAGATGTGGACGGAAATGGTTGGTCTATGTTTAAGGATTTGCTCCTCTTTTTCGAGCTTCATTTTGCGTTTGAAGAAAAAATGATGCGCATAATGAAGTACCCTGGGTTTATCACGCACGAGCGCATACATGCTAGGTTCATTGGCAATGTCAGTTCTTTTGTTGAGAAAATAAATGAGAATGAAGAAACATTCAGATGGTTGATGACGTACGTTGGCCAATGGTTTCTTGGTCATGCAGTGATTTGTGATGAAGAATTTGGAGAGTTTGAAGCTCTGTATTCTCGTGGTTTTGGTTCAGAGGGTTTTATTGAGGGTGGAGGCGTGTGATAGATCAAGCCTAATGATTGACCCATATGTCTTTGGTGCCCGGGCTTTGCCCTGCCCCCCCCAGGAGCCGAGAGGCTCCTGGACTCGCTTTATTTTGGACGACAATCAGAGCGTTCCCAAGGGTAAGAACCGCAGGATTAACGGATGATCGGCTCCCGTGCCGCTGGTCTTGGTTGCAGCCGTGGTCCATGGGGCAAGCCGGAACTGGAGTCGCGGCTGGGTTGATCACCGCTCACCCGCTGTCGAAGCTGTTCCGCAACCAGGTTCTTAAGATTGTCCACTTCAACGTTGCTCGGCATGTAGCGGCGGTTGCGCATGAGTCGCTTCCAGAACATTTGCCCCCACGGCAGCATCGGGGTCGGCTCTGAAGAGGAGGTGAAGCTCCGTGCCAGTGCGGCCATTGCCAAGCAGAGAATATCCGGGGCCATGGCAATCAACAGTACGGTTGATAGATCCAGAACCTGAGCTATTTTTCCGGTCTCCGACGCGGTAACAATGTCTTTGACCAGTTCAGTTAGGCCTCGATATTTGGAATCTGTCAGCTTTCGATCATTGCTTCGCAAGTCATCCAAGCGTCTCTGTATTTCTCTTAGGCGTGCTGCGTATTGATTTGATTGGTTGCTGGCATTTACCACAGCATTATCTTCAAGTGCGGTCGCATCACGAATGTTACCACTCAACAATCGGTTGAGATCCATGAAAACTTTACTCGCGGCTCTAAATCCTTCAAGGCGGTCAGTAACCGTGATGTTTTCGTTTTCTAGAGCGCTAAGTTCTTTTGCCAGATCCAGGTATGGCTGCCGATTATGGAGAGCAGGTGTGTTGAGATACTGGAAATCTTGAAGGTCGGTCCAAGCTCGCCGAATTGTTCGGCAGCGATTCCCGCATCCTGCGAGGACACCCGGTTCTGGCTTCTTGGATTCAAACTCCATGCGCTCACGAAGGTTATTGGCGGCACCAACATAGTATTTTGACATCTCATCATCAAGATTGCGTACATTCTCGAAGATCGATTGAAGTTTGTTTCCGGCTTCAACGAAAGAGGTTTCGGCGCGCCGCTCAAACATGATTGAATAGGTGGACATAAAAATTGACCACAGCACGAAAATCGTGATCAAGGGCACCGACAGGGCCAAGGCGACCTTTTCATGGCGCGCCATGGTTACTGGTGAGGCCAAGCGTAGGTAAAACAAGGAAATTGCGGCATGGACCAGTGCCGCCAACACGAACGGCTGCGCGTCACCGATCCAACCGCCGAAGGCGGGCCGATATTGCGTCAACTGCAAACCGGTCGCGGTCATCAACCACGCATAAAATTCAGCCAGCAATATGACAACGGTACACAGGACTCTGATCGCCATCACTATCTCCGATCGGCCGCCGTACTCTCACCAGTCTCGCATTCGTCGGTCGAGTCGCTTCCGCTGCTTTTGGTTGCATGGCTAGGTGTTCAATTCTGAGTCAAACACAATTGCATTCAACAGGTTGCTGATAAGCTACCGTGCGTCTAACCGCCACCCAATTCACCACCAGTTCTGCCATATTGTCGCATGAAAGTGAACCGATGCGAAACATCTGGTTTGGATCTCTGAAATCAAAACCGTCCCGCCCTCCCGCGTGTACCCATCCGTAGGGGGGAGGTGATTAATTAAGGTTTATCGAAATTGCATTCGTTCAATCCGGCAGAGGAGGCCTGACCGGTGGGCCTGATCCGGGTTTCGCATCTAGGTTGAAGTCATGACGGGCTGCCGCTTCGGCCATGGCGGCGACCTGTTTACCGAATTTGCTTTTGATTGGCTGCGGCACAAGGGCCAGGAATTCCGCTAGGGCTAGGCGAGTCGGGCCATCGAGTTCCCCGGTAAGCGGGCCATGGTGGAAACCGAGTTCACTCAATGCGCGTTGCAGACGGAGTCCCGGCGCATTTTTCTCCGGCCCCTCGGCTAGAGGTGGTGTCCACTCCGGTGGAGCCACGGGCTTGCGCAAGGGGTCGGGGGGGGTGGAGTCCGATTCGGCAAGCGGTGGCGGGGCGGGCGTGGGTTCAAGTGGAGGGGGGGCGGCCACCGCGGGCGCGGGAACATTCTCGGCGGGGAAGCATTGTGTTTGAGTGGAGGGCGCAGGCTGAACGATTAATTCCGGGTACAGCATCACTCTTAAGGCGACACTTACGGCCATGATAATCGTTGCAAGGGCGGCCGCCGCGACCGCCCAGTGCCCTTTTTTAAGCGTGCGGGGCGGGGTGGGTTGCGGCGGGGCGGGGGGAGGGTTTCCCTCTGCTGGAGGAAACGGCGATGGCAGCCTCGGCACAACCTTATTAACCGAACAAACGGCGACAAGGTATGATCGGCAGGTATGCGTTATTTTTCCAGTTTTGCCACACAATTCGCACTCTGGGAGGTCAACGCAATCCAGGCATTCCGTGTAGTAGTGAAAAGAGCGCCCGAAACCTGGAACCTCGAATTCCTTGCCAAACTCCTTTAACCAGACCGGAACATCGCGAATAAAGGTTTCCGCAAGGTCGTTGGCGTATCGGGTTCGGTCCAGCAGGTCACTGTTTTCGTTTTCAAATTCTGAATTGATATCGTCTGCATCAAAAACTTCAAGCGAGTGTTGTGGGGAAAGTTTCCCCGGGCTGGTGGCAACGCTTAACCGCCACCCGACATTGACATCAACCCCCAGCACGAGTTCTAGAGGATGGCGAACGAGTGTCGTGAGCGGTTGCTGGTCGGGTTGCATGCTGCCACGCGGGATTGTGATGCGGTCTCATCGACGCTGGACGCGACGGCGCTGGACGCGACGGCAAAGGCACCAGCGCACTAGAGGAGCGAGACATTATGGCATGATTTCCGTTTCGATCTACATTTTGTTATGGCGCTTCAGGTTCAAATGAAGCCCTTTGACAAAACTTAGACTCCTGGTATTTTCGGGGTGAAGCCTTGGTCGTCGGATGTCTTTGTAACGGGGTGATGTTTTATGGTTGCAGTTGTGACGGGACCGGTCGTAGGGGGTGGAAAAAGCTTGGGGGCTGTCGGCATTGGGCACGAAGTGGTTCGTGATACCCTGATTGCCAAGGGCGTTGCACCGGCGCAGGCTGCGATGTTCCCGGGAATTGAGCATGAAGTGGTTCGTGATGCCCTTGCGGCCAAGGCGGTGGGGGGAACTGCGGGTGTGGCGGGTAAGGGCGTGGCAGTTGTCGGTAAGGCGGGCCTAACGGCGGGCGGTTCTCCGGCTACGGCTTATGCCCTGAATGCTGGCGGGACGATCTGGAGCGGCAAAGGTATAAGTCTTGGCCTTGGTCTCGGCCTAGGTATGTGGGGGCCAATTCTGCTTGGAGTCGCGGGGGTGGTTGCATTTTCTGCCTACATGCGCTATCGCAGTCAGACGGAGAGTGCCGTCGTTGATGTTGCTGAAGCGAACACGGATGAAGGTTTCCTGGCCACACAAGGTTAGGGCTGGATGGTTTTGCCGGTCATGATTGTCGATTGGGTGTGGCGGCTGATCCCGTATCTGTTGTTGAGCACGGCGGTTTGGGTGCTGGTGGTTAGTTTTGTCGTATTGCTGAGTTCTTCCGCTGCTTTGTTGAGTGCCATGTTTTGGCTTAGGTTTATTGGAAGTGTGCTTGCCTGTTATGGCAGTTGTGTTTGGATACACCGAAGACATGAAGAGAGCTGATCTGGTTTCAGATTTTATGGCGGAACTGGATGGTTCACGTAATTTAGCCTTTCATTCGATCGCGGAGAGTAACCCAAATGCTTCAAGAAATGGTGATGGCGAAGGTGGAAGGCACCACTCAGGCCAGCCTTTTGTCTGGATTGACCGGAAAATCATTTACCGTGGGCCAAGTAACGACTGTCGGTAACGGTATGGGAACCAGTTTGCTTCTGGTTCCTGATGGAGGTGCCACCGCCGCTGGACAGGGGGCCGTGGTTCTAAAGCTTGAGGGCACCCGGCAGATGGCGCAGATGTCTGGCCTCGTCGGTAAATCGGTTACAATCGGGCACGGGCCGACTGTCGTTGGCGGCATGGGCAAGTGGGTCACGTTCTGTCCGAAAGCCGCTCTGGCGGCCAAGGGCGGGGCCGGGGTGTTGGCGGCAGGTCTGGGGTCGGCGGGTGTTGCCGGACCGAATATGCTAATGCTGCAACTGGAGGGGGCCACGGCTGCCGCACAGACTCCCGCCCTTGCCGGCAAGACATTTACGGTAATTAAGACATCAGCCGTGGCTGGGGAGGCCGGTAAGTGGCTGTTCCTGCAACCGGTTGGCGATGCCGCTGTCGCCGCCAAGGACATTGTGGTTCTTAAGCTCCAGAACGCCGCTGGGGTGGTGCCGACGCTGGTCGGTAAGACTTTTACCGTCGAACAGGGGCCGATCATTGCGGCCGACAATGCCGGCAAGTTTTTGTTTTTGAACCCAACCACCGGGCAAGCGGTGGGGTTGGCGGGGAAGGGCGTGGCCGGAACCGCCATGACGGCCAAGGGCGTGACTGCGGCGCGCGTGGTTGAAGGTGCGGCAGGCAAGTGTCTGGTTCCGACGATGAAGACTGCGGCCCTGCAAACCGCAGGCGCTGGAACGGCATCGGCGGGAACCGCGGCGTTGACGGCGGGAAAAGCCGCTGTGGCAACGGGCGTTGCTGCGGGTGGAACCATTTGGTCCGGTACGGGCCTCAGTCTGGGCCTTGGGTTGGGGCTTGGGGTGGCCGGCCCACTTCTGCTTGGCGCGCTTGTCGCGGCTGCCGGCTATGGGATTTTCAAGTATCAGAAAAACCAAGCGGAGTCGGAAACCGTCGAGGGTGACGATCTCGCTGACGCGATTTGATTTTTCTGAAGTGGGGCCAGGGCAGCGCCCTGGTTGAAGGCAAGTGTGTCGAAGAGGCTTGACGGGATCAGAGATGATCCTCGTCGGGCATCCAGAATCCCGTATTAGCCCTGATGTAATTGTGTATTTCCGTTTGCCAGAGTTTTACATGAGGCTGCTCAAAATCCGAGCCGATGGTTAGGTCGCTACGGAAATACTCTCGCTTGAATAGTTTCGGCGCATTGTTATTGCTTGGCAACCAGATGTGGCAGCAGCCATTGTGGCTCCAGTCGGCGATGATCAGAGATCCCAGCTTCATAAGTAACACCGCCTGACGCTGATCACCGGTCGAGTCACCAATAAAGGTGCCGAAGCTGATGATCTCGTGCCAGTCTGGTGTTCCAGGCGTGTATCTGGCAATGGCTGCTCCTCTTCGTCCAAATACTACCCAGGCTTCCTCAATGTAACCTTTGTCATAATAAGCGCTCCAGAACTTACGTCGGCTTGACCACATTCTGGTATGATGAATCTGGACAGTCTCGTCGACCACGCCGAGAAATTGTTCTAGAGAGACCTTAGCCAGCCAGTGGCACATCAGCCGCTGGGCGCTTTGTGAAACGTCGGCCCAGGCCACGGGATTAAGTCGGGGTTCTTTAAGTAGTCCGAGCAGGGAGCGTTTAATAAAATCCCGCATATCTTCAGATACGGGCATGGTTGACCAGGGCAACAGTAGGGCATCGGCTAATGCCGAACGGGCGCGGGGCACGCCGCCATAAAGAAACTCCTTGCCCTTGATTGACCATGACACCAGACGTTGACAATAGCCGGGTGAGATCGGCCGGCAAGCGGCAACGGCGTCCACGATGTCATCGCAAGCGCTGATAAAGCCAGCGCCAAGCAATCCTGCGGCCAGCAAAGATCCGGAAAACCCAAGTTGAGCCAGAAAGTCTCTCGGCGGTCGGTCAGCGTTCATGACTGCCCCAGCCAGGAGTCTGGGAGCTTGGTCGGGGTCGAACAAGTGATAATTACGATGTAACTCTGCCCAGCGCGACCGGCTGTCATTCGAGGCTTCCGACAGGAGAATTCCGATATGACGGAATCCTTCCAGCCTAGGTTCGAAGTGCCAGAGATAGTAGCGGATTAAGCCATTGATGATCGCGGCTGTTTGGTTCTTTCTGGTATGGGCAAGGTAGGTGTTGATGAAATTTTCATTGGCAATTAAGGGTGTGTCACCAAATGACAAACATTCGCAGGCATAGCGCCAATCGCGTTCGCTTACGCCGGTCCAGTTGTCGGATGCGGCGGCGTCCATCAACCTTTCCCGCAGTTCGGGCATATCGATACTCAAGGGCGGCGCGGAGAGTACGCCAAGTTTGTTTTCAACACGAAGCCTGGCTTCTTCAGTTTCGCAGGACAATGGGAAGTCGAACGTTCTTGGCCTCCAATCGTCGGGCAATCCTTCGATCAGATGGCGCAGGCCCAATGTCGGCTTCTCGTGGGGTTCAGGGGGAGGGGCGATCATTGAGTTCATTCGCTTTCGGAGCAGCCATGACCAGACGAATATCAACCCGTCTGTTTTTTCGTTTATTCTCATCGGAATCATTTAAGCGTATCGGTCTATGCTTACCATAGCCGGATACACTGAAGAATGGCTGTCCATTATAGTTAACAAATCTTGTTAATTCAGTATCAGTATCGGTCATAAACTGATAGGTGTTCAGCGAGCGTCGAATTGAAAGATCCCAATTGGCGCTGTCATCACCATCTGCATCTGTGTGACCTTCAACGAACACAGCTTCTATTTTGTGCTGGGTTGAAGGGCAGGTTGCGGGCCGTTGTTGTGCAAGGCCGCCGTAACAGGGCAAAATGCCATGGAGGGCTTTGCCCAGAGTTACCATGGCGCGCCGCCCCTGTGGGTTGAGGTAATAACTGCCTTTGTCGAACATGATGTTTTCCGGCAGATGAAGAATTCCCTTGTCTGGGTCGATTTCAACAACGAAACCTTTTTCTAGCATCAAGGCTCTTATGTCTTGTAGCAGGCGGTTGCGAGTGCCGTCAGCATCCAGCAGGGAATTCAGCACCTCCGTTTCCTGAACGGAAATGTCATTAAATTTCATTGCGAAAAACATAAGGATAATTATAAACATAAAAAGCATGCCGACCATCATGTCGGTCATGGAAATAAAGTAATTTTCACCAGCGGCTTCTCCCTGTTCGTGCCTTCGTCGTTCGATCGCCATTATTGGTCATTCCTAAGATAAGTGGGCGGGATCAGCAAAGATTTTTATTTTGAAGGAAGTGATCCGGCAATAACGGTGCGTAGTTCGGGCAATTCCTCAACAAGTTTCCTCATACCCGTGATCGCCTTGGTCATTTCCCCAGCGGTTTCCTGTAGGGCTTCGACATTGCCGGCCAAGTTGTTGACGGTTTGAGCCAGGTGAGTGTCGATCTTGATCACATGATCCCGAAGCGCGGCACCGTGGGCATCGACATGTTCGATGATCGAAGTCAACACGCGGGCAAGGCTGACATCAACTTCGGTAAACCGGCTTTCATGTTGGCTCCAGATGGTTTGCAATTGGTGCAAGGTTCCGCGCAGGTCGCCGGCCAGACTTTGGCCCTGTCTTTGGCTTTCCTTAAGGGTTTCGACGGTAAGGGCGACGGTTCCGGCAACCGTTTCCATGGATTTGGCCATCGCCTCGCCAGCCTTGGTCAGGGGTTGGGTGGTGGTGGTCAAGGCCTTGGCCGAGCCGGCCATTGCGGTTTCAGTTTCGCGAGCGGATCGGTTTACCCCCTCCAGGGCGGCGGCGTGTGCGGCAATTTTGCCTTCGACCGTCGCCAGCGTTCGGCCCAGGCCGTCAAACTGATGCCACAACCGCTCGATTGAGGATTGGAATTGGGTCAA
>CAUYTZ010000314.1:0-9489 GCA_963575695.1 uncultured Gammaproteobacteria bacterium | reverse complement strand
AAAGACTATCTGGTTACACACCATGAATTGCCGCAGGGTCTGGCCAGCGATTTGATCCTGCAAAGCCGTGAAAAGGCCACCGTCGGCCTGACCATCGGTAGTGACGAGGCAGAACTGGATCGGCTGATCGAACAGTTGATCGAAGGCGGACGGCTAACGCCATCGCTGGCGGTACGGGCCCTGTGCATGGGCGACATCGCTTTCTTCGAATGCGCAATGGCGCGACTGGCCAATGTACCGATCGTCAACGCCCGCATCTTGTTGCATGATGCGGGGCCACTGGGGTTGAAATCGGTCTATGACCGTACCGGCATGACGGCGGCACTGTTTCCAGCGGTCCAAATCGCGATCCAGGTGCTGCACGAAACCGATTTCGATGGTGAGGAGCACGATATTGAGCGCCACCGGCGGCGGATGATCGAGCGGATTTTGACCCAATATGATGATCTGGCCGCCGAGGATATCGATTACCTGCTGAACAAACTTGGCGATCTAATGGTCGCGATCTAACGCGCGGATGTCAAAGTGGTGGAGAAACGGATGAAAGCCGCGGTTATTGTTGTATGCGCCTCGGTGCTTCTGCTTGCCGGCTGCGGCGGTTGCAACCGCTGGACCGATGCGCCGTATATTACGCCACCATTGCTGACCAACGAAGAGCCGCGGGCGCAGTTCTTCATCCGCTTCAGCGCCGCCGACAACACCGAGCAGCAGATCATTGATTTGATCGCCAGCCAGTGCGCCGGCCGCTTCAGCTCTGCCCGGCTTTATGATCAGGGCTATGGTTACGGCACGGTCCCGCACCCCCATCAGGCGCAGGTGGTGTGCGGCGATCCGCCGCCCGAAACCCCGACCTATCGCGGTCAGGAGGTTGATTCCGGCCGGCTGATTGATCTATCCCGCCGCTCGCTCAAAACGGTCAGCGAAGCCCCGATGTGTGAGCGATAGGGCCGGCGATCAGGGTCTTACCCTGGACCCACTTTATTGGGGATGACGCTCATCACCTTTGTTATGACGGGTCTTATGACGGGCATAAGCTTGGGGACACTGAAGCTGGCCGCTCCAGTGGCGCTGGCACCGATGGCCGGAGTCACCGATCTGCCCTTTCGCCGGCTGGTTAAAAGCTTCGGTGTCGGCTGGGTGGTGTCGGAGATGATCGCCAGTCAAGCGATGGTGCGCGAAGCCCGGCGGACGCTGAAAATGGCTGCCGGCTGCGCCGAAGAGCATCCGTTCGCGGTGCAGATCGCCGGCTGCGAACCCGAAGTGATGGCCGAAGCGGCCCGACTGAACCGTGACCTGGGGGCGGCGATGATCGACATCAACTTCGGCTGCCCGGCCAAAAAAGTGGTCAGAGGCGAGGCCGGCTCGGCGCTGATGCGCGATGAACGTCTGGCTGGCCAGATCATGGCTGCGGTGGTCGCTGCGGTCGATATCCCGGTCACGGTCAAGATGCGGACCGGCTGGGATATCCACTCACGCAACGCCCCAGCCCTGGCCCGCATCGCCCAGGAGTCCGGCGTGGCCCTGGTTACGGTTCACGGTCGCACCCGCTGCCAGTTTTACGAAGGCCACGCCGACTGGGCGTTCATCGCCGAGGTCAAGCAGACGGTGTCAATTCCAGTCATCGCCAACGGCGACATCATAACCGTGGACGACGCCGCGCATTGTCTGGAACTGTCCGGTGCCGATGGCGTGATGATCGGCCGTGGGGCCTATGGTCGGCCATGGTTTCCGGGCCAAGTGGCCGCGTATCTGCGTGACGGCTGCCGGCTGCCCGATCCACCGTTGGAACGCCGGCGCGACATCCTGCTTGACCACTATCAGGCCATCCTCGACCATCACGGAGCCGAGCACGGGGTGCGGATCGCGCGCAAACACCTGGGCTGGTACAGCCGTGGCCTGCCCCATGCCGCCGAGTTCCGCGCCGAAGTCAACCGCCTCACCGATCCGGAAGCGGTACGAAGACGAGTCCACGAATTTTATACGCCTGCAATCGAGAGGGCCGCGATCGAGAGAGTGGCCGCCTAATGCCCCGCGCAGGCTCCGCCAAACCGCCCCAGATTCGGCCGCCCCAGACTCCCCTTCCCGATGCCACAGCGATTCTCAATGCCTTACCCGATCCGGTGCTGGTGGTCGATGGCGAAGGCACGATCCGCTACGTCAACTTGCAAGCCGAAGAATTCTTTGATCTCAGCGCGGCACGCCTAACCGGAACCAAGCTGAGTGAGTTGCTGCCAGCCGACAGTTCGGTGTTGTTCCTGATCCGCCAAGTCCATCAGGGAACGCTGGGCGTGTTCCAGGACGGTGTCACCCTGGACACACCACGAACCGGCGCACGCTTGGTTGATTTCCAACTGGCCCCCCTGGCCCCGCCATCCGATCTGGTCGTGATCACCCTGCACAAACGGTCCATTGCCCAAAAAATAGACAATCAACTCACCCACCGTAACGCCGCGCGCTCGGTAACGGCGATGGCGGCGATGCTGGCGCATGAAGTCAAGAATCCGCTGTCTGGAATTCGCGGCGCGGCGCAATTGCTGGAGGAAGGCGCCAGCGAACAGGACCAGGAGTTGACCCGGCTGATCTGCGACGAAGCCGACCGGATCGTGGCTCTGGTCAACCGCATGGAGGTGTTTTCCGACCAACGGATCGTGGAACGCGGCCCGGTCAACATTCACGCCGTGCTTGATCATGTCCACAAGCTGGCACGCAGCGGATTCGCCCGTTCGATCCGGTTTATCGAACGTTATGACCCGTCGCTACCGCTAGTTTACGGCAACCGCGACCAACTTGTGCAGATTTTTCTCAATCTGATTAAAAATGCGGCAGAGGCTGTTCCTGATTCGGGCGGCGAGATCGTCCTCAGCACCGCTTTTCAACATGGGGTGAGGCTGGTGGGGCCGGGTAGTGATACCCGTATCCACCTGCCATTGTTGATCAGCGTTCAGGACAATGGCGACGGCATCCCCGAAGATCTGTGGCCGCACCTGTTCGATCCGTTCGTGACCACCAAGGTCAACGGGACTGGCCTTGGTCTTGCATTGGTTGCCAAGATTATTGGCGATCACGGCGGAACCATCGAATTTGAGAGCCAACCGCGTCGCACGGTGTTCAAGGTGTCCCTGCCCATGCACCCTGACCTGGAAAGCGCCGACGCTCTGACCGCAGCCCCACTTGGGCCCCCACCCGTGGTATCGCGTATGCCTCCCCCGGCCTGAGACTCCCCTCCATGACCTCCACTTCAACCATCCTGATCGCCGACGACGACCGTGCGATAAGAACCGTGCTTAGTCAGGCACTTGGGCGCCTGGGCTACGAGGTCCGCACCACCGGCACTGCGGCGACCTTGTGGCGCTGGGTCGCCGACGGTCAAGGCGATTTGGTCATTACCGATGTGATCATGCCCGACGAAAACGGGCTGGACCTAATTCCACGGATCAAGAAGATCCGCCCCGATTTGCGTGTCATCGTGATGAGCGCGCAAAATACGCTGATGACGGCGGTCAAGGCCGCAGAGCGCGGCGCGTTTGACTACCTACCCAAACCGTTCGACCTTAAGGAACTGATCGCGGTGGTTGGACGGGCGCTGGCGGCGTCGCAGCCCAGAATCGCACCGCCGCCCGAAGCGATCGATGACGGCGATCAGTTGCCGCTGATCGGGCGTTCACCCGCGATGCAGGAAATCTACCGGGTACTGGCGCGGCTGATGGGCACCGATCTAACGGTAATGATCACCGGCGAATCCGGTACCGGCAAGGAACTGGTCGCGCGCGCGCTGCACGATTACGGCAAGCGCCGCAACGGCCAGTTCGTGGCAATCAACATGGCCGCGATTCCGCGCGAATTGATCGAATCCGAACTGTTCGGTCACGAAAAGGGGGCCTTCACCGGGGCCACCAACCGCTCTTCCGGCCGTTTCGAACAGGCCCAAGGCGGCACCTTGTTTCTGGACGAAATCGGCGACATGCCGCTGGAAGCGCAAACCCGACTGCTGCGAGTGTTGCAGGAAGGCGAGTACACCACCGTCGGTGGCCGGGTGCCGATCAAGACCGACGTGCGCATCGTCGCCGCCACCCACCGCGATCTGCGGTCCCTGGTCCGCCAAGGTACATTCCGCGAAGACTTGTTTTATCGCCTGAACGTGGTCCCGATCCGGTTGCCGCCATTGCGCGAGCGGACCGAGGACATTCCGGCTTTGACCCGCCACTTCCTCACTCAGACCGTAGCCCTGGGTCTGCCGCCCAAAAGCCTGGATGCGGCGGCGCAGGAGCGGCTGAAGCGCCATCGCTGGTCGGGCAATGTCCGTGAATTAGAGAATTTGGTCCGGCGACTGTCGGCGCTTTATTCGCAAGAGGTGATCAGCCTGGATGTGGTCGAAGCGGAATTGGCCGAAACCTCGGCACCGCCGCCGCCACCACCGATGGAGGAAGACCGGCGCGAAGGCCTGAGCGGAGCGGTTGAACGCCATTTGCGCGATTACTTCGCCGCACACAAGGACGGCATTCCATCGGCCGGCCTGTACGATCGGGTGCTGCGCGAAGTGGAGAAGCCGCTGATCGCGTTGAGCCTGACCGCGACCCGCGGCAATCAGATCAAGGCCGCCGATCTGCTCGGCCTGAACCGCAACACCCTGCGCAAGAAAATCCGGGAGTTGGACATTCAGGTTGTTCGCGGGGTAAAGTAGCAACGGAACAAAGAAAAGAAGGGACCTGGGGAATTCATTCCCCAGGCGGGTTTGGGCGGCAGCCCAATTGCGCAAGCAAGGCAATAACACACGAACCTTCGGCGACCGGGGCTTTGCCCTGGACCCACTTTATTTGGGACAAAAATTATTAGGCTCACTGGTATGACTGATGAAGGGGCCTCGGGGGTTTCCTTGCCCGCCGCCAGCGCTTATACTTTAGCTCGAATTTTACGCGCCCACCGTCTTGGCCCTTGGGGGAAGCGATGTCTGAGAAAAAGTTTCGTCTGGTTACACGCTCTGATTTTGACGGCTTGGTGTGCGCCGTTCTGCTGCGGGAAATCAACCTGATTGATGAGATCAAGTTCGTCCATCCCAAAGATATGCAGGACGGCAAGATTGAAATCACCGCTAACGACATCACCACCAACCTACCCTATGTCGAAGGCGCGCATCTGGTCATCGATCATCACGCCAGCGAGATCGAGCGGGTGGGGCAGCACGCCAATTATGTGATTGATGCTACCGCCCCGTCGGCGGCGCGGGTGGTATGGCGCCACTTTGGCGGTAAGGAGGCGTTTCCGACCATCTCCGACGAGATGATGGAAGCGGTGGATAAAGCCGATTCGGCTCAGTACTGCAAGGCCGACATTTTGGCCCCGGGCGGCTGGACGCTGCTGAATTTTATCATGGATGCACGCACCGGACTGGGCCGGTTCCGCGATTTTCGGATTTCTAACTATCAGTTGATGATGGAGTTGATTGAATACTGTCGCAATCACAACATCGAACAGATTTTGGCCCTGCCCGACGTTAAGGAGCGGGTGGAACTGTTTCTGGATCAGCAGTGGAAATTTATCGATCAGCTTGATGATACCACCACGTTGAATGGCAAGGTTGCGATCGTTGATTTGCGCGACGAGGAGGTGATCTATGCCGGCAACCGGTTCATGGTTTATGCGTTGTACCCGGAAGCGCTGATTTCGATCCATGTCATCTGGGGCCTGCGCAAGCAGAACACGGTTCTGGCTTGTGGCCGATCGATTCTTAACCGACGCGCGAAGACCAATATTGGGACGATGATGTTGGAGTTGGGCGGCGGTGGCCACGGGGCTGCCGGTACCTGCCAAATCGAAAACGACCGCGTCGATGCCGTGCTGGCCGAGCTGGTGGCCAAAATTAACGCGAACGAGGGCTGATCGTTCGTCCGTTGTCTTGAGTAAAGTGGGGGTCCAGGGGATCAGGGGGCGAGGGCCCCCCGGTCGCCGAAGGCTTACAGCAGCGCCCGCAGCCGGTACAACGCTTCCAGCGCCTGCTTTGGACTGAAATCATCGGGGTTGAGCGCCCGCAACGCCTGTTCCACCACCGAAACTTGCGGCGGGGGGGGGGCTTCGACCCGGCGGGCGGCGGCGCTGAACAGCGGCAGATCATCGACCAACCGGGCCACGCCGGCCCCCGGCCCGCCCGCTTCCAGAATCTTCAGCACCTCCCCCGCCCGCCGAATGACCGGACCCGGCAACCCGGCCAGCCGGGCGACATGCAGGCCATAGCTGCGGTCGGCGGCTCCCGGAGCCACTTCATGCAAAAACACGACCTCGTTATGCCACTCGCGAATGCGCATGGTCCGGCAGGTCAACGCCGGCAACTTAGCCGCCAATTGAGTCAGTTCGTGATAGTGGGTGGCGAACAAAGCCCGGCAGCGAATCGCGTCGTGCAGGTGTTCCACGCACGCCCACGCGATCGACAGGCCATCAAAGGTCGCGGTGCCACGGCCGATTTCATCCAAAATCACCAGTGATCGCGGTCCGGCCTGATTGAGGATGATCGCGGTTTCGACCATTTCGACCATGAAGGTTGAGCGACCGCGAGCCAGATCATCGGCGGCACCGACTCGGCTGAACAGGCAATCAACCACGCCCAGCCGCACCCGGTCGGCGGGGACAAAGCTGCCGATTTGAGCCAGAATCGCGATCAGTGCATTCTGGCGCAGAAAGGTCGATTTGCCGGCCATGTTGGGGCCGGTCAGCAGCCACAGCCGCTGTTCTGGGGCCAGATTGGAATCATTGGCGACAAAGGACGGAGAACCAGGGGCGACGGCCAGCGCCGCTTCGACCACCGGATGGCGCCCACCCAGAATTTCAAACGCCAAACTGTCTTCCACCAGCGGCCGGCAATAGCGAGCCTCCACAGCCAGTTCGGCCAACCCGGCGACCACATCCAGCCGGGCCAGCGCATGGGCGGCTTCGGCAATCGCGGCGGCGCGGCCCTGGACTTCGCCGATCAAGTCGTTGAACAGGCTTTGTTCCGTGGCCAGGGCCCGGTCCGCAGCCTCGGCGATTTTGCGCTCCAGCTCACCCAGCTCCGCAGTGGAAAAGCGCACGGCGTTGGCCATGGTCTGACGGTGGATGAAGATCTCACGCGCCTTACCGCTCATCAGTTTGTCGCCGTGATTGGGCGAAACCTCGATGTGATAGCCAAGAAAGTTGTTGTGCTTGATCTTTAGCGTTGCGATCCCGGTGGCTTCAACGTAGCGCGCCTGCATACCCGCAATCAGGCGGCGCGATTCGTCGCGGAGTGTAATCAATTCATCTAGCGCGTCATGATAGCCGCGAACGATGAAGCCACCATCGCGCGCCAGCAACGGCGGCTCTGGAACCAGGGCCCGGTCGAGTCGGTCGGCCAGCACGGTCAGTGGACCGCCGGGATCGCCGAGATCACGAACAATCGCGGTGATTCCGGGCGGCGGTGGGGCCAGAGCGGGGTGGCCCAGCCGGGTGCGCGCTTCGGCCGCGCGCGGCAAGCCATCGCGAATCGCGGCCAGATCGCGCGGTCCGCCACGGCCAAGGGCAATGCGGGACAAGGCCCGTTCCAGATCCGGTACCCGGACGAGCAGCGCGCGCACCTCGCCGCGCAGGGCCTCCTCACACAGGCAGAACTCGACCATATCTTGGCGAGCGGCGATTGCGGTGATATCGGTCAGGGGTGCGGCCAACCATGCCGCCAGATTACGGGCCCCGGCCCCGGTTACGGTGCGGTCGATCGTGGCCAGCAGACTACCCTGGCGTTCGCCGGACAAAGTTCGCGCCAGTTCCAAATTACGGCGGGTGGCGGCGTCGATTTCGAGCACCGCTCCCGGCACCAGTCGGCGCAAAGGCTCCAGCCGTGGCACCTTTCCCTTCTGGGTCAGCTCGACATAGCCAACCAGTGCGCCGGCAGCGGCGATTTCGGTGCGCGTGAAACTGCCGAAAGCATCCAGCGTGCCCACGCCATACAGCGCTTCCAGCCGGCGACGGCCGTTGTCGCTGTCGAAACGGCTGTCGGGCTGAATCGTCAACCGATCCTTCCAGTCGCCGAGCAAATCATAGAGTTCCGACTTTTTGGTTAGGCGTTCGGGAATCAGCAATTCGCGTGGGTCCAGGCGAGCCAGCGCCGCTGCCACCGTCAGCCCCGGACGCAGCGGCTGAACCATAACCTCGCCGGTGGACAGATCCAGCCAGGCCAAGCCGGCGTCGCGCGCGGTTTCGGTCAAAGCGGCCAAATAGTTATGCGTGCGGGCATCAAGCAAGGTGTCTTCGGTCAGCGTGCCCGGGGTGACGATACGAACCACGCCGCGTTTAACCAGCCCCTTGGCACCGCTGCCACGCTTGCGCGCTTCGGCCGGGTCTTCCATCTGTTCGCAGATCGCGACCCGGAACCCTCGGCGAATCAGGCGTAGCAGATAAGATTGATGATTCTGGACCGGGACGCCGCACATCGGGATGTCCTCGCCTTCGTGCTTGCCGCGCTTGGTCAGCACGATATCCAGCGCCCGCGCCGCAGCCACGGCGTCGTCCAGGAACATTTCGTAGAAATCGCCCATGCGGTAAAACAGCAGGCAATCGGGATGGGCCCGCTTGATCTCCAGGAATTGGGCCATCATCGGCGTGGTTTCGCTGGCGGTCACAACCGGAGCGGAGCCGGAGTCTTTTTCGGTGTTGTCGGACAAGGGGCAGGTCACCGGCGGAATCGGGATTCATGTTACGCATGGTTGATGGCCGATCAACCAGGGCCGGGTCAAGCGCGGTGGCTAGATTCCTTTGGAAGATGGATAAGAACTGCCACAACATGCCAAGCGGGGTATCGAGCGGGGTTGACCCGCTTTCGGCATGGCCCTATTGTTCGGTATCGGTCGCCGGGCGTCAGGTGCCAGATGCTGAATTTTGTGACCAAGCTTGCGACCAAGAGAGATCCCGTAGCTCAGCTGGTAGAGCACTTGACTTTTAATCAAGTGGCCCTGGGTTCGAATCCCAGCGGGATCACCATTATTTCAAGGGGTTAGCCAGTCATCCCCCAGGCCGGCAAGAAGCCCAAGACTCACGGGAGAGAATCTCGGGTTGAGGGGCGAGTCCACCCCAGTTCGGCGGCAATGGTTCCGATTTTGCCTTCGATCCGAACCTTGATCAAAATAGCCGAAGCAACCGGAACCCGTCCCCGGATTGGCTTGGAACTCGCTTTAGTTCAATAAGCGGCGATCGGCTGACGCAAACCAGCCCCATGATGGACTCTGCCGGCCTCAGCGCTTACATTCGAGTGGAAGGATACCCACCATGCCCGCAGTCGCCTTTGACACGCTCAAGGTTCAGGCTCTGGAAATCAAGCGACTTTGGCTCGCGGCTCATGCTGAATTGAAGGGGGGGCAACTATGACCACCTTGCCCCCGTGGCGAGCCGGCAGATGCAAGCGGTGGTAACGCCCAACCTCGACATTGACCATGGTTTCCAACGACGGCGTCGCCGAAGCCAGAATGATTGGAATCCCCCCCAGCCAAGCCC
>CAUYTZ010000313.1:0-4741 GCA_963575695.1 uncultured Gammaproteobacteria bacterium | reverse complement strand
CTCTGCTGGTGGCGGCGATCGCGGTGCCGCTTAATCTGGTTTTCGGAATCGTGGCCTCGTGGTGCGTGACCAAGTTTCAGTTCTGGGGCACTGGATGCTGCTAATCAACCAAAAGAGGGATAAAGGGGGTTTATTCCTTGTCGTCAGAGGGTCAGTTTCTGATGTCGCTTGACAGCCAACTATCTTGGATATTACCAACTACTGCCGTATGACCGAACGCGGCAGCGAAAGATATTCAGCAAACTCAAACAGCCCCGCAAAATAATCTTTTCTGTGCTTAAACACATCTGCATCAATATTCCTCACATCCTTAATAAAATCAAGAAATTCAGACACAGTAAGCGAATTGAACAATTCAGGCGACTCAGGCACAAACCCCGTAATCTCTTTCACCTTAAACGAATCATCAGGCAGACGAAAATCCCCAACCCTCACTTCACCCCTTTGGGTCACAAAAAAGGGGTTTCACCCCATGTGTTTAGCATTGCTCGGCGACCAGGGCTTTGCCCTGGACCCACCAGGAGCCTAGAGGCCCCTGGACCCACTTTATTTGGGGCACAACGCAAAACGCCCACCCTCAACCCAGCCAGCGCTTACGCCGCTTATAGTGCTTAACATCACGATAGCTTTTCCGGCCGCTACCGCTCAGCCCAAGGTAGAATTCTTTCACGTCTTCATTGGCGCTAAGGCTGGCCGCATCGCCATCCATCACCACCCGGCCATTTTCTAAGATATAGCCATAGTGCGCATAGCGCAGGGCAATGTTGGTATTCTGTTCGGCAAGCAGAAAGGTGACGTTTTCTCTTTCATTCAACCTTTTGACAATCTCGAAGATTTCTTCCACCAGTTGCGGAGCCAATCCCATAGAAGGTTCATCCAGCAGCACCGCCACCGGTTTGGCCATCAGTGCCCGACCGATCGCGCACATCTGCTGTTCGCCGCCGGAGGTATACCCGGCCTGGCTGCTGCGCCGCTCGCGCAGACGCGGAAAGTATTCGTAGACCATGTCAAGATGACGTTTAATTGTAGCCCAGCCCTCCGGCCGGGTATAAGCGCCGGTAAGCAGGTTTTCTTCAATCGTCAAGTGGCCGAAGCAATGCCGCCCTTCCATCACCTGAATCACACCACGTTTGACCAGGGCGTTAGGGGTCAAGGCATCAACCCGTTCGCCTTTGAATTCAATTGCACCCTTGGTGACTTCGCCACGTTCGGCGTGCAACAGATTGGATATCGCCTTGAGCGTCGTGGTTTTGCCGGCACCGTTGGCCCCGAGCAGGGCCACGATCTTGCCTTTGGGCACGGCGAGCGACACGCCTTTCAACACCAGAATGACGTGATCGTAGATCACCTCGATATTATTGACCCGCAGCAGGGAGTCGCCCTTTGGGCTGTCGGTGGCGGTTGCGGTCTGGGTCATGGCGGGTTCACGTCCGTTATCGGCCTTCGGCGTCCAGGGACATTGCCCCTGGACGCGCATTATTTAGGAAGGTTCAATCACACTTACGCGGGGTGACGCCCTTTTCCGCCGCGAACTTGGCCGCTGAGGCCTCGATCATTGGCCGGATCATGTCCCGATGAGGTTCGATCCAGTCGGAAACGAACTTCCACGCCTTGCCATCCCACTCCTGAATCCTGATCGCGGTTGAAGCCTCGTGATCGGCACAAGTCACCTTAAACGGCTGCATGAAACCTTCAACCCCCAACTGCGCCAGTCGCTCCGGAGTCAAGTTCAGGTTTTCGAAACCCCAACGGACCTGTTCGCCGGTCAGTGGTTTCTTGCCGTATTTCTCCTGCGCGGTACGAATCGCCTCGGTCACAACCACAGCGTTGAACAAGCCGCGATTGTAAAGCACGGTTCCAACCGCCGCCGGATCACCGACGCCCTTGCCGGCGTCGTAGAGGTGCTTCTTGATGTCGGCATGAACCTTGAAAGTGGCACCCGGAGCATGGAACGCCAGTGACTTATAGCCCTTGGCGACATCGCCGGCGGCAATCGTATCCTGGTCGGACCCGGACCACCAGACCCCGATCATGTGATCGACCTTGTAGCCATTGGCCGCCGCTTCCTTGATCGCGGTGGCGTTCATCACCCCCCAGCCCCACATGATCGTCCAATCCGGCTTAACCTGACGGGCCAGACGCAGCCACACCGCTTTCTGCTCCAGGCCCGGAGGTGCGACCGGAAACACATCAAACTGGAAGCCGTGCTTCTGCTTCAGCGCTTCAAACACCGGCAGCGGTTCCTTGCCGAACGGGCTGTCGTGGTGAACAAAGGCGATCTTCTTGCCCTTCAACTTGTCAAAGCCGCCTTCCTGCTGGGCAATATAGGAAATGGCGACATCGGCACCGGTCCAATAGCTGGCCGGAACGGTAAAGACATAGGGAAATACCCGGCCATCGCCGGCATCGGTGCGGCCATAACCGGTGGTGGACAACGGAATCTTATCGACCACGGTCCGTTCGATCAGGGCATAGGTCAAGCCGGTCGAGAGCGGAATGAACGCCGCCGAACCGGTCGGCCCCTTACCCTTCAGCCGCTCGTAGCATTCCACACCCTTGTCGGTGTTATAAGCGGTGTCGCATTCCTCGGTCAGGATCTTGACCCCGCCGATACCGCCATCACGTTCGTTGAGCAGCTTGATGTAGTCAGCGACACCATCGGCAAATGGAATTCCGGTCGGAGCATAGGGACCGGTGCGATAGGGCAGAAGACCAAAGAACTGGCCATCTTCCGCCCGCGCCATCCCCAAGTCACCAGCGCCACTCAGCGCCAGCCCCGACAGGGTTACAGCGGTCAGCAACAGTTTTCTCATCTTGTTCCTCCCTGGAACGTTTGCTTTTTTATTCGAATACCACTCAGTACGGAAACGGCCATAGCCGCAACTTTTCCTTACCGATCCGCCACAACCGCGCCAGCCCGTGTGGCTCCACGATCAGGAAAAACAGGATCAACCCGCCGAAAGTCATCGCTTCCAGATGACTGACCAAGGCGGTAGACAGGTGCAGCCCAAGCGCTGCCGGGCCATTACTGAGCGCGATCGGCAGCACAACAATGAACGCCGCGCCCAAGAAACTACCCAGGATACTGCCCAAGCCACCAATAATAATCATGAACAGAATCTTGAACGAGATGTCAATATTGAATGCGGTCGGCTCGAAGCCCCCCAGATAGATGAACCCCCACAGCGCCCCGGCCACGCCACAGTAAAACGAAGAAATTGCAAACGCCGACAACTTAGCATGTAACGGCCGGATGCCGATAATCTCGGCAGCAATATCCATATCCCGGATCGCCATCCACTGGCGACCGATCGAACAGCGGGTCATGTTCTTGGCTGCCAGTGCCAGAACCGAAACCACACTCAGCGCGAACAGATACTTGATCGCCGGCGTCGACTCATTACCGGTAACAAAGATCGAGCCGAACACCGCGCGCGGCGGCACGCTGACCACCCCCGAGGAGGCGTAATTGGTGAACCAGGCAACCTTGGTGAACAGCCAAACCAGGAAGAATTGCGAGGCCAGGGTCGCCACCGCCAGGTAAAAACCCTTGATCCGCAACGAAGGCAGGCCGAACAAGATGCCGACGCCGGCCGCAACCACCCCGGACAGAAACAACACGATCAGAATATTAAGGCCAGGAAAGGCGGTGGTCAGCTTGTAGGCGGCAAAGGCCCCGCAGGCCATGAAACCGCCGGTACCCAGGGACAACTGCCCGGCATAGCCGGTCAAGATGTTCAGCCCCAGCGCCGCCAACGAATAAAGCAGAAACGGAATCATGATCGTGGACAGCACATACTGGCTGCCGACCAGTGGCACCAGACCGAACGCAACCA
This sequence comes from uncultured Gammaproteobacteria bacterium, assembly GCA_963575695.1. Taxonomy (GTDB): domain Bacteria; phylum Pseudomonadota; class Alphaproteobacteria; order Azospirillales; family Azospirillaceae; genus CAUYTZ01. The sequence continues at coordinate 905 of CAUYTZ010000313.1, read as the reverse complement.
CCAGAATCAACGCGATACCGATTCGATCCTGGCGAATCGGAAAGATTGCCTGATCCGCAGCGTAACTGGTCTTGTATTGTCCGGCCTCGCGGTAAATCATCTTTCCCCACCCCTGGCCTTCGCTATTTGGCCGCTACTTTATTTCTTTGATTACCCACACCACCTTCGTTCCCGTGCCGGGATCAACCCTGATCAGAGCACCGTTGACCTCCAGCACCCGTGAGCAAACCATGATCGGGGCCCAGTGAGTCCACAACGTGCACAGCTTGTCCTGGTCGATCTTCCACCGGCCATCATCCTCGCCACCGATAGTGGCGTTGCGGCCACGGAAGGTGCCGTCGGTGGCATAGGCGATTTCCATTTCCTGGCCGCGATAGGGATTCCCGGGTTTGGCGATCTCGTAGCGCCAAGTCTTGCCCGCGACCACCGCACGCAAGGCCTCGCCGATCAACGGCTTGGCTTCGGCCGGAATCGTGCCCTCTTCCGCTGCTTGAGCCACCCCGGCCAGCATGAGCAATGCAATGATAAGTGTTCTCGTAAGCCTCATTATTCAACACCATCCCAAGTAACGGTTTCCAAAGGCCTCCCGGCCTTTGGTCGGGTTCCAAGGGGCCTTGCCCCTTGGTCGCCGAAGGCTAGGGCCGTGTCTTTGCCTTCGGCGAGGGGGGGGGGGGGGGGGGCGGGCGGGGGTGTTTTTAATGGGTCGGGGGAGGTTTACAGAATAAAAAAAACCCGTCAGAGAAACGAAACAAAACACGCCCCCAACCAGACAAAACCAACCACCACCCACCGCCGCAGCCCCCACCCCCCCCCCCGCCCCGCCCCCCCCCCCCCCCGCGCCGAAGGAAAAGACACGGCCCTAGCCTTCGGCGACCAAGGGGCAAGGCCCCTTGGAACCCGACCAA
>CAUYTZ010000312.1:0-19426 GCA_963575695.1 uncultured Gammaproteobacteria bacterium | reverse complement strand
CACCGAAAATGTGATTAAGCAGAAAGGCCGGAAACCAATCCGGATCATCGCGCTTTACGCCGGGCAGGCCGAAGGTGATCATGGTCTGGGCGATGGGTCGCGTAACCTGAATGATCTCGCCCGCAGCCTGAGGGGCGATGTCGGCGACCTGAATCGGCTCGCCCTTAGCTGGCAGCGCACCGAACACCTGATCAAGCACTTTGCCCAGTTGTTCCGGGGTAATATCGCCGCACACCGCCACCTTTAACCGATCGCGGGTCAATTGCTCTCCCACGAAGGCGCGCAGATCGTCGGCGGTGGTCGCGGTCACGCCTTCAACCGTGCCGCGCGCGCGTCGGCCATAGGGATGACCGGGAAACATCGCCCCGTAAAACGTGCTGCGACCGATCGCGGCCGGTGAACCCAAATCGGCGCGAATTCCGGCCAGCACGGCATTGCGAATCCGCTCAATCGCTTCGGGGTCGAAGCGGGGCTGGGTCAGCGCCAGCGCCGCCAGCCGCCAGGTTTGATCCTGATTGGCACTGAGTGTCTTAAGGCTGCCGGAAAAAATGTCGCGGCTGCTGTCGAAGGAAATGGTGATCGCCAGATCCTGCATCAGACGCTGAAACGCTTGGCTATCCAGATCGCCAGCCCCTTCGTTGAGCATCCCAGAGGCAAGATGGGCCCGACCTTCGCGTCCGGCCGGGTCAAGCGAATCGCCGCCGGTGAACGAGTAGTCCAGCGCGATCACGGGAATTTTGGGATCACGAACCAGCCAGGCTTCGATTCCGCCCGGGCTGACCACGCGCTCAATCTCAATTGCTCGGGCTGGGGCGACGAACAGCAGCAAAGCCACAAGCGGCAGAACCAGAAAGCGTGGAAGGAGAGGCATGGCGCGTCCAGGATGGGGGTCAATTATGATCATGATAACATATGCCTTCGGCGACCAGGGGCTTCGCCCTGGACCCACCCAACTTAGGACGAAACTCATTACCTTACCAGACCTCAGCCAGTGACCGGATCACCTTCACGACGCAAAGTCCACAAGATGGTTGCGCCGCGAGTGTTGGTTTCCCCGCTGATCATAACCACGCTCGACGGGCGGATCTGCCCGCGATCACCGAGATAAACGCTCTCGCCCAATTCAAACTGGCGGTCCTCGCAACTCAACCACCACTGCGAGCCGCTGGACGGTTGCAGCAACACCGCACTGCCATCTTCCAAACGGTGAGTCTGGACATCGGGATGAAGGTGGAAACGCAACACCCAGGGCCGCACGGTTCCAGCCTGACCGGGCGGTGGTTCCAGAATGTCTTCGCCATGAAGCGACTCGCCGCCATCGCTCAACACCAGTCGCCGGCGATAGATCAGCCCGAAGCCGCGCTCATAACCATCATGGGTGACATCGATTCCAACCGAGGTTTCGGTATCGCGGCGGTCGCGACGAATCTGGCCCGGCCGACGGCCCAGGCCTCCGGCTTCGCGCACTTCCGAGGAATTGGTTTCGGCCACAGTCAAGACCGAATGCGCCGCCGTCGCGGCCAACGCCCCGCGCCAAGCACCTTTTTCAGTCGGATGCGCGCCGCAATTGACGATCAGTCGTTCGCGGCCGACGCTGAATTCCATCGATAGCGTGCCGGCGTGAGCCTGAGCATCTTCACCCGGCGGCGACGGCAAGCCGCTATCGACCAGGATCACGGTTCGGCCCAAGGCCAAACGCTCAAATCCGGCCTGCATCAGCGACTTGACCGGCCGACTGCGGGTATCGGCCTGAACCAGGATGGTGCTGACCAGAGTCCGCACTTCTTCCTGCCCGCCATTGAACACCGCCAGCCCACCGTCGCCGTGACGGAAGAAACGCACCACCGGGGTCATGCGTTCAATCGTCTGTTGCAGCGCATCCGGCACCCGCGTTTTAACCGCCAGCCACACCGTCCGCATGTCGAGCAGGTGACGCAGAATGCGCAGATGGGTGGATGGGCAGCGGCTGACATGGGTGCCGTCGGCCAGCAGCAGATGCGGCAACGCCTGTTCCAGCAATCGCGAGGCCTTGGTCCGATAGCGGAGCCCTTCCGGGACCGCCAGACTGCCCAGCACCAACCCTTTAATTGCCAGGATCAGAGATTCGCCGTGCAGGGTGCCGGGCATCACCCTGGACAGATGGCGGGTTTGGCGGCCCAGACTGTCGAACACACAGACGCGAAAGCCTTCCTCGGCGCTGGCGCAATAAAAATCGTGCAGCGCGATCCAGTTGGCGATGCGGATGCCGAGCAACTCTGGACTCCAGGTGTCGGCATTCCAAACCGCGAAGGTGTCGATCCAGGCGAAAATCAGATTACGGGCCAAACGGCGCGCATCGTCGCCGTTGAGCGCACGCAGGTCATGCAGCCAGTCAAACCCGTGTAGGCTCCTCAGCCATTGTGGCGAGGCCCCGTCCGGAACCCAGAATTTCTCGGCATAAGGTGTTTCATCCAGACGGATGGTCTGTCCGGAGAAGGTGAACGCGCCGCCCAGCATCGCCGTCGCCGTCGCTTCGTCGCCCGGCCATGGGTCAAGCGGCACCGCGCTCAATTCGGTTGGCGGCCGTCCGGCCAGGGTCAGATTATAGATCGGATTGCCAAAGAGGATTTGCCGCAAGCCATCCTTGAGCCAAGTCATGGCTTCGCGCCCTCCGGTCGTTGGTCGCCTTCACCCTGGCGAATTCTCTTGACGGTAATCGGAACCACGATTCCGATCAAGCCTCGAGTAGCCGACAACCGGCACACGGTTTCCATGCGGTTCGGAACCGGCTACAGTGACGGAACGGAGTAAGACCAAAGGCAAGAGGCGAAGCGGATGAACACGATGCCGGTAAGGGTGCGGAAGGGTGCGGCCGCAGGGGTTATGACGGCGGCGATCGTGGCGGGCGGTCTAAGCGCCGGGATGACGATGCCGGCCGAAGCCGGGGTCTATTTCCCCGAAACCTTCACCCTGGCCAACGGGATGCAAGTGGTGGTGATTCCCAATCACCGCGTGCCGGTGGTGTCGCACATGGTCTGGTACAAGGTTGGTGCGGCCGATGAGCCGAAAGGGGTGGGCGGTATCGCTCATTTCCTGGAACATCTGATGTTCAAGGGCACCGAGCGCGTTCCGGGTGGCGAGTTTTCTAAGATCGTGGCCCGCAATGGCGGCAAGGAAAACGCCTTCACCAGTTGGGATTTCACCGCTTATTTCCAGACCGTGGCCGCCGATCGGCTGCCACTGGTGATGGAGCTTGAGGCCGACCGCATGGCCAACCTCAAGCTGACCGATCAGGTCATCGCCTCGGAACGGGATGTGGTGCTGGAAGAGCGACGCCAGCGCAGTGAAAATGATCCCTCCGACCGGCTCAGTGAACAAGTCAACGCCACGCTGTTCGTTCACCATCCCTATGGGAGCCCGATCATCGGCTGGAAGGCGGAAATCGAGCGGCTAGGCCGGCCGGAAGCCGAAGCCCACTACCGCACCTGGTATGCACCCAACAACGCCGTGCTGGTGGTCAGCGGCGACATCGACGCCGAACACCTAAAACCATTGGCGGAAAAGTTTTACGGCGTGATCCCCGCTCGGGCGGTTCCGGCACGGTTCCGGCCGCTGGAGCCACCGCCGATCGCCGAACGCCGAGTCACGTTGCGCGATGATCAAGTCAAGCAACCGGTGGTCCAGCACCAATTCCAGGCTCCGTCCTACCACCGTGGCGACTCGGTTCACGCCTATCCGTTGCAGGTGCTGGCCGAAGTCATGGGCGGCGGTGCCACCAGCCGACTGAATCGCGCGCTGGTGGTCGAGGGCCGAGTCGCGGCCTCGGTCTGGTTCAGCTATTCACCCACGGCCTATGATCTTTCGTCGATTACGCTGGGGGCGACCCCGATTCCTGGGACCGGGCTGGATGTGGTTGAAGCGGCACTGGAAACGCAACTCAAGGCGTTGCTGAAGGATGGGGTCAGCGAATCGGAGGTCGCCATCGCGCGGCAGCGGATGTTGACCGAAGCCGCCTATGCCCGCGATAGCCTACACGGCCCGACCTATGCTTTTGGAATGGCGCTTGCTACCGGTGGTACGGTCGAAGATGTGGAAAGCTGGCTCGACCGAATTGCCACGGTGACGGCGGAACAAGTTAATCTTGCGGCGCGAGCGGTGCTGGGTACGCCGGGTTCTGTGACGGGGCTACTGCTGCCAGCCGACGGCCAGGGGGAATAGAGGGGGGGGTGCCCTGGTTGGCGAAGGCACGAACAACCAAGTTGGTGCCCAAAGCGCAACGCTCGGCAACAAAATCCAGTTCTAACGGCCACTTCCGTCACTTAACACCCCCGCTCCATTTGACGGCCGGCACCATTCGCCGCATTATGCCCGCCGCCGCAGGCAACGCGGTTTATGCCTGCCGCCGCAGGCAACGCGGTGCCAGCGCAGGCGATGGATTGGGCATGAACGTCTTTCGGTATTTTCATCAGGAATTGCGGGGCATTCTCGATCGCCTAGCCGCCGAGGGCGTGATCCCGGCTGCTCTCGATACCGCAAAAGTTACGGTCGAACCACCGCGTGACACCGCGCATGGCGATCTTTCGACCAACGCCGCCATGGTGTTGGCGAAACCCGCAGGCATGGCCCCGCGCAAACTGGCCGAAGTCCTGGCCGAACGCCTGCGCGGCCACAGTGATGTGATCAGGGTGGATATCGCCGGTCCCGGCTTCGTCAATCTGAAGCTGGCCGATGATTTCTGGCGGGCCCGTCTGGCCGAAGTCCTGATCGCCGGTGTCGGCTATGGCGACAGCACCCTGGGCGGTGGTCGCGGGGTCAATATCGAATACGTCTCGGCCAACCCAACCGGCCCCCTCCACGCCGCCCATGGCCGTGGCGCGGTGGTTGGCGACGCCCTGGCCGGGCTGCTGGAAAAAGCCGGATTCGCCGTCAGCCGCGAGTATTACATTAACGACGCCGGGGCTCAGGTCGAGGTGCTGGCGCGCTCAACCCTGCTTCGTTACTGTGAAGCGCTCGGCGAGACGATTGGCGAGATTCCCTCTGGCCTCTATCCGGGCGAATATCTGCGTGAGGTCGGCCAAGCACTGGCCGAGCGCGATGGGCCGCGCTGGCGTGACGCCCCGGAAGCGGAATCTCTGCCGGTGATGCGTGATTTCGCCATCGACCGGATCATGGCTGGAATTGGCGAGGATCTGAAGGCGCTTGGCGTAAACATGGCAGTGTTTACCTCCGAACGGGCTTTGGTTGCCTCGGGCGCGGTTCAGGCGGCGCTGGAAACGCTGACCGAACGCGGGCTGGTCTATACCGGGGTGCTGGAGCCGCCCAAGGGCAAGACTCTCGATGATTGGGAACCACGGCCGCAGACTCTGTTCCGCGCCACCCAGTTTGGAGATGATGTCGATCGGCCGCTGAAGAAATCAGACGGCTCCAACACCTATTTCGCCAACGATATCGCCTATCATCTGGATAAATACCGGCGCGGATTCGAAATCCAGATCGACGTTTGGGGTGCCGATCACGGCGGCTACATCAAGCGGATGCAGGCTGCAACTAAGGCTATCAGCGACGGCAAGGCTGAACTGGATGTTAAGATCTGCCAGTTGGTCCACCTGCTCCAAGATGGCAAACCGGTTAAAATGTCCAAACGTGCCGGCACCTTCGTTACCTTGCGCGACGTGATCGATCAGGTTGGGCGGGATGTGATTCGCTTCATCATGCTGACCCGGCGCAACGACCAGACGCTCGAATTCGACTTCGCCAAAGTCACCGAGCAGTCTAAGGACAACCCGGTATTCTATGTTCAATACGCTCACGCCCGCTGCTGCTCGGTGCTGCGCCATGCCGTCGAGGCTCTGGCCGGGCGGGATCTGCCCCCGGGCTTGCCCCGGGATCTGACTGACGCCGCGCTGGCCCAGGCTCCGGTCGCGCGCTTGTCAGAGCCGGAGGAAATGACGCTGATCCGGCGGATGGCCGCATGGCCGCGCTTGGTGGAAGCGGCGGCTGAAGCCCATGAACCGCACCGCATCGCGACCTATCTTCAAGAACTGGCCGCTGATTTCCACGCGCTGTGGAATCGGGGCAAGGATGAGGCCAGTTTGCGCTTTCTGCTGGCCGACGATGCCGAGCTGACTCTGGCCCGGCTGGCACTGGTCCGGGCGGTCGCGGTGGTGATCGCTTCGGGCTTGCGCACAATCGGCGTGGAGCCGGTTGAGGAACTGCGTTCATGAACCAATGGAACGACCACGACCCAGTGCTGATCGCCGATCCGGCCGATCATTTTCGTCGTCCCGGCCAGGGCTATGTGCCGCGTCGTGGACGGCTGGCGACACTGATCATGTCGTTGATCGGCATGACCGCCGTGGTTGGGGTTGGATTGCTGATGTTCAGCCGTCCCGGTCGCGATAGTGAAACCGGGGTGCCGCTGATTCAAGCCGACCACAAACCAACCAAGATGAAACCCGACCAGCCGGGCGGCATGGCGGTGCCCCATCAGGATGTGCTGGTTTACGATCGACTGGACCCGGAATCGGCACCGCCGGTGATCGAGCGGATTCTGCCCGGTCCGGAAGCACCGTTGCCCCGACCGCAAGCGCCGCCCCCTCAGGCCCTGACGCCGCCGCCAGCAGCATTTCCGCCACCCCCAGCCACCGGAACCGGTCCGGGTCCGGGTCCGGGGACTCCGCCGGCCGTCGGCCAGACGCCGACAGCAACGGCAACGCCACCCAAACCACAACCGGCCAAGCCACCACAGCCAGCGGTGCCAAAGCCGCCGCCGGCCATGCCTGGGTTGTCGGCATTCACACCCTCAACCGGGGCCGCGCTCTCTCCCCCAGTCCAGCCCCGCCCAATCCCGCCGGCGGCTGTGGCTGCGGGATTGACTCCAGGGGGGGCACTAGGGGGGCCGGCAACATCAGGAAGTGCTTCGTTCCGCGTCCAATTGGGCTCGCTTAAGTCAGAGGCTGATGCCACCGCTGAATGGCGTCGGCTGGCCACACGCTATCCCGCCCAGCTCGGTGGCCTATCGCCATCGATCATGCGCGCCGATCTCGGCGAAAAGGGCATTTATTTCCGCTTGCGCGGCGGTCCGCTCGATGAGAATCGGGCTAAAGACACCTGCGCCCAATTGAAGACACAAAATGTCGTTTGCCAGGTCGTCAGAAACTGATTTTTCGCCCAGTTCCCAGGCCGTGTCTGAACCGGAGCGATCCGTCGCCGCGTCGCCGCCTTTGCGGGCGGTGGTGTTCGGCTGCGCTGGCACGGTCCTGAGCGATCAGGAGCGGGCGTTCTTCCGCCGCACCAATCCGCTTGGCTTCATTCTGTTCCGCCGCAATTGCGACTCCCCGGAACAGGTTCGAGCGCTGGTTGTCGATCTGCGTACCACGATCGGACGGGAAGATGCGCCAGTTCTGATTGATCAGGAGGGCGGGCGGGTCGCGCGACTGCGGCCGCCCAACTGGCCAGAGCATCCCTCGGCACGCACTTTTGGTGAACTGGCCGGGCGCAACCGCGCCGCCGGGCGTGAGGCGGCGTGGATCAATGCCCGGCTGCTGGCCGAAACCTTGCACGAATTGGGCATCAATGTTGATTGCGCGCCGGTGTGTGACGTGCCAGTACCGGGCGCGCATGACATCATCGGCGACCGCGCCTTCGCTGAAGACCCACAAGTGGTGGCGGAGCTGGCCCGGGCCAGTTGCGAAGGGCTGCTGGCCGGCGGCGTACTGCCGGTGATCAAGCATATTCCCGGGCACGGCCGAGCCCGTTCCGACAGCCATGATGAACTGCCGGTGGTCAACTCCTCGTTCGGGTCGCTGAACAAGTCAGATTTTCCGCCGTTCCGAGCCCTGGCCGATCTGCCCTTGGGCATGGTTGCCCATGTGGTTTATGCCGCGATCGACCATGAACAGCCGGCCAGCACTTCGGCCAAGGTCATCAGCCAGGTTATCCGCCGCGATCTGGGTTTCAACGGCTTGCTGTTTTCGGATGATTTGTCGATGAAGGCGCTGGATGGCACACTCGCCGAGCGGGCTACGGCGGTGTTAGAGGCCGGCTGCGATATCGTGCTGCACTGCAACGGCAATGCCGAAGAGATGGCTGAAATCGCCGCAGTGACTCCGGAATTGACCGGGCCATCGCTGGCCCGCTGGCTCTATGCGCAGGGCTTCACGCGAACCCCACACCCGGTAAACACGGTAGAGCTGCGCGCACGGCTGGAAGCCCTGCTGGGCTAAACGACCGTGGGCTAACTGGAGAGTTTAGAGGGGTACGGAGCACCCCTCTAATACCAATGGGGGTAAGGTTAAGGGATCATCCAGGAAAAGACATAGGCCTGAAGAGTGGTGATCACGCCGATGATCACCACGAAGAATATGCTGTGTTTGAGCGTGAAGCGGAACAGATTGGCTTCATGGCCAACCAGACCGACGGCGGCGCAGGCGACCGCGATTGATTGCGGCGAGATCATCTTACCGGTGACGCCGCCGGTGGTGTTGGCCGCAACCAGCAGAATGTCGCTAACCCCGATCTGGTGGGCTGTGGTGGCTTGCAGGGCGCAGAACAGTGCGTTGGATGAAGTGTCGGAACCGGTCAGAAACACGCCCAACCAGCCCAGGACCGGCGAGAAGAACGGGAAACTATTCCCAGCCCCAGCCAACAACAGCGCCAGTGTGGTGGATAGCCCAGAAGAATTGGCAACATAGGCGAAGGATAGCACGGTGCCAATAGTGTAGATTGGGCGCTTCAACTCAGTAAAAGTTTCGCCCAAGGTCTTGATGCCGTCGCTTGCCTTCATCGACAAGGCGACAATGGCGATGATCGCGGCGATCAAAATCGCGGTGCCGGTGGCCGATACCAGATTGAGCGTGTAAACCGCAGGCACAGCCTTGGTTACAGCCACAATCGGCGGCACCTTGGCCACCAGGTTGTGCAGATAGGGGATTTCCCAATTGATGTTGGTGAAGGCCATTTCCGCGCCCTTGGCGAACAGGGCCTTGAAAGGCTTCAGACTCCACACGGTAACCATGGCGGTCAAAATCAGGAACGGAGACCACGCCCGCATGACCTGACCAAAGGTGTAGTCGTGGGAGTGCTTTTCTTCTTCGGTTTCGGCCTTGAAGCGGAAGATGCTCTTCGGCTTCCAGAACTTCAGGAACACGGTGATTGAAATCAGGCTGATCAGGGCCGACGTAATGTCGGGCAGTTCCGGTCCGACGAAGTTGGAGGTGAAGAAGACGCCGAAGGCGAAGCTGCCACCCGCAACCAGTACCGCCGGCCAGGTTTCCTTAACGCCTTTCCAGCCGTCCATAATATAGATGATCCAGAATGGCACGAACACCGCCAGCAGAGGCAATTGGCGACCGGCCATCGCGCCAATTTTGAAGGTATCGAGACCGGAAACCTGACCGGCGACGATGATGGGAATACCCATGGCTCCGAACGCAACCGGCGCGGTGTTGGCGATCAGGCACAACCCGGCGGCGTAAAGCGGATTGAAGCCCAGCCCAACCAGCAGCGCGGCGGTGATCGCCACCGGCGCGCCGAATCCGGCCGCACCTTCCAGGAAGGCACCAAAGGAAAAGCCGATCATCAGCATTTGCAGCCGCTGATCCTCGGTGATCGAAACCACCGACGAGCGGATGATTTCGAACTGTCCGGTTTTGACCGTGACCTTATAAAGGAACACGGCGGCAATGATGATCCAGGCGATGGGCCACAAGCCGAACAGGAAACCCTGAACCCCGGACATGAGCGCCGACATCACCGGCATTCGGTAAAAGAGCACCGCAACCGCTATCGCCAACAACACGGTGATGGTGCCGGCGACATGGCCCTTCATCCGAAAAATGGCCAGAGCGACAAAGAAGAAGATGATCGGGATGGCGGCGACCAGTGATGACAACCACAAATTACCGAGTGGATCGTAGACTTGGGTCCAGGCTTGCATAAGTCCTCCCTAATGAGTCGGTGGCTCGGTTCTGTAGGCCAGGGGTTTGCCCCTGGTCCCACTTTATTTAAGAATCGGGTCCAGGGGCGAAGCGCCCTTGGTGGGGTTCCAAGGGGCAAAGCCCCTGGTCGCTGAAGGCAAATTAATCCGTACGTTCTGGTGGCTGGACGCAGGCTGCGACCAGATCGACAATCGAGCGATAAGGAATACCGCCGTGCTGCGACAGGCCGATTTCACAAGTGCGGCTATTGGAATAGCCGCGCGTGCAGCCCGTCGGTATCGCCGCGCGCAGATTACGTAGTGCGTGAGCGTTCAACTCCGGCTGGACGAAGCCCTTATCGCCGGCAAAGCCGCAACAGGTAATTCCGGCTGGACGAACCACAGTTTCAGCACAAGCGGAGGCCACCGCTTCCAGCTTGCCGGCCAGCCCCATCCGTTGCGCGCTACAGGTGACGTGAATTGCCACCGTTTCCGCTCGCTTGGTCAACGGCAGGCGACCAAGGACATGATCATGCAGGAATTCGATCACATCCAAAGGTTGCAGTTTCGGCTCCAGTTTCTGTTTAAGCCGCAGTGAGCACGGGCTGGTATCGGACACGATCGGCAGCGCGCCGTCCTGGCTGGCGATGCGCAAGGCGGCCGCGACTTCAGCGGTCTTGGTGTCGGCGATTTCGGCCAACCCCTTGCTTTCAAACGGCACACCGCAGCACAGTCCCTCCAGTCCCGACGGATAAATCACCTGATAGCCGGCTTGGCGCAGCAGGGCCTCGGTGCGAGCGGGCAGAGAGGGGCCGGTTTCACGGTCATCGCTGGCTGGTCCCATGGTCCGGCTGACGCAGCCGGGGAAGTAAACCACCTTCGGCCGGGACTCTTCGCTCGCCGAGGGGGCGGAAAACTGAAACCGCGCCGATGTCGGCAGGCTGCGATGCCAGAGCGGCAGGCGTTGCCCGGACAGGCGGCGCAAGACGGCGGTAAACGTCTCCAGTCGTCCCGCCCCCACCATCTTGGCGGTCAGGGCGGCGGCTCCCAGGCCAAAGCGGGTTACGGCGGCGACCGCGCCGAAATGCCGGCCGAGCCACCCCCCCAGCCCCCGCGCGGCCGCCCCACGACGCTGACCGCGCAATTGTTTGGTCAAATCACCGGTGTTAATTCCAACGGGACAGACCGTGCTGCACAGACCACACGCGGCGCAGGTGTCGATGCCCTGATAGTCATACAGCACGCGCAGGCCGGTTGCGGCTGCGGTTTGTCCGGCAGCATCGAGGCGGCGAATTTCGCGCCAGCCGGTGATTCGCTGGCGAGGCGTCAAGGTCATGAATTGCGACGGACATTGCGGTTCGCAAAAGCCGCATTCGATGCAGGTATCAATCAGCGGATCGGCGGCGGGCAACGGCTTCAGGCTGCGCAAGTGGGCCTGGGGATCATCGTTGAGGATCACGCCAGGGTTAAGCAACCGTCCCGGATCAAACAAACGCTTGATCTCGCGCATCAACTGATGCGCCTCGGTCCCCCATTCCAATTCGACGAACGGGGCCATGTTGCGGCCGGTGCCGTGTTCGGCCTTCAAACTGCCGTCGTATTTCTTGACCACCAGATCACAGACTTCATCCATGAAGCGGGCGTAACGCTCGACTTCGGCCTGAGTGCCAAAATCCTGAGTAAAAACAAAATGCAAATTACCATCGAGCGCATGGCCGAAAATAATCGCCTCGTGATAGCCGTGACGGTGGCAAAGTTGCTCAAGATCAACCGTGGCTGCGGCCAGGGTTTCAATCGGAAAGGCGACATCTTCGATGATCACCGTGGTTCCAACCGGACGCACCGCGCCCACGGCCGGGAACAGTCCCTTGCGGATCTTCCACAGCTTGCCGTATTCGACCGGATCGGCGGTGAAGACGGGCGGGAACAGCGTGGTGACTTCGCCCAGAACCTCGCCGATCGCGACGATGTTGGCGTGAAGCGCTTCGGCGTTGGCGGCGCGGGTTTCGACCAGCAAGGCGGAAACCCCCTTGGCCAAACCGCGAATTTGAGCCGGCATTCCGGGCTTGTCTTCAACCGAGCGCAGGGCGGCGCGGTCCATCAACTCCACCGCCGACACCGGTGCCGGTTTCAACAGCGTCACCGCCCGGCAAGCCTCAGCGATATCGGGAAACAGCAACAAGGTGCTGGCCTTGTCGGCGTGATCGGGCACGGTGCGATAGGTGATTTCAGCGATGAAACCGAGCGTACCCTCGGAGCCGATCATCAAATGGGTTAGGCAATCAAGGGGATCTGTGTAATCGATCAAGGTGTTAAGGCTGTAACCAGTAGTATTCTTGATCGCATATTTGCGTTTGATGCGAGCGGCAAGCGGGGCATTGCTGCGCACCTTTCGGCCCAGCGCGTCGAGACCGGCCAGCAACTCGCCATGACTGATACGAAACGCGGCGACGCTGGCCGGGTCGGCAGTATCCACCAGCGTGCCGTCGGCCAGAATCACCCGCATCGAAACCAGGGTCTGATAGGAATTATCGCTGGTACCGCAACACATGCCGCTGGCGTTGTTGGCGGCGATACCGCCGATTTTGCAACTGTCGATTGAAGCCGGGTCGGGACCGATCTTGCGCGCGAATTTGGCCAACAGCCGGTTGGCGTCGGCACCAATGACCCCCGGTTGCAGGCGGATAGCTTCGCCCTGGCGCTCGACCGTGGCCCCGGTCCAGCCACGGCCCAAAATCATCAGCACCGAATCACTGACCGCCTGTCCGGATAGCGAGGTGCCGGCGGCGCGAAAGGTGACGGGGGCCCGGTGGTCGCGACAGATGGCCAGAACCCGGCCGACCTCCGCCTCATCGGTCACCTCAACCACCACTTTCGGCACCAGCCGGTAGAAACTGGCGTCGGTGCCATAGGCCAACAGCCTTAGCGGGTCGGTAAACAGGCGCTCGGCCGGAACCGCCCGGCTCAAGTCGGCGATCACAGAAGCGTAATCAAGGTGTTTGGCGATGGTCATCATTCCGTTCCTCGATTCCGTCGTTATGCCAACGAGCCGGCTACCAATGCCAGGCGTCAATATTTATGGGGCAGCACGCATTACGAGGACAATCAAGTCCTTTGGGCCATGAACACCATAAGCCAGGGTCTGTTCTATATCCGCTGTCTTCGACGGCCCCGAAATCAGCACCGCGTTAGTCGGCAGACCCTTCGCCCAACCCTGGCCGGTGATGGTCTCGGACAGGCTGTCGAACAGCGTCGCCTCTTCAATCAGCGCGATATGAACCGGCGGCAACAGACTCATCAGACGCGGCTCTTCCGGGGTTGGCCACAGCACCAGGGAGCCGGTGTGGGCGATGCCGCCGCGCGCGGTGGTCAAGGCGGCATCCACACCACTGACCAGCACCATTTTGACCTCTTCCACCGGCCGGTCATAGGGCACCAGGGCCGGAGTCGGCGGTTCGGCCCCAGCCCAAGCCTTAGCCAATTGCTGACCAACAGCGGTCGAAGGCGCGTAGAGCAGACTGGCTACTCCCTTTGCCGTCAGAATCGCGTTCAGCCGTTGTGGCCAATCCTCGGCGGTAACCTCATGAACCTCGGCGTGCGAGGCTTCGAGCATGGCGCGGAATTTGGCCAGCCGGGCCGGACCATAAACCGGCGGCGTCCAGACGGCGGTTGCGGATGGCGGAGAGATCGGCAACGACCGGTGGGGAGCGGCGGTAAGCCGGCTCATGATGCGGGTGCGGGCGCTCGGGTGATTATTCATGATCGATTCCCCGTTCGCGGGCCAACTGATGCAGGCTTTTGGCGGCAAAGTGTGGTTTAGTTCGCGTCCTGGTCCAAGGTTTCAGCATCGGAGCCCAGGCCGGCATCCAGTTGCCGAACCAACCGAGCAGGCTTGAAACCAGCCGATAAAGCGGCGGCGAGGCGAACACGACGGCATAGCCGCGCCAGCCCAGGGCTTCGGCCAGCGAGCGCCCGCTGCCGCCGCCTTTAACCGCTGCGGAGGCGGACGAAACGGCTTCCCGCCGCAACCGAACCAGCAATTTGGGAATCGGGATTTCAACCGGACAGACTTCGGCGCAGGCTCCGCACAGGGTCGAGGCGTGAGGCTGGTCGCCGGCGCAGTCCAGCCCTTCCAATTGCGGGGTTAGAATCTTTCCAATCGGGCCTGGATAAGTAAAACTATAGGTATGGCCACCAACCCGAGTGTAGACCGGACAATGATTCATGCACGCAGCGCATCGAATACACCGCAAGGTGTCGCGCAATTGAGGATCAGCGTAGACTCGCGACCGGCCATTATCCAGCAACACCAGATGCACCGCATGCGGGCCGTCCAGTTCCCCCGGTTTGCGCGGACCGGAGATCATGTTGACATAGGTGGTGATCGGCTGACCGGTGGCCGACCGCGACAACAAAGACAGCAGCGGCGGCACATCTTCCAGTTTTTCCAGCACCTTTTCGATGCCGGTCACGGCGATATGCAGCGGCGGCAGGGTGGTGGACAACCGGCCGTTGCCTTCGTTCTCGATCAAAACCAGGGTGCCGGTTTCGGCGACGGCGAAATTGACCCCGGAAATACCGGCGTCGGCCCCGGCGAATTCTCCGCGCAACGCCCGCCGGGCGGCGGCCGTCAATTCGTCGACATCTTCTGTATAGCGCTGACCGGGTATCTTCTGGGCAAACAGTTCGGCAATTTCGCCCTTATTCTTGTGAATGCAGGGCATAACAATGTGGGATGGGGCCTCGCCGGCCAGTTGAATAATATATTCACCAAGATCGGATTCAACAGTGGTGATGCCGTGGGCTTCAAGATGGGCATTGAGGTGCATTTCCTCGGTGACCATCGACTTGCCCTTAATCACCTTCCTGGCTCCCGCCGCTTGAAGAATGCCAAGCACGATCGCGTTGGCCTCCGTGGTGGTCTCGGCCCAATGCACGGTGATCCCGTTGGCGGCGCACCGTTGTTCCAGCCGTTCCAGCAATTCGGGCAGTTTGGCCAACGCCCGGGTCCGAACCTCACCCCCCCGGGCCCGCAATGCGGTCCATTCCGCGCGATCGGTGAACTGGGCCGCGCGCTTGGCCATCAGCCCGTCCATGGCTCGGCGAAAATTGGCGCGCAGCTTGGGATCGTTGAGTGCCACCCGCGCCTTGCCGGTGAAATTTGCGCTGGAAGGAGACATGATCTCGTGTTTCCTATGGTTCGAATAACCACGCCAAATAATCGCTTCCAAAGGCCTCCGGCCTTTGGCGGGTCCAGGGTAGCGTCCTGGTCAGGGGGTCGGGGACGACGCCCCCGGCTCGGTTCGCTCAATCAGAAATTCGGCGATATGGCGAGCCTTGATCGGCGCGCCGGTCTTCTTCAGCGCGCCCGAAATATTCATCAAGCAACCGCAGTCACCGGACAATATTTCCGTGGCACCCGTGGCGACGATGTCGGCGATCTTGTCGGCAACCATTGCCGCAGAAATATCCGGCTGACGAACAGAAAATGTTCCACCAAAACCACAGCATTCACCCGGTCGCCCAAGTTCAGCTACAGTAACGTTATTCAATGACCGTAACAGTTGCTTAGGTTCTTCACGCACGCCCATTTCACGCTGACTGTGACATGAGCCGTGAAATGTGACCGCGACTGGTTTTCCATGATCGGTCAGGCTGAGATTGCAAACATGAACCAGGAACCAAGTCAATTCAAAAACCCTGGCTGAAAACGCCTTGGCCTCGGCCTCGTCAGGTTGACCGGCAAACAGGTCAGGATAGTGTTCGTGCATCATGCCGGCACAACTGCCGGATGGAACCACAATCGGAATCGACTTAGGAAAACTTTTAAACTGCTGACGCGCGACGGTGCGCGCCTCCTCGAACCAGCCGTTATTGCGCGCCGGTTGACCGCAACAGCTCTGGCCGGGGGGAAAGATAACCCGGATGCCCTGGCGCTTCAGTAACTCCATCCCGGCCATCCCGGCCTGGGGGTAAAACAGATCGACCAGACACGTCGCGAAAAAATAAACCGCCTCAGGCTTATCGGGGACGCCATCACGCATCTCACTTCCTCCGCGATTTTCCATCTCGCTCGCCTCGATTTCCTGGTAAGATAATATGACCACCACGTTTGGACGGTCAACTTATTTTATCGGAGCTGGGGTGCGGTCGTTTGTCGCAGCCAGAGGGCGGTAAATCCGACGGACCAGGAGATGACAGAACGAAACCGTCCGCCTAAAGTGGCCACGCAAACAGTTTGGAAATAAGTTGGACGGCAAAGCGGCGATGACCGAACCGCGAATGGAAAGAGGACGCATGAGCGAGTCGATCAAGGCGGAGAAAATCGCTGATACGGTCGCCAGTCACTTGGAGCGCTTGATTTTTGAAGGGGCGTTGCATCCCGGTGAACGGCTGTTGCCGGAACGGGAATTGGCGCAAAAACTGGAGGTATCGCGGCCGTCGCTTCGCGATGCCCTGGCCTTACTGGAGCGGCGCGGGCTGGTGGTTACCGACCGTCAGGGATCGAGGGTGGCGGAATTCCTGCGCCCACTAACGCAGCCACTGGAGTTGCTGATTCAAAGTAACGCGCGAGCTCCGTTCGATTATCTGGAATTTCGCGGGGTGATCGAGGGGGCCACGGCAGAAATGGCGGCCAAGCGGGCCACAGAACTGGACCGCGCCACCATCCAAGGCATTCTGGAACGGATGGAAAAGGCTCACAGTCACGTTGACTCGGGCGAAGAGTCCGAAGCGGATGCCGATCTTCACTTCGCAACCTATGAGGCCGCGCATAACGTCGTAATCCTACACATCATGCGCGCCTTTTCCGAATTACTGCGGCGCGATGTGTTCTATCATCGCGAACAACTTTACGCACGGCGGGGAGTTCGTGATCTGCTTCTGACCCATCACAAGGCGATCGGCGAGGCGATTATTGCCGGGGATGGTGCGGCGGCGCGGCGTGCGGCTGAAAATCATATCGCTTTCACCCGGCAGACCTTGGAAGAAATCCGTCAGGCTGACGCGCGCTTGGCCGTTTCCTTGCGCCGGCTTGGGCGGCGTGATCTGGTCGCGTCGAACCGCGAGTGATTTACCCCCCTGCCCAACTGAAGAGGGGGGCTCGGCAACGGGCATTCCTACCGCGATTCATAATTAGCCTCCAGGAAACCCTGGCTTCTCAAGCCTGGCACACGCAGTTCCTTCAACAGTGGTTATGCTGTGGCCGGGACGGACACCACTGCGAACGATGGTGACGTTGCAGGGTGCCCCGTCAATGATCCGACCGGCCACCGGTCCGGGACGGTACGACACTTCACTGGCCGATACGCCGATCAGGATGTGATCGACATGGTGGCTCGCGGCGTAGTCGATGATCGCCTCCGCCGGATCCTCGGCTGGAACTACAATGCAGATCAACCGGTTGGCCGCCAGCTTCAACCGAAGGGACCAGGCCTTTAATTCGACGAACCGTTTGTAATAGGCCCCCTGTCCATCCTGATGAACGGTGGCTTCCATCGCGTTGAAGCAGACCACGCGGGCCAGCGGTTCGGTGTGGAGAACCCGCCGCACGATGCGCTCAAGTTGCAGATTGAGCTCGCGGCTGGCCGGCGACAGATCCACCGCGACCAGGATCAGCGGGGCCGAGGCCAGGGCATCGACAATCCCCGAACGGCGGTGCGGCATCCAGGACCAGGACCGGTACCAGCGTTTGGCGTCCTCCAAAAAACCGGGGCGGCCGGTCCGCTCGGCCCGTTCGGTCAGCGGGACCGCCTCCTTAAGCTCGAGGTCCAGCGCCAGTTGCCCGCCGGTCTGGTAGCGCGCGTTGGGATCAACCTCGATCAGGCGCAGAACGATTTCCTGGAACCATGTCGGCAATTCCGGCCGGAACCAGCGCGGCGGCGGCGGTTGGCACCACAGCCGCCGCCGCAAGCCGAAACGGCCCTTCGGATAGCCGAACGGCCGTTCACCGGTGGCCAGGGTGTACAATAGAACGCCCAAAGCGTACAGGTCGCTACGGGGATCGTTACGGATGCCAAAAATCTGTTCCGGTGCCAGATAGGGCGCGGTTCCCAGCGGCACCTGGAAATGGTCGTTCAGCAGATCCGGAACATCCTCGTGACAGGCCAGGCCGAAATCGACCAGCACCACCCGGCCGTCCGGGCGGCGCATGATGTTGCTCGGCTTGATGTCGAGATGCACCGCCCGCTGACGATGCAGGTCGTGCAGCGCCGTGGCGATGGCCGAGCCGAGATCCACCATCTCGTCCAGCGACATGGGTGTGCGGTCGAGCAGACTGAGGATGTCGTGACCCTCAATTTTTTCCATCACGATGTAAGGCAGTTTGTCGATCGCGCCGTTGCTTATGAAACGGGGAACGTGCGGCCCCTCCAGGAGGGGCATGATCATCTGCTCCACCTCGAAGCCGACCAGCGACGATACCGGATCGCCGCGCTCGAAGGTGGGAATCTTCATCGCCATGGGCATGGTGGTTCCGTCGCGCGTCACCCGCCACAGCGTCGCCATGCCACCGTCATAAAGCTTCTCGTGCAGGCGGAAGCCGTCGATCTGAAAATCAGGGCCGATCCGCCGCAAATCGACGCTCAACATGTCAGCGGCCCCGCAGCAGACGGTCGGCCAAGCGCTCCGGCAGACCAACGGCGTGGATTTTGGCGACGGCGGCCGGCACGTCATAGGCGACACGACGGAGCGTGTAAGTCGCCGCCCCCTCGTCCCATTCCACATAGCTGGCCATGGGAATGCCGTCGCGCGGCTGGCCCACCGACGGGACCACACCCAGCCAGCGCCGGGTGCGGGCGAAACGGACCGCGATATCCTGGCGCGGCGTGAAGCGGATGGCGGCACCATGGTCGTCGATGTGATACACGCACGGCACATGGACATGCCCGCAGATGACACACCAGTCCTGGACGGCGCGCATACTCTCCCCGGCCTGCCCCTCCTCGGTTACGTAGTTCCACATCGAAGGGGACTTGGGTTCGGCGTGAACGAACCGGGCCCCGGCCGTTTGAACGAACAGCGGCAGATTTGACAAGAACTGACTATGGGCCGGGTTGAGGACGGTTCGGGTCCAGGCGATGACCGCTTCACCAGTTTCGACACCGTTGCGTCCAAGAGCCGGCTGATGTTCCTGATGACACTGCGCGGCACTTTCCAGGACTACGTGATCAACGACGCCGCGCTGGTCTACCTGTATGAAATTGACGCCCCCCCGGCGTGGATCGACCGCCGGATCTACCAGGCAGGCCGCAGTTTTTCTGACGAAGACGCCTGGACCCAAAACCTGATAGCCAACCGCAACAAGACCGAGTTCCTGCTTCATCTCGGCGGCTTACTGCAAGGACCGCTAGAAACGATCGTCCGCGCTGGTCTACCTGTATGAAATTGACGCCCCCCCGGCGTTGATCGACCGCCTGATCGACCAGGAAGGCCGCAGTTTTGCTGACGAAGACGCCTGGACCGATCACCTGATCGCCATCGGCATCACCGCAGCCAAGGCGGTTAGACTGGCCAGCGAGGCGGCGGTTGCGG